>NZ_JBKOUE010000002.1:0-341608 GCF_046765995.1 Methylophilus sp. 'Pure River' | reverse complement strand
TTTTTAAAGAACATCAGCTTTTCGCTGTTTTCGTTACCGTTATTTCGTAACGAGGTGCGCATTATACAGAGGTTTTTTATCGCGTCAACAGCAATTTAAAAACTCGTTTCAAATCACTATCAACCCACCCCGCTAAAGGCACATCCTGACAACTCAACATGTCGTTTCGTTTAAGGAAGCCGCGCATTCTACAGCGATGAGGATTGCGGTCAAGCCCCCATTCACCACTATTACAATTCTGTTACAAATTGATGATTATTTCTTGAAAGCTGCTTTGAGTCGCAACCATGTTTGCGTCAAGACATTGCCATCCAGATGATAATGCTTATGCAAAGGCTGCTTCACTTCCCAGCTGACTTTGAGTCCTGCCGGAAAAGTAACGAAGTCACCCTTGCCAAAACTGACAGGTGTGCCGCCTACCGGAGTGACCACACATTCGCCATCTAATATATATGCCTGCTCTTGTTCATGGAATGTCCAGTCAAAAACAGACACTTCTTTTTGCCAGGTGGGCCACTTGGCAACACCGAGTGTCTTTAATTGTGTTTCGGCAGGATTATGTTGAACTTGAATTTGCATTTTGCTGCTCCTTATACTGAACCGCGCATTTTATAGGAAGCCATGCTTTAGCACGCATGGTTTTCGATAGTAAAATAGAATTTTTACAAATATACAGAGTGCATGATGCGTATCAGCCCGGCAAAGGCGATTGAACTGTTAAAGCGTGGTGAGGTAGTCGCCATCCCGACAGAAACGGTATATGGATTGGCGGCTGATGCACGCAACGAATCGGCCATTGCCAAAATATATGCGACGAAGCAGCGCCCGGCCAACAATCCACTGATTGTGCATATTGCCAGCTCAGCACAAGTGGCGGACTGGGCGAGTGAGTTTCCACCATTGGCACAACAACTGGCACACGCATTCTGGCCAGGACCGCTGACATTAGTATTACCAGCGCGCGCTGAGGTATCGCAAACCGTACGTGCTGGCGAACCAACCGTGGCCTTGCGCGTGCCGGCACACCCGGTGGCACTTACCCTGTTAAAAGATAGCGGTCTGGGGCTTGCCGCGCCTTCTGCCAATAAATATACACAGTTGAGCCCCACCACGGCTGAGCATGTGGAGTCTGGCCTGAGCCATGACATCCCTGTATTGGACGGCGGTGCCTGCCAGGTAGGGATAGAGTCAACCATCGTCAGCGTGCACGGAGACGAGTGGCAATTATTGCGCCCAGGCATGATAGAGGCTGCAGCGATCGCCGCGATTGCAGGCAAACCGGCCACCCAGCAATCGGTGCCAACACCGAAGGTACCTGGCCAGCATTTGCTGCATTATTCGCCACGTACCCCCTGCCTGCTATTTGCGTCAATCCCAGCCATGTTGCACTACGCCCAAACCAGGCCAGCAGCCGCTGCGCTGTTGTTTGGCAATGCACAGCAGGTGACAGCCAAAGATGTTTACCTGCCGAATAACCCAGCGCAAGCAGCTGAGCAACTCTACGCCGCACTACATACACTGGACACCGCACAGGCTGAGGTGATCCTGATCGAATCGCCACCAGTCAGCCCGGAATGGGATGCATTGCGTGACCGCTTGCAACGTGCGGCCTACCAGCCCGACGACCAAAACAATTGAGTCTGTGAGGCATGACTGGCACAATATGGTGCATATTTATTTATAGCCTCTGATTAGAACAAGATACACACAATGAAAAATACCTATCAACATTTGATGATCGCTGCCGCCTCTGCCTTATTGTTTGGCTGCGCCAGCTTTGAGTTTCCCAGCATGTTTGACAAAGGCACCAAGGAAATACCGCGCTATGGCAAAGAAGCCATCCATTACCAATGCGACAACTACCAGTCTTTTGGCCTGAAACTATCTGCAAATGGTGACGAAGCCTGGGTCATGCTGCCTGATCACGAAATTGGCCTGGCCAGAGATGCGAGCGATAAGCAGCTTTATCACTACGGCACCATGGATTTGCGCCTGAACGGCGAGCAAACCACGCTGGATGACAGTGATCATTTACACCTCAAAAACTGCAAACCTGCCGAGACCAAAAAGTAAGTAGCTGTTGGCACAAAAAAGCCCTGCAAAAGCAGGGCAAATACATCGGAGGGGAAAACCGAGTCTGTTAAATGCTGACCAAGCCGCCAAACAGGCCAAGCACGCTACCTAAGAGGGGGCCAACCAATGGGATCGCCGACAGGGTACTGACCAAACCGTTGACCGTGCCGCCGGTAGAACTGGTCGCACCGCCCAGCAAACCACCTAACAACGGAATGCCACCCAGCAAACCGGACAGATCCAAGCCCGCACCGCCAGAAACCGCTTCAACTTCAACCTTTTTCAAGTTTTGAATTGCCATTTACTTCTCCTCATTTACGTTATTAATGTGCTCTTTCTAACCATGCAATCCTTGACGACTGCACAATTAACTCGCGCCCACCATCACCTTGATTCAAGATAATTCAGACGGTGATATCGCTGCATAACAGCCACATCACAGCAACATAATATTAACTAAAATTAACAATTACGTAAACAGGTTAACGGCCATTGATGTTCAAAGGTTCGACAATCGCCCACAAGCCGACATTGCCCATATTGGCAGCGAGTTTCAATCTGGCCGCACGCAAGGCTGCCAGCGACTTGATATGCTGCTGCCTGGCGCTGGACAGTGCATTTTGCGCCCCCAGCAACTCGATCATATTGCCCACCCCGGCCTGATAACGCCCTTGCGCGACCTGAAACGCCTCTTGAGCATGGCGCACGAGCTCCTCCGTCGCACGCAGATTTTCGCGTTCTGACATCAAAGCGTGATAGCTTTTCCATACCTCCAGCGAGACCTGCTGCATGATGCGATTCAGTTCTGCCACGCGTGTTTGACGCTCTGCTTCGGCAGATTGCACCTGATAGCTACGCGAAAACCCTTCAAATAAAGGCATATTCAGCTGCAAACCGACGGTGGCCGTGGTTGAGTACACACTACTGGCCGGAAAGTTTGCCAGTTGCTGATAGCCCATCTGATCCGAACGACTCAATTCAGTATTAAGGTTTAAGGTTGGCAGTCCTTCTGCACGCACAGCCTTCATATTTTCTTCAGCGGCCTGTACTTTAGATTTCGCGGCAAGAATGGCCGGATGCGATTCGAGGGCCTGTTGGATCAGCACATCCACCCGGTTAAGAAAATCTGCCTGCTCCAGTGGTTGGCTGCGTTTTAACAGCTGAAAGGTGGTATTGGCCATTAAGCCCATGGCGGCGGACAACGTGCCATGGGCATTTTTCAGGTCCCCCTCGGCTTTGGTTCTATCTAGCCGGGCTTGAGCGTAAGCCGTTTGCGCTTGTAACTGGTCGGTGAGTAAACCGACACCAGCCTTGAATTTGGCCGTTGCCACGGCCAGGCTTTCCTTGGCCAGTGACTCAGCATCCTCAAAAGCGGTCAAAGTGGCCTGTGTGGTCAAATTGTCAAAATACGCCTGGGCGGCGGTGATAAACACTTCTTGCAAGGCAGCATCATGCGCAGCATTGGCGGCATTTAATAAGGCTTGTGCCTGACCAAGCTTGGCCGAGCGCTGTCCCAAGTCAGCCAGTAACCAGCTCAGACGTAAGCTGGCCGTACGGTTAGTAATGTGATTGTCCTGGTCCAGCGAAGAGAACAATGAGTTTTCAACGTGATTTCTCACTTTGGCCGTGCCTGCCGTGATATTGATACGCGGTAAATAATTGGACTTTTGTACCGCCACTTGCGCGGCCTGCGCTTTGGCGATGGACCAGGCCTCGGCGCTACGCGGACTGTTGCATAAAGCCTGCTCAACCACATCAAGCAGTGTCAGCGGCCGTTGCGGCAAGGCCGCGGCACAGGGCGCCAATTCAGATTCAGCCGCTGTCGTTAACATCTCTTTGGCCGGGCTACCGGCGACGCGCCCCTGGAACTCAGTAAAGTCGGTCAATTGCAGTGCCATGGCGCTGACTGGCAATACAAGCCCCAGCACCCAGCATAATGGCAATGCCTGGCGCAAGGATACACTCATGCGTCCGCCAACGCCGTCATATGGACTTTGCCCGCCGCCATCACAATCACACGCTTGGCCGAAGCGATGGTCTCGGGCCGGTGCGCAATAATCACGCGCGTCATATCGAGCGCCTGTATGGCCTGGTTGACCATGGTTTCACGCGCCACATCTAGGTGGCTGGTCGCTTCGTCGAGGAACAGGATTTTGGGCTTTTTATATAAAGCGCGTGCCAGCAGGATACGTTGTTTTTGCCCGCCAGACAGCGCTGCGCCCATATCGCCGATCAGGGTATTAAAGCCCATGGGCATGACGGCAATTTCTTCATAGACTGCCACCTTGCGCGCACATTCTTCCACCCACGCCATATCAACTTGCTGATCGAAAAATGCAATATTGTCAGCAATAGAGCCTGCAAACAGCGCATCGTCCTGCATCACCGTACCGACCATATTGCGCAGATGCGACAAGCCCAGTTTGGACAACGGTTGCCCGCCCACCAATATCTGCCCTTCTTTAAAAGGGCGCAGCCCGAGCATAATGCTCATCAAGGTGGACTTACCGCAACCGGAAGCGCCGACAATGGCCACCGATTCGCCTTCAGCAATCTCCAGGTCGACGCCATCCAGCACCCAAGGTTCGCCATCCGCATAACGGTAACGCAAGCCCTGAATCACAATATTGGCAGGCAGTTTTTCAATCTCCTGCTTGCTCATGGTATCCACGACTTCAGGCTCCTGCTCGGCCAGGGCAATATCCGCCAGGCGCTCACCTTGCAAATGCAACATACGCATCTCAACCATGCGGTCAATCAGGCCGCTCACGCGCGTCACAAACTGGTCTTTATAGGCAATAAAAGCCAGCAAGACGCCAATCGTGAACGCACCCTCCATCACCAGTTTGGCGCCTAGCCAGATAATGAGGATACGCTCCACGCCGAACAACAAGCCATTCAGCAAGCGGTACATCACCTGCAACTTTTGCGTACGTAAGTCAGCATTCACTTGCTCGACAAACAAGCCTAACCAGCTATTTCTGCGCTCGTCTAATCGTTGAAACAACTTAAGCGCCCGCACACCGCGCACGGTTTCAATAAAATGGGTTTGCTGTTTGGCGGCATGCACGATTTGCTCTTCAGTGGCATTGCGCAAAGGCCGAAACCAGGCCCAGCGCCCCAGGCCATACAACAGCATGGCACCGATAGCGATCCAGGCCATGGTCGGGCTATACAAAAACATCATGGCCAAGGTCGCCACGGTGAGCACACCATCTAGGATGGCTTCGACAAAGGTACTGGTCAGCGTGTGCTGGATTTGATCAATGGCGCCAAAACGCGACACCACATCGCCCAGATGCCGCTTTTCAAAGAAACCGACCGGCAAGCGGATCAAGTGCGCAAATAAATTGGCCCGCCATTGCACGTTGAGCGTGGTAGACATATGCATGATGACCCAAGCGCGTACCGTGCTAATGGCCTGCTGCATAAAGACCAGCAGGCCAAAACCAAGTGCCAGCGTGGTGAGCAAATCCCGGTCTGCCGACACCAGCGCATGGTCAACGACCCATTGCATATAAAACGGCGACACCAGCGCAAACACCTCCAACGCCAGCGCTAACAGCAACACCTGCCCCAGCGAACGATAAAGACCGGTGACATGCCCCATCATGTCACGCAATTTCACGCTTTGTTTAAAGGTCACCTGCTTAAAGCCTGGGTTGGGCCACAACTCCAATGCCACGCCAGTAAATGCGGCAGACACCTCATCAAAACTCAACTTGCGTATACCCATGGCCGGGTCATGAATCACCACCTGGCGCGCGCCCACCTCTTTCAACACCACAAAGTGGTTGAAATTCCAGTGCAAAATGCACGGCCGACGCAAATCTTTTAAGTCTTCCAGCTCTAGTTTGACCGGGCGCGTGGTAAAACCCACGGCTTGCGCCATGCCCATCAGGTGACTCAGGGTCGTGCCCTTGATTGAGACCAGGAACAATCGACGCATGGTCGCCAGGTCGGTGCGAAACCCATGATAGTTTGACACCATGACCAGGCAGGCCAAGCCGCACTCGCTGGCCTCGGTTTGTAACGTGATGGGCAGTGTACGCCCCAGGCCAAAAGACAGCTGACTAAGAAAAGACATGACTCACTTTCATTTCCATGGCTACAACTTGCCAGTCAAACTAATTAATGGCTCCAGCACCCACTCATACAAGCGCCTACGTTCGAGCATGACGTCAGCATCCAGCAACATGCCAGGCTGCAAGGGTTGCCTGACGCCATAAGCGACGATGGCTTGCTGGTCTAGCACGACTGAAATGCGGTAATAAGGCTCGTTGTTTTGGTTATTACCAGCAGGATTGCCCATGGTAAAAATCTCACTGGCTGGCAACGCTGTCTTCGACACGGACACCACCCGGCCAGTCGCCTGGCCAAATTTCTGGTAGGGATAAGCCTGGTAACGCAAGCGCACCGGCACACCGGGGCGGACGAACCCCACGGCGCGGCTGGGTGCAAACAAATGCGCTTCCAGCCTGGCGCTACGCGGCACAATACTCAGCAGCGGCCGACTGCCTTCGACCGCCATGCCGACATTTGTAACGACGGCAGTGGCCGTGCCGGACTCAGGCGCACGGATCACCAGGCGTCGCTTGGCTTCGCTTTCGGTCAGCTGTTGATTGACACTGGACACACTGCGCTCCAGCTGCGCAATCTGGTTTTGATGTTTGGCCCGCACACTGGACAACTCGTCCTGACGGGCAAGCACATCACGTTGCATGCGCACCTGTTCGCGCGCCATGGACTCTAGCCGCGAAGACTGCTCTATCCAATCCTCTTGTTTTTGCTGCGTTTGCTCACGTGAAATATAGTTTTTCTCCAGCAATCCCTGATAGCGTTGATACGCCTCTTCGCTCAATGTCACGCGCGTCTGCTGCGCTTTATATTGTGCTGCCAGCCGGGTCAGCTCTTCCTGAATCCCTAGCAGACGTGACTGCAATGCCTGTTGTTCATCATGCTGTTGCAGCCTGGTTTTGACGATTTCGTCGCGCAGCGATTGCCGTTGTTGGGTATGTTGTGCGCTGATGGACGCCTGCACAGAGCCCTGCCCATCCGAGTAACGCTCACTGGACAATACAAACAGAATATCGCCTTGCTTGACCAGCTGCCCTTCTTGCACTTTCCTTTCAACCACCAGCCCTAATTGCGGCGCATACACTTTCAACAAGCCTGTTTCCGGCACCAACTGCCCCATGACCGTACTACGCTTGGTATAAGTCGCACACGCCATAAACAGCACCACAATCACCGCAAAGATGATGGCCAGGCCAGTGAGCAACAGGTAACTGACAGGACGCACTAGCAGGATAGTGCCCAGCCAATGGTTTTTTTGTGCATTGAGCGCAGCGTGACGGAATAAAGGCTGATTGGCCATGACGGTAGATGCCAGCGACGGAGATTACACCTGGTAAATTGAGATAATATTTATTAACAAACCAGCGAATTATAGGGGTGTGACAAATTTAATGTCAATATATGTTAAGAAAAACATCGCCACCAAGTCGGACAGTACACATGCTGATTGCAAGGCAGGCTAACAGCACCCTGCGGATAAGCCAGCATCCGCCATTCCCACAGAACAACTCAAGCCATTGATTTTTATCACTTAATTTTGTGGCACACATTCTGCAATTAAACATTCTGGAACGTGACCTCATCACGCCTGCGCGTGATGAGGACGACTGATATCCATTGATAACCGAATGACTAATCTCAGAGTGAATACATGAAAAACAAACCTACCCCTCACAGCCTGCACCGTATTTCTTTATTAACCAGCCTGGCCCTGCTCAGCAGCCAGGCATTTGCCGAAGCCACCATACAGCGCAATGACAACCAGTTCATTAATATCGGTATTGCCTCGCGTGTCAGCTTTAGTTCGATTAAAGACGCCGCCCCCAGTGGTAAAGACCGTTCTAATGACTTTGAAGTGGAAGAAGCGCGTTTATATACCAACGGCAAACTGCACGAAAACGTCTCGTTTGAATTTAACTTTGCCCGCAATACGGCAGACGACAAAATAGAGTTACTGGATGGTCACTTGGGCCTGGAATTCAACAATTACGCCAATTTCTGGATTGGCCGCTTTTTGCCGGCCGCCAGCCGCGCCTCTGCCGTTGCGCCCATGTATTCGACCACCTTTGACTTCCCGATTGCCGAGCAAGGCTCTTACCAGTTTGGCGGCCGTGACAATGGCGCCGTGTTCTTTGGCTCAGACAGCAGCAATGCCTTTAAATACTATGTCTCGGCCACCAATGGTCGTCAGGGCGGCTCTAACCAGGCTGACAACCTGTCTTATGCCACACGCCTGCAATACAACTTCTGGGATACCGAGCCTGGCTTTTACAACCTATCCAGCTACGATGGCAAAAAATCCATCCTGTCTGTCGGCGGCTCTTACCGCTACCAGAAAGATGGCACCGGCACTATTTTGAATAAAGGCGATTCCAAGTATTGGAACCTGGATGCGCGACTGGAAAAGCCGTTGAGTAATGGCGCTGTGCTGGGCGCGGAGGCCTCATATTACAACTACGATAACGACAATACCGGTGATACCGTATTGCCGGAAGCCAAAGGCTTTTTCATCAACGGCAGCTATACGTTTGCTGACAAAGTGGGCATAGGCAAATTCCAGCCCAAAGTGATTTACCAGGAGTTTAACAATGACACCACCGGCCTCGACCGCAAACGTATTGATGTGGGTGTAGGCTATTTAATCGACGGCGACAGCAACAAGCGTATTGATGTGTTCTACTTCAGGGAGAATCGCAACAACTTGCCGGATATTGACGGCATTAAAGCCATTTTCCATGTCGCACACTTCTTCTAAGCCTTTGTTCAGACAATAAAAAACGGCCTGCAAGGCCGTTTTTTTACTGCTGCAATACTTATTTACCAGCTTTTCTTCTGGCGGCAAAGCCTACCAGACCTAAACCAGCCATCAACAAACCATAAGACTCTGGCTCAGGCACAGTGGTCACAGACAAGTTTTTAACACCCCAGCCTTCATCACCCAACCCTTGTGGAATGGCACTGGCGTAACTGAAAGTCAGGTTATTGCTACCTAATACCAAAGTGACTGGCAGTGTAATGGTCAACGAGCCGCCGTTATTAAAACCGTTGTAGACATAATTTGACACGTAGCTTGCGTCACCTTGAGTAATCGTGATCGGGCCACCATCACCACCCAGGTTAAAGCTCGCAGAAAACACAGCGCTGCCGTTCACTGAGAGGGTGAAATAATCTTCATAATTGTTGTCTGGAAAACCATCCAGGGTTGCGTAACCAATCAGGTCAAATGAAACGGTCGCAGCCGTCGCAGCCGCATTAAATGAATAGTCTACAGAGTCCGGACTGACCAAAGCAGTACCATCAAAGTCATAAGCCATGGCCACCGGCGTCATAAAGGACGTAATTGCAATAAATGAAAAAGCACCAGCAAGTTGTTTTAGCATCGAAAGCTCCCAAAGTGTTTACAGTTAGTTTTATATAATTGCAACAAATATGTTACACAATTTATTACTAAATTGTAACTACCTGAATGGGTCATGCATTAGCGGCCACCCAGATAAGCGTCACTTAAGACCTGGCTGCTGGCAATGGTTTGCGCATCGCCGTGGTGGGTGATTTGCCCGCTTTCGAGCACATAAGCATAGTTGGCATAACGCAACGCCACGGTGGCATTCTGCTCAGCCAGTAAAAAGCTCAGGCTCTGGCTTTGCTGTAATTGGTGCACAATTTCAAAGATTTCCTCAACAATCTGCGGTGCCAGGCCCATGGAGGGTTCATCAAGCAGGATCAGTTTGGGATTCGCCATCAGGGCGCGACCGATGGCAACCATCTGCTGTTCTCCGCCTGACGTATATCCCGCATAGTTTTTGCGCAGCAATTTGAGACGCGGAAAAAAGGCATAGACCCTTTCCAGATCCTGTGCCAATGCCTTACTGGAAGGCCGGCGGATAAATGCGCCGGTGAGCAGGTTTTCTTCCACGGTTAAATGCCCGAAGCAATGCCTGCCTTCCAGCACCTGCACCAGGCCTTGTGCCACCAACTGACGTGGTGTGGCTTGGGTGATCTCCTTGCCGCCATAGACAATCTTGCCTTGCACGACCTCTCCGCGTTGCGCCGGTGCCAGGCCGGAAATTGCTTTCAGGATAGTGCTTTTACCGGCGCCATTGGCACCCAGCAACGCAACAATAGACTGCGGCCCGACTTGCAGTGAAATATGTTTGATGGCAAAAATGACCTTTTCATAGATCACTTCAATATCATCCATTTGCAATAGCGGTTCGTACGCCAGATTGTGCTGTATTGAATTTATTTGTTGTGATTGCGACATCACCACCTCCTCAATTTGATCACGTCGGCATTGACTGCCCACGGCATCAAACTGCACATGCACACCGCACGTTGCGGTGTGCATTGATTTCATCCCTGCCTATTTATTTGGCAGCAACTTCTTCTTTGCTGCAATCACGCGGCGTGATGCCTTTTTCCTTGGCATACTCGTGTGAAGACTTTTCAATAATCGGGCGCAACAACTGGCGGTCAGCCTGTACCCACTCTGAAATAACTTTCCACTTGCTGCCATCCCATTGCTGGAAGCGCACCGCACCACCACCTTCATGGTCAGCGCAACTGAGTTTCAATGGCTGTACCAGGCCCAGGGCACCGAGTTCTTTCAGACGCGCATCATCCAGCTTGATATTCTCGAAGCCCCAGCGCACCTCTTCACCGGTCAGTGGACGCTTGCCGAACTTGGCTTGTGCCACGCGCACGGCTTCAACGTTCAAAATGCCGTTGACCACGCCCAGGTTGTAATACACATTGCCAAAGCGTTTAGGGTCTTGCAGATTGCCTTTGCCAGCTTTAATCACATATTGGTTAATGCCCTGCAATACCGGGAAGCTGGTGCCAGAAGGATGGGTGGTAATCGAGATAAACCCTTTGGCCGCATTGCCTGCAGGCGCCGCGTCGTCTTCGGAGTTGCTCCAAATGTTGCCGATGATATGGTCAGCCGGGAAGCCAGTCTTTTGTGCGGTCTTCAAAGCCACCGGGTTCATCACGCCCCAGCCACGCAGAATCACCCAGTCTGGTTTAATACGGCGGATGCTCAGCCACTGTGACTGCTGCTCGTTGCCTGGGTGCGGCACTTCAATCAGCGTCAACTCAAAGCCATATTTCTTCGCCAGCAGTTCCAGAATCGGGCTGGTTTCTTTGCCGTAAGGTGAGCCGTGATACAGCGTGACGATCTTCTTGCCTTTAAGCTTATCGAGGCCACCAGATTGGTGGGCAATGTAATTCACAATCGCCGACACTTCGCTGTAAGGATTCAATTGCAGCGGGAAGGCATACGGAAACACGCTACCATCGGTGGAGTCGGTACGACCGTGGTTAATGGTAATCAACGGCAATTTGTCAGCGGTAGAACGATCCAGCGTGGCATAAGCAATGCCTACAGACAGTGGATTGGTCGCCGCCGCTGGTGCGCCGTTCAAGCCTTTTTTCAGGCGCTCGTAGCACTCGACGCCTTTTTCCACCACGTATTCAGTTTCGCACTCGCTCCAGGTGAATTTCACACCGTTCACGCCGCCGTCTTTGGCATTGACGTATTGCAGGTAGTCAATAAAGCCCCCAAAAAAGCCGGAGCCACCCGCGGCATAAGGCCCGATGCGGTAACTCTGTAACGGAAAATATTGCTCATTGGCGGCCTGCACTTGCGTGCTCACACTGCTCACTGCCAAGCCGAATGCTAGCCATAGCCAGCGATGTTTAGCTAAAAATTTCACTCTAAAACTCCTTATTGAAAATATAAAAATAGCTACTAATCGTTTTTAGTTATATAAAAGTCCGTATTAAGCGTTCAACACATGAAAAGTCTCCTTTATTCGATGGGAATGAACGGCCTAAAAACGCAGCGGCCAGACCCGCAACCGTTGCTTGATGGTTTGCCAGACTTGGGCCAAACCATTGGGTTCTTTGATCAGGAAAAAGATAATCAGCGCGCCAAAGATCATTTTCTGGAAATTCTCTAGCTGCCCTGGGTCTATAGACCCAGCGAGCAGGCCAGAAGACAAGTTGGAAAGCAAGATAGGAAACAGCACAATAAACGCCGCGCCGAGAAAACTACCCAAGATGCTGCCCATACCGCCGATGATAATAATGAACAAAATCTGGAAAGAATGAGATAGATCAAAGCCATGTGGCTCAACCGTCCCCAGGTAAGTGAATGCCCACAACGCGCCAGCAATGCCCAGGTAAAATGAACTGATGGCAAACGCTAACAGTTTGGTTTTCGGCACCGAAATACCGATGACGGCGGCAGCGGTATCCATATCACGCACTGCCATCCATTTTCTGCCCAACTCGCCGCTGACAATGACTTTTGCCAGCACGCCGAATGCCAACACCACGGTTAATGTCAGCAGATAGCGGCCGACGGGCGAACTCAAGTCGGTGCCTAATAGCTGCAACGGCGGTGCCGTAATGACCCCAGAAGAAGAGTTGTTCGAAAACCAGGAGAAGTTGGTGAATACCCATTGCACCAAAAACTGTGCCGCCAGCGTAGATACAATCAGGTAAAAGCCTTTGATACGCAAACTGGGCAAGCCAAACAGCAAGCCCACGCCACCCGCAGTCAAGCCACCTAGAATCAGGCTGGCCACTAGGGGCAAACCTTCAATGCGCAGATGAAAGTTATAGGTGGCAAACGCGCCCACGGCCATAAACGCAGCTGAGCCTAGCGACAACTGCCCGGCATAGCCCGTGAGCAGGTTCAAGCCCAGCCCGGCCAGTGACAGCACCAGGAACGGGATGAGAATGGCGCTAAACCAGTAATCATTGCCGATGACAGGCACCAGAAGAAACGCGAATGCCAGCAATGCCGCAAACGCCCGGCGCTCCTGTTTAAGCCTGAAAAAGCGCTTATCCTGCTGGTAAGCGGTGACAAATTGTCCGGATTCTTGATACAGCATAGTGTTGATACCTGCGCCTTATTTACACGCGTTCTATGGCTTTGTCGCCAAACAGCCCATATGGCCTGACCAGTAAAAACAACATGGCCAGCACATAAGGGAACCAGTTTTCGATACCGCCACCAATGAGTGGCCCGATAAACACTTCGGCCAGTTTTTCGCTGGCACCGACGATCAGGCCGCCAACAATCGCACCTTCAATCGAAGTGAAGCCGCCGATGATGAGCACCGGCAAAGCTTTAAGCACGATGAGCGACAGTGAAAATTGCACACCCACACGCGCACCCCACAACATACCAGCCACCAGGCCAACAAACCCAGCCACCGCCCACACAATCAGCCATAAGCGCTGCAGATGTATGCCGACCGCCAGCGCGGCCAACTGGTCGTCAGCCACGGCGCGCAAGGCAATGCCAATACGGGTTTTATTGAACAAAAAGCCCAGCAACACCACCAACCCACCCGCAATCGCGGCGGCAAACAGGTCAAACTGCGACAGCAAAATGCCAAACACTTCATAAGGCTCATCGTTAATGCCGATGTCCAGCGCATGTACTTGCGCGCCCCACACCGCTTGCGCCAGGCCCTCAACGATATAGCTCAATCCCAATGTCGCCATAAACAAGGTGATGGGCGAGCGGTTGACCAATTTACGCAAGACCAGCAATTCAATCAGCCATGCTAGCAGCGCCATGGTGATCAAGGTGATGACAAATGCACCCCAAAACGGTACGCCTCGCTCCAGCAAGCTGACAAAGGTCAGTGCAGCAAACAGCACCATAGAACCCTGGGCAAAGTTGAACACGCCTGAGGCCTTATAAATCAGCACAAAACCAATCGCCACCAGCGAATACATGACGCCAGCCAGCAAACCACCCGTGAGTACCTCGAGAAAGAAATTCATTTGTTATCCTTAGGCCGTTTCGCCATGCTTGGTGCCCAGGTAAGCGGCAATCACTTCTGGGTTGGCACGCACTTCATCAGGCGAACCGTCACCGATTTTTTTGCCATAATCGAGCACCACCACATGGTCAGACAGCGACATCACCACGCCGATATCATGTTCAATCAGCACGATGGTGGTGCCAAATTCGCGCTGGGTCTCGACGATAAAGCGGCTCATCTCGGCTTTTTCATCGGCATTCATACCTGCCATCGGCTCATCCAGCAGTAGCAATTCCGGCTCGGCCGCCAGCGCTCTCGCCAGCTCAACACGTTTTTGCAAACCGTAAGGCAAGCCGCCAACAATGCTGTTGCGCCAGGGCTGCAACTTGAGGAAGGCAATCACGCGCTCGGCTTTCTGGCGCTGACGCAGCGCATCGGCCGGTGCGCGGCCGAGGTTGAACACCTGCTCCAGCCAACTGCTCTTCACTTTAAGGTTGGTGCCGGTGAGCACGTTATCCAGCACCGACATGCCCTTGAACAAGGCAATGTTTTGAAAGGTGCGCGCCACACCGCGCCTGGCGGCCCATTGCGGATGCATGGTGGTGCGGGATTCGCCCTGATAAGTGATACGCCCCTCATCGGCTTTGTAGACACCGTTAATCACATTCAGTAATGAACTCTTACCGGCGCCATTGGGGCCGATCAAGGCGCAGATTTCACCTTTTTTGACGGCAAAGCTGATGTTGGTGATGGCTTTCACGCCCTTGAATGACAGTGAAATACTGTCCAGCACCAATAATGGTTGTGCGGCTGCTGTCATATGGCTGACCTCAATGCTTTCAAGCCAAAGTAGTGACCAAGGTCTGGTGACTGTTGCGGAATCACTTGCAACTGGCTGGTTCGCCAAACGGACTCTTCTGGCCAGGCGCGTACATGAATACCGATAGACAAAAAGAACTGCTCCGCTTCAGCCGACAAAGGTTCGCCGACCAATAAAGGCACGCGCGTGCGGCGCAGGCCAAGCACATCTTGCAAGGGCAGAATCACCAGCCACTTTGCAACTGTGGATAACACCGGCAGCCGTTTTTGCGCAACCCGTAACGCCCAGGTCACCAGTAAAAACTGCCAGCTATTGGCAAGCGGCCAACGCGATTGCGTGAGCGCATATAAAGGCTGGTAAGTCGCTGCCGTGCCCGCCACCAGCGTAGGCCCCAGCTCGCGCCGGTCGGTGTCGCGGGTGGCCAGGTTTTCGGGGAAGTTCAGCGTAAAACCGGCCAGCAACCACGGCGACAGCAAATACCGGGCATGGCCACTAGCAGCAAATGCCCGCGCCGCCAGCGCTTGCTCCTGATCGCTGAGTGCTTCCTGTGCGACCAGTTGCCGACCGTTATTCAACAACTCGGCATGGCTTAACTCGCGATACTCCAACTGATACCCATCACTCAGCCGGTAAAAACGGAACGCAATATCGTTAGTGCCCGCCACACTGTCCAACGCAGGCAACGCCTCGTCAATGGCACCCGTCATGATCTGGCTGTATGCTTGTATGGCCGGATGGCGATAATCCGCCAGGCCGCGGGCATCCGCATAGATCACCAGTTGTACATCTGGTTTGGCGGCCAATACCTGGTCAACCTGCGCCTGCGCTTCTGCAAACACAAACTTGGGCCGCAGTGTATGCAGCAAATCCAGCAACTGCGGTTGTGCGTAGGCAGGATCCAGCAGCGCAGACACGCCGCCTAACCAATGCGCTGCCAGCGAAAGCAACAAAGCCTCTGGCCTGGGCTCACTGAGCAAAAACAGCGTATCGCCCTTGCTAAAGCCTTGTTGCTGCAACCGCCGTGCAGCACGCAACACGGCATCATGCGCGGTCTGCCAGTTGATTTGCTGCCAGATACCCAGTTGCTTGTGGCGGATGGCCACTCTGGCTGGGCGCTCTCGCGCTTGCCAGGCTAACCAGTTTGGTAATGTCTCAGCGGCCATAGGGTTTCTAGTCGATTGATTAAGCAGCTTTAGCCAGTTTCTTGGCTTCGAGCTCACGCACCAGTGGCAATACTTTTTCGCCAAAGTAGGCCACCTCCTCCTGAAAGTGCAAAAAGCCAGACAGAATCAAATCTACACCCACCGCTTTTAACTCAACGATGCGTTCGGCAATTTGTTGTGGGGTACCGATCAAATTGGTTTTAAAGCCATCGTTGTATTGCACCAGGTCTTCAAAGGTCGACTGGGCCCAATTGCCTTCTTTCTCAGGACTGGCAGCACCTGCATTTTTCACCTCATGGCCAAAGGCATTCACCGCTTCCGGGTTAGCTTTGGCAATAATCTCGGCCAATACTGCTTTTGCTTCCTCTTCGGTATCACGCGCAATCACAAAGGCATTGACGCCGATTTTGACCTGGTGATTATTAGCAGCAGCTTTGGTACGAATATCATCCACTTGTGCCTTGATACCCTCAACCGTATTGCCGTTGGTGAAATACCAGTCAGACACGCTGGCTGCGTTGTCACGCGCGGCACGTGAGCTGCCACCCTGGAAAATTTCCGGATGTGGCTGCTGCAATGGTTTTGGTTTCAGGGTGTAATTGCTAAAACGGTAGAAATCGCCCCGGTAGGTAAAGTTATCTTGCGTCCAAATACCTTTAAGCGCCTCAATAAACTCTTTAGAACGGCGATAGCGCTCATCATGGTCCAGCCAATGCTCGCCAATCGCGGTGAATTCACCACGAAACCATCCAGACACAATATTCACGGCGATACGGCCTTCGGTCAGCAGATCAATAGTCGCCAACTGCTTGGCCGCCAGCACCGGATTCCATGGCCCGGGCAAAATCGCTGCAATCACTTTTAATTTAGTGGTCGCCGCCAATAACGCGTGCGAAAAAGACACAGACTCATGCTGGAATTCCGCGCCATAGCCCGCCGTAAAACGGATCTGGCTCAAGGCGTATTCAAACCCGGCCTTCTCGGCAATTTGCGCCAGTTTGCGGTTGTAGTCGATATCCCAACTGGTGCGTTGCTCAATGTTACTCACCACCAGGCCGCCACTGACGTTAGGCACCCAATAGGCAAATTTAATGTTTTCTGTACTCATGTTTATTCTCCAAATAGTCGCCTGGCTTATACCGCCAGCAAACGGTCTTTATTAATCAGCTCACGATGTTTGAGCAAAGGCAGGGCTCGCTCGACGGCCAACGCGATACGCGCAGTGACGGCCTCACTTTTCACCTGGTAGTTTTCAAAATCGGCTTCGGTGGCATACACACCGATCGGCAAAGTCAGTGCCTGGAAAAAGCTAAACAGCGGACGTAACTCATGATCAATAATCAAGGCATGGCGCTCGCTGCCACCTGTCGCCGCCAGCAACACCGGCACATTGACCAGTGCTTCGTAGTCAACCAGGTCAAACAGGTGTTTAAACAAACCGGTGTAAGACGCGCGGTAGACCGGCGTCGCGACGACTAACAGGTCAGCGGTTTCAATGGCCTGAATATCTTTCTGCACCTTGAGTGGCAGCGCTTTGGGGTCGTAAGACGCGACCAGGCTGCTGCTTATTTCATTTAATTCGATCAGGTGCAGATCAATCGGCAATTGCTTACCCAACTGTTGGGTGATTGCCTCCACCAGCGCAGCTGTTCTGGAAGGCAATTTATAACTACCGGACACGGCAGTGACTTTTAACGGACGGCTCATCATGACTCCTCATTAAGATTGCTGCTGCCGCTTTGCATGTGCAATAGCGGTCAGGCCAGCTCACTTAATACTTAGCAGCATCCATGCCAAACTAATTTAGTGTTAAATTTCAAATACTTATACTGTTTTTAATGATTTTCACCCTGTTGAATTCAGGCCTGTTTTGCTGATGCACTGCTGCTATACCAGCAACCCCTCTCAAAATGCAGCAGCTAAGTCATGGCTTGTTTGTGCATTGCACAGGCTCAATTGCTGATTAATCAGCAGACATTCAGCAAAAAACTGTTTCTATAGAGGCGGTGAAAAATACAGATTGCATGATTGTTATTTAAAAACAATTAGTTAACTATTGGCATGCTAAATGCAAAGTCATACACGGACGCGCAGCCACTTTTTAACTAAACGCTGCGTATTTATTCCCAACCTTTACTTGATAAGGATTCAATATGACTGCACATGCAAGCAAGATTGCGCATTTGCCTAATCACCAGCCGCGCCAACCGGCACATATCATCACCAGCGATGCCGAAGCCATTAGCGTGGCCAAGCAAGTTGCCAGTGAGATCGCCAAAGAAGCCATACTCCGCGACCAGGAAAGACGCTTGCCACGCAAGGAGCTGGATTTATTCTCCAGTAGCGGCTTATGGGGCATTACCGTACCTAAAGAATATGGCGGTGCGTTTGTGTCGAATAAAACACTGGCGGAAGTGATTGCCACGGTGGCAGAAGCCGACCCCAGCATTGGCCAGATTCCACAAAACCATTTGTATATGGTGGAAGGCCTACGCTTGGACGGCACCGAGTTTCAAAAGAAATATTTTTATGAGCTGGTGCTGCAAGGCGTGCGCTTTGGTAATGCGTTTTCTGAGATCGGCACCCGCAGTGTCAATGATGTCAAAACCAAACTGACACCGACTAACAGCGGCTACTTCTTAAACGGCAAAAAATTCTATTCTTCTGGAGCCTTGCTGGCTGACTGGGTACCCGTGGTGGCCAAAGATGAACAGGACAATACCGTGGTGGCTTTTGTGCCTGCAGGCGCAGAAGGCCTGACCATCATTGACGACTGGTCCAGCTTTGGCCAGCGCACCACCGCCAGCGGCACGACTATTTTGGAAAATATTTTTGTGCCTAGCGAATATGTGTTGCCGCACCATTTGGCATTTGACCGCCCGACCGCCATGGGCCCAGTCGCCCAAATTATCCAGGCCGCTGTCGATACCGGCATTGCGCGTGCCGCGTTTAAAGATACGCTGCACTTTGTGCGCAACTACACCCGCCCATGGATAGATACCGACCTCGAACACGGTTACGAAGACCCGCACACCATTAAAGACATCGGCGACTTGCAGATTCGTTTACACGCGACTGAAGCTTTGTTGGCGCGCGCCGGGGAATACATAGACGAAGCGCAACGCAACCCGAATGAAGACACGGTGGCAGAAGCGTCTATCGCCGTCGCCGAAGCCAAAGTGCTGAGTACAGAAACCGCACTGCTGGCGGGTAGCAAACTGTTTGAACTCGCTGGCACGCGCTCGACCCTGGGTGAATACAACCTGGACCGCCATTGGCGTAATGCGCGTACGCATACGCTGCATGACCCGGTACGCTGGAAATACCATGCCGTGGGCAATTACAGTTTGAACAACGTGAAACCACCACGCCACCCTTGGATTTAACGCGTTCATTCAAGTGGTTACAATAAAGCCCTCGTATGAGGGCTTTATTGCTTTAAGCGATGATTAGGTTTAACCGCTATAGACCATGGCAGCATCCAGCAATTTGCTTCGTTGGCGGACACCATGCATGCGTGGCGGTGCATAGGTCAACTGCTGCTCGCGATAGGAAATCATGTCTGCAATAGTGATGATGGTTAACCCATGTTGTCTTGCGAATTTGAATAAATCCGGGCGCCTGGCCATGCTGCCGTCGTCATTAACGATTTCGCATAGCACGCCCACCGGTTGCAAGCCTGCCAGTGCCGCCAGGTCATGCGCCGCCTCGGTATGGCCCGGCCGCTCCAGCACACCGCCACGGCGCGCACGTAACGGGAAAATATGGCCAGGGCGGTGAAAATCACTGGCCACACTGGCTGGGTCGGCCAGCTTGCGTAGCGTGAGCGCACGATCCGCCGCCGAAATGCCGCTGGTGGTGCCGTACTTGTAATCCACACTTACTGTAAACGCGGTGCGGAAAGGGTCAGCGTTATGCGTCACCATTTGTGGTAAATCCAGCGCCTGTAAACGTGGCGCGGACATACCCACGCAGACCAGGCCGCTACTATGCCTGACCAGAAACGCCATTTTTTCGGTGGTAATTTTTTCAGCGGCAATAATCAAATCGCCTTCGTTTTCACGATCGGTATCATCCACCACAATCACAAACTCGCCATTGGCGATGGCCTCGATCGCATCGGTGACTGCATCAAACTGTTCTGTTTTTTGTAACATGCTGCTTCCTTAAACTCACTCAACGCTGAGGTTTAACAACCGTGCCGCGTTTTGATAAAACACTTTGTCCAGCACCGCCTCTTTAAAGCCAAGCGCCGCAAAATCGTTAATGGTTTGCTGCATGGGTCTAAACGGATACGAGGTGCCGAACAGCAACTGATCGCCTAAAAACTGGTTAGCGGCCTGTACATACAACTCAGCCCCTGGCTGGAAAATATACATATCCGGCACTAAATACAGGTTGGGGTAACGCAAAGCAGCACCGACAATTTCGTTCACAAACGGGTAATAGCCGTGAAAACAAATAATGTTCAGGTTGGGATATTTTCTCGCCACCCTGGCGACTGCATTCGGGTGCGCATAGTCCAAATCTGGCGTGGTCGGACCAGACATCACGCACACCGGCACACCGTATTGCTGGCACGCCTCATACACCGGGTCAAACATCGGGTCATCCACCTGGCGTGCTGGTTTGCCAAAACCGGGCTCGATATTAATGGCTTTGAATCCATAGTGATTCACGGCTTTCTCAATCGCCGCCAGCGCACTTTCCACGCCACGCGTTTCAATATCAACCGAGCCCAAACCCACCAGTTTCGGGCTGTGCTTCACCAGGTCAGCAATCTGCTGATCGTCTATGGTCAAATCTGGCGTTTCGCGCCCAACCACCACGGCGAAATCAATACCTGCGGCGTCTATCTCCTGCAAATAGCCTTCCAACGTATAAGAGCGGCGAAAGTGTTCAGGCTCTAGCGAGCCAACACGCTGATTGAGCCATTTGGCAGTTTCGTAGGCGGGTGTATCAGGCGTGGCGCCAAAAAAGTCATGCAAAAAAGCAGGACGGTTGCGTAGATCAATAATTCTTTGTTTCATATACTTTCTTACTCTGTATTATGCGTAAAAGCTGGGAGTTGGGTACTGGCCGTTCAGCGCCCAATCGCCTAAATCTTTCAGTTTGTAATCCACCGGGTCATGCAGCGTGTACACACGCAAATTGCGCCAGAATCTATCCATGCGTAGCTTGGCAGTGGTGGCGCGTGCGCCCGCCACTTCGAAAATGCGTGTGGTCACATCCAGCCCGGCCCGTGTGGCATTCACTTTGGCCGAAAACACCGCCAGCGCCAGCTCACCACGCGTTTGCTCCTCCAGGCCCAGCGTTTGTTGCCAGGCCGCATCGAGCAAGTTGGCAGCGTGGTCGGCCAGCACCGCCGAGGCATGCAAGCTGGCCCAAAACTCGCCGTAATGCAGCAAGGTAAACGGATCTTCATGGATGGTATTCGCCAATGAGCCCGACCACACCCGACTGCTGCCTCGCGTGTATTTCGCACCTTCGGCCAGTGCGCCTTCAGCAATCCCGAGGTAGATATTGGTGAAAATCAGCTGCGCTACCAATGATCGCAAACTGGCAAATGGCGAGCTCAACGGGCCAGGATTCATCAGCAACTCGCTGTCATCGACCCGCAGTTGGTTAAATTCGGCGCTGCCACTATCGGTCTGCCGTTGGCCGATATTGTCCCAATCGCCGTTGAGATGAATACCGGCACGGTCGGTAGGCACGGCAGCCACCAAAAACCTACCAGTGCCCTCCTCAATCGCCGACACAATCAGGTAGTCAGAATCCATGGAGCCAGAGCAAAAGCTTTTTTGCCCGCTAAACACATAGCCGGCAGCCACTTTGCGGGCAATGGTGCGATTATCCAGCGGGTTCAAGGCATTGCCCCACCAGATATTCTGCTCAGCCGTCAGGCGGAAATACTGCTGCCATTGCGACTCACTGCCATATAGCCGGATAGACGTCAGCATTAAAAACTGGAAAGCGAAGACCTGCGCGATTGAGCTATCGACGCGCGCAATCTGGCGGATGATGCTGTAGATCTCCTGCCAGTTGCCACCCAAACCGCCATCGCTTTTTGCAATCAGCAGCTTGAGCAAGCCGCTATCACGTACGGCCTGCCGCTGTTCGTAAGGGGTACCACCTGCGGCATCGCGTTCTACTGCCGTCTGTGCCAGGTAATCGCATAATTGCCGGGTGATCTCCTGCGTAGAGCCGCTAAAGGCAACGCCATGCGATGTTTCAACGTCGTCCAGGCGTGAATTCAGTGCCAGTGTCATCATCCCTCCTATGCCGCATGCTTGACTGGTTTGGCTGCGCCAAACGGGCCTGTCATATTGGTATTGATGCTGACCTCTGCATCGGCCTGCTGCTTGAGCGGCAACAACGGGAATAACAACTCCGCCACACGGTATGACTCCTCCAAGTGCGGATAACCGGAGAAAATAAAGTAATCAATGCCCAGCGCCTGGTATTCTTTAATGCGTTCAGCCACTTCTTGCGGATTGCCCACCAGCGCAGTACCCGCCCCGCCACGCACCAGGCCAACCCCAGCCCACAAGTTAGGCGAGACCTCCAGTTGGTCGCGGCGGCCATGATGCAGTGCCGTCATGCGCTTTTGCGCCACCGAGTCAAAATTGGCCACCGCGGCTTGCGCGGCAGCAATGGTTTCGTCGGTCACATGTGAAATCAGTTCGTCAGCCGCCTGCCAGGCTTGCTCACTGGTTTCGCGCACAATCACATGCAAGCGAATACCAAAACGGATACTGCGCCCCTGTTTGGCAGCCGCCTCCCGGATGACGCGGATTTTTTCGGCCACCGCGGCGGGTGGCTCACCCCAGGTTAAATGCACGTCAATATGCTTGCTACTCAGCTGAATCGCGGCTTCTGACGCGCCGCCAATAAACAATGGTGGATAAGGCTTTTGCAAACTACCCGTCGGCAAACTGGCGCCCTTCACGCGCAGGTATTCCCCTTCGTAATCCACCACCTCTTCAGCCAACACAGAGCGCCAGATAGACAGAAACTCCTCAGCCTCCGCATAACGCGCATCGTGTGCCAAAAAGCTGCCTTCGGCCTGCTGCTCGGCTGGATCCCCACCCGCAACGACATTAATCAGCAAACGACCACCAGAAATACGATCCAGCGTCGAGGCCATGCGCGCCGACACCACGGGCGACACAAATCCTGGCCGTGTCGCCACCAGAAACTTGAGCTGTTTGGTTTCATTGATCAAGGCAGACGAAATCACCCATGCATCTTCGCAAGAGCGGCCCGAGGGCACCAGCACCCCGCCATAGCCCAGGCGATCTGCTGCCTGTGCAATTTGTTTTAAATAAGACAGGGTGGCCGGTCTGGCACCTTTGCTGGTGCCAAGGTAACGCTGGTCACCGTGCGTGGGTAAAAACCAGAAAATTTCCATGATGTATTGTTCCTTCTATTCATGCTGCATACATGGAACCCTTACCGCAAAGAGCATGCCACAAATAAACATCATTAAATTCATACAGTTACAATCAGGCAAACACATGTTGCTGAATAATCAGCATCTTTTTTACGACTGCTGCTTTATCAGCAGCATTTGTGCTGATTATTCAGCAGCCAGCCACTGGCGGGATATGTTTACCTGACAGAGAAAATGTTTCTCATCTTCGCTATCAATCACACAAGTCAATGATTTATATGAGTAATTCCACCCACTCTCGCACCACCACCCCATGCAAAAAAGTCTTAAATCAAGCTGGACGGAGTTGGCACAAATCATGCTGAACCATTAAGCATATGCAACCAGATGGATATTACTTTTGAATATAAATACTTTTGCTATCCCGCCGACGGCTCGACTCAATGAGGGACAGCATGCCCTGACCGTAGCCAAACAACTGGCGGAATCCTTTTCACTGACGGCCGTGGAGCGCGATCATCAGGGCGGCACGCCCAAGCTGGAGCGGGATGCGCTGCGCAACAGCGGCTTATTGTCTTTAATCATTCCACGCCAATATGGTGGCTATGGCGCCAACTGGCAGGAAACACTGCAAGTGGTACGCGAGTTTGCCAAGGTGGATAGTTCGATTGCCCATGTCTATGGTTTTCAGCACCTGATGCTGGCCACTGTGCGGTTATTTTCGCGGACTGACCAGTGGGAACGCTGGTATGAGCAAACCGCGCAATCGAACTGGTTTTGGGGCAATGCGCTCAATCCGCTGGATGAGCGCACGATTTGCAAAACCCATCATAACGCAGACAGCCACTGGCATGAGTTCTCAGGCAAAAAAAGCTTTTGCTCGGGTGCGCTGGATTCGGAAATGCTGATTGCCTCGGCGATTAAAAAGACCGACGGGCAACTGGTGATTGCCGCCATCCCTACCCTGCGCACCGGCATCACTATCCTTGATGACTGGGACAATATCGGCCAGCGCCAGACGGATAGCGGCAGCGTGAACTTTGAAAAAGTGCGCGTAGAAGAAAACGAGTTACTCACTGAGCCAGGGCCGCTGAGTAATCCGTTTGCCTGCCTGCGGCCACTGATCGCGCAACTCATCCTGACCAATATTTATTTAGGCATTGCCGAAGGCGCATTTAATGACGCGCAACACTACACGTTGCGCGAAGCCCGGCCCTGGAACAGCGCTAATGTTGAGTCCACCAGCCAGGACCCCTACATTCTCAGCCACTATGGCGAGTTTTGGGTCGGCCTGGAAGCGACACGTGCACTGACTAACCAGGCAGCAGAACAACTGGATGCCGCCTGGGCTAAAGGCTTGGCGCTCACAGAGGAAGAACGTGGTTTACTGGCCACCAGCATCAGCACCGCCAAGGTCATGGCCACCCGCACCGGGCTGGACATTACCAGCAGGATGTTTGAAGTGGCGGGCTCCAGGGCCACCCACGCCGGCCTCAGGCTGGACAGGCACTGGCGTAACCTGAGAACGCACACGCTGCACGATCCACTAGATTACAAAATTAAGGAGCTGGGTGTATGGGCGCTGACTGGTAGCTTCCCTAACCCTACATTTTACTCATGAATATTATGGACAAATTTATCGAGCATCTGGATCAGTCGCAGGATATTGACGCCCGTGAGCATGAAAAAAAACTGCTCACGCTGCCCAACTCACGCGCGCTGACCACGTCTATCCGGGCCACCGCACAAGTGTTTGAGGACCCGAAATCCATCGCCTTGCTCAGCCGTATTCAGCAAATTGCACCTAGTGATGCCAACGTGCTCATCATTGGTGAAACCGGCACTGGCAAAGAGCTGATCGCGCGTCATGTGCATGAACTCAGCAACCGCAAAGGCAAACCGTTTGTCGCCGTCAACTGCGGCGCGTTTTCTGATACCTTGGTCGAGAGTGAATTGTTTGGTCACGAAAAAGGCGCGTTTACCGGCGCGTTTGTCGCCAAAGCCGGTTGGTTTGAAGCGGCCAACGGCGGCACGCTGTTTCTCGATGAAATCGGCGACTTGCCTCTCAGCATCCAGGTCAAGCTGCTACGCGTGCTACAAGAGCGCGAAGTCGTGCGACTGGGCGCGCGGAAATCAACGCCGATTGATGTGCGCCTGGTCGCCGCCACCAATGTGCGCCTGGAAGAAGCAGTGCAAGCAGGCAATTTCCGTGAAGACCTGTTTTACCGTCTGCGCGTCGCCCATCTGGAGTTACCCACATTAAGAAACCGTCCTGGCGATATTTTGCCGCTAGCTGAGTATTTTGTTGGTGAATATACGCGACGCCTGGGCTATGCCGATATCCGCCTCGACGACAGCGCCAGGCAAAAACTGTTGCAACATAGCTGGCCAGGCAATATCCGCGAACTGGAAAACGTCATTCACCACTCGCTGCTGATTTGCCGTAACAACCTGGTGCGTAGTGAAGACTTGCACTTATCGTCTATTACATTGCACAGGCCCAAGCAGGAACACACACAGCAAACGGGGCACCAGACACCGGATTTGCTCGAAGAAGCGTTTCAGCAATTGTTTGAATCTGGCAAAGCACAGCTCTATGATTATTTTGAAGACGCCCTGGTGCGCACCGCCTATCACCACTGCCACCACAACCAAGTGCAAACGGCCAAGTTGCTTGGTTTAAGCCGTAATGTGCTACGTGCCAAGCTGATTAAAATGGGAGCGATCAATGCCCTCAAGTAACCTTGCGCTCAAGCCTGTGCCTGCGGACTTACGTGCGCGAATCGCGCCACAGGCGGTTGCCAGCCTGCCTACAGACTATGGCCACTATCAACTACACGCATTTCTCGACCACAAAAGCGGCATAGAGCATATCGCATTGGTGCTGGGAGAAGTCGGCGGGCAATCTTCGGTGCTGACACGCTTGCACTCCGAGTGCCTGACTGGTGACGTGTTTGGCTCACAACGTTGCGATTGTGGCGAGCAGTTCAAACAGGCACAACGACTGATACAACAACAGGGTAAAGGCGTGATTGTCTATTTACGCGGGCATGAAGGGCGCGGCATCGGGCTCAGCAATAAAGTGCGCGCCTATGCCTTGCAAGAACAAGGGCTGGATACGGTAGAAGCCAATCTGGCGCTAGGCCTGCCAGTTGACCAGCGTGAATATGATATCGCGGTTGGCATACTGCAGCATTTGCAGGTTGCCTCGATTCGCTTGCTTAGTAACAACCCTGACAAATCACAAGCCATGTCCGATTGGGGACTGACGGTTGAGGCCGTCGTGCCGCTAGAAGTGGCAGGTAATCCGCAAAGTGCTGCCTACCTCTCCACCAAGAAACATAAACTGGGTCACCAACTGGCGTTGATAGATAGCCATTCACCGCCCAAGAACTAGCTGCATCTTGCTAAATGCTGCGCTTGCAGCCGCTGCAACACGCTGTTGAGCACCTGATCGACCTGCCGCTGCGCAAAGGACTGGCTCAAGAGCGTGCCTGTCTGTGTGTTAGCCTGCAAACGCAACTGCGCAGACCGCTGCCATGATATGGTCGCCGGTAAAAGCCGGATCAAATACCAGGCTGATTGCATCAGTGCCTTGCAAGCGGCGGATGCCCTCAAATTTCCAGTTAGCTTTACCATCAAAAACCCACTCGGTCATTTCACGCGGCCCCACTTGGGTGCTTTTGGCTAACTCATCCGGGTATTCGGTATATAACTGCTGCATCAACGTACGCAGATCATCGGTATGTACGCTCATCTCCTGTTTGGTGGTCAACGGTGGTGGCAATGGTGATTGCTTGACCGGGCGCGCCTGCGCCGCATTTATCATCACCAATACCAGCCATACCACACCAAGCAATCGCCAAATCAATCCTTGCTGTTTTAAACGCATCGCGCACCTGCCAGAAATTAAAAAGCCCGAACATATTGCTCGGGCTTTGGATGTTAGCGCTAAAAGTAACTGATTAAAATGGAATATCGTCATCAAAATCGTCAAAATTACCAGCTGGCTTGCTCGCTGGTGCTGGCTGGAATGCGTTACGGTTACCACCGCCTGCATTACCGCTACCCATCGCTGGTTGCTGGCGGGCTGGTGCCTGGTTGTAATCGTCCATACCACCACCTTGGTCCATATCACCGCCTTCATAAGGCGCACTGCCACCTTCACGGCCGGTGCCCAGCATTTGCATCTGGTCGGCCACGATCTCTGTGCTGTAGCGCGTCACACCGTCTTTTTCCCATTTGCGTGTTTGCAAACGGCCTTCCACATACACCGGGCGGCCTTTTTTCAGGTATTCACCGGCGATTTCAGCTAAACGGCGATACATGACAATGTTATGCCATTCAGTTTTTTCCTGGCGCACGCCAGACTTGTCTTTCCAGTTTTCGGTGGTGGCGATGCTGAAGTTAGCTACTGCCTCACCGTTTGGCATATAGCGCACTTCCGGGTCACGCCCCAGATTACCCATCAAAATCACTTTGTTGACTGATGCCATGGTGTCACTACTCCCCTATTCGATTCATGATTGCTTGCGACAATGCCGCCTGAAATGCTTTGCTGCGCTGATTTTCCAACTTTACCATGAGCATGGTTTCAGAAGGAATGGCGACGACTTCGTACACGCCTTCCATGGCGCGTACATCTTGCACCAGTTTGGCGGCTTGCTCGTCATTATACCCTTGTATATGGAACATTTTGGTTTTGACACTGGGAGGCGCTTGCATGCCCAGTGCTAGGCCAAACCAGATCACCATCAGGGCCGCACAGAACACAAATACGGTTGGGCTACCATAACTGTGTGATAGCCAGCCACCCAGCGCGGCACCTAAAAACATGCCAAATGATTGCGCGGTATTGTGGATGCCCATCGCCGTGCCTTTGGCCGCCACCGGCGCCATTTTTGAGATCAGCGATGGCAACGAGGCTTCGAGCACATTAAATGCGACAAAGTAAGAAAATAAGGTTGCGACAATGCCCCACAAGCTATTCAGGCTGTACATAAAGGCAATTTGCGTCAACAGCATCAACCCCACGGCACTGATGAAGACGGGTTTTAATTTAGCCTTTTTCTCGGCATAAATAATCGCAGGCACCATGAGGATAAACGACAGCACCAACACTGGCAGGTAGATTTGCCAGTGCGTGTTTTCGTTCATACCGGTGCTATTTTTGATGGCAAACGGCACCACCATAAACATGGCCATTTGCGCGCCATGCAAGCAAAAGGTGCCAAAATTCAGGCGTAATAATTGAGTGTCACGCAACACTTCACGTATTTTGGCAGGGGCCGCCTGTGCATCGGAGTGAAAATGCGCATGCAACGGCTCGGGCACGGCAAATTTCACCACGGCAATGGCCAATATCGACAACACGGCCGTCAGCCAGAAAATGCCTGACACGCCTATCCATTGATTCAAAATCGGCCCCGCTACCAACGACACGGCAAATGTCACGCCGATGGTGGCACCTATCATGGCCATGGCCTGTGTGCGGTGTTCTTCACGTGTGGAGTCTGCCACCAGCGCTGTGACCACGGCAGAAATAGCGCCCGCGCCCTGAATGGCACGGCCCACAATCACCATGTAAATATCTTGCGCGGTAGCGGCAAACACACTGCCCACCGCAAACATGATCAAGCCCAGGTAAATCAATTTTTTGCGGCCAAAACGGTCAGACGCCATGCCAAACGGCAACTGGAAAATCACCTGCATAAACCCGTAGGCACCCAGCGCCAGGCCAATCAGGGCATGGTTATCGCCGCCCTGCAGCTTTTCGGCATAAATTGCAAAAATAGGCAGGATCAAAAACATGCCCAGCATACGCAGCCCATAAATAGAAGCCAAGGCCGCGGTGGCGCGTGTTTCTATTTGGGTCATTTTTTCGGAGAACTGCATGAATCTGTAAGAAAACTTGGCTTAATTTTGAATAATTGCGTATATTATCAGGTTGGCTGTCTGTTCGTGAAAGTATCATGGAATTTATCAAAATTCGCGGGGCGCGCACCCATAACCTGAAGAACATCAATCTCGATATTCCGCGCAACCAGTTGGTGGTGATCACAGGTCTCTCAGGCTCGGGAAAATCTTCACTAGCCTTTGATACACTGTATGCAGAAGGACAACGCCGATACGTCGAAAGTTTATCGGCCTATGCCCGCCAGTTTTTGGCCCGCATGGACAAACCGGACGTCGACCTGATTGAAGGTTTATCGCCCGCGATTTCCATTGAACAAAAATCCACCTCACACAACCCACGTTCTACCGTGGGCACCGTGACTGAAATTCACGACTACTTGCGTTTGCTGTATGCGCGTGCCGGTGACCCGGAATGCCCGGACCATGGCATCAAGCTTGAAGCGCAAACGGTCAGCCAGATGGTGGACAGCATCCTCAAGTTGCCAGAAGACACCAAGCTGATGATTCTGGCGCCCGTGGTCTCTAACCGCAAAGGCGAACAACTCGACTTGTTCGACACCCTGAAAGCACAAGGGTTTGTGCGTTTGCGCATTGATGGCAAAGTCTATGAAATGGACGAGCTACCGCAACTGGCCAAAACCACTAAACACAGCGTGGATGTAGTGGTCGACCGCCTCAAAGTGCGCGAAGACATGAAGCAGCGCATTGCTGAGTCATTTGAAACGGCACTGCGTCTGGCCGATGGCAAAGCCATTGCCCTCGAAATGGACACAGAAAAAGAACACTTGTTCTCAGCCAAGTTCTCCTGCCCGGTGTGTGATTACTCACTGGTGGAACTAGAGCCGCGTTTATTCAGCTTTAACAACCCGATGGGCGCTTGCCCCAAATGTGACGGCTTGGGCCAGGTGACGTTTTTCGACCCGAAACGCGTAGTGGCTTTCCCGCATTTGTCGCTTGCCAGCGGCGCGATTAAAGGTTGGGACAAACGCAACCAGTTTTACTTCCAGATGCTGGCCAGCCTGAGCCAGCATTACGAGTTTGACCTCGAAGCCCCCTTTGAAAACCTGCCGGAAGAAACCCAGCAAATCTTGCTGTTTGGCTCCGGTCGCGAACAAATTACCTTTAAATACCTCAATGAGCGCGGTACGTTTTTCAGCAAATCGCACACCTTTGAAGGCATTATCAACAACCTGCAACGCCGTTACCGCGAGAGTGATTCGACTGCGGTACGTGACGAACTGGCCAAATATATCAATGCGACCAGCTGCCCCGATTGCGCAGGTACACGTTTGCGCAGAGAAGCGCGCCACGTCAAAGTTGGCGACCGCAACATTCACCAGATTTGTGAAGTGCCACTGAAACAGGCGCTGCACTTTTTTGAAACGCTGCAACTCAGCGGCCAAAAGCTGGCAATTGCTGACAAAATCGTCAAAGAGATTGAAAACCGCCTTAAATTCTTGACCAATGTTGGTCTGGATTATTTGTCACTGTCACGCTCTGCAGAAACCTTATCTGGCGGTGAAGCGCAGCGTATCCGCCTGGCGTCACAAATCGGCAGTGGCCTGACTGGCGTCATGTATGTGCTGGATGAGCCTTCGATTGGGTTGCACCAGCGTGACAACGATCGCTTACTGGAAACGCTGAAACGCCTGCGCGATATCGGCAATAGCGTGATTGTGGTCGAACATGACCAGGATGCGATTCAATTAGCCGATTTTATTGTCGACATTGGCCCTGGGGCCGGTGAGCATGGTGGCAATATTGTCTCCTTTGGCACGCCAGCACAAATTGAAGCTGATCCTAACTCACTGACTGGGCAATATATCAGCGGCAAAAAGCAGATTACCTTCAAGCTGCCGCGCACGCGCCCTGACCCGGCACGTTGGCTCAAACTCAACAATGCGACCGGCAACAACCTGAAAAACGTCAGCATCGAGATCCCGGTTGGCCTGCTTACCTGCGTCACCGGCGTCTCTGGTAGCGGCAAATCCACGCTGATTAACGATACGCTTTATCGCGTAGTGGCGACGCATTTATATGGCAGCACAACCGAAGCCGCGCCGCATGACAGCATCGACGGCCTGGAGTTTTTCGACAAGGTGGTCGATGTAGACCAAAGTCCTATTGGCCGTACGCCACGTTCTAACCCGGCCACTTACACAGGCTTGTTCACGCCTATCCGTGATTTATTTGCCAGCGTGCCCGAAAGCCGCGCCCGCGGTTATGGCCCTGGCCGCTATTCATTTAACGTCAAAGGTGGTCGCTGCGAGGCCTGCCAGGGCGACGGCGTGCTGCGTGTAGAAATGCACTTTTTGCCTGACGTGTATGTGCCTTGCGATGTCTGCAAAGGCCAACGCTATAACCGCGAAACGCTGGAAATTCAGTTTAAGGGCAAAAACATCCACCAGGTGCTGGAAATGACGGTGGAACAAGCGCATCAGTTCTTTAACGCGCAACCTGTCATTGAGCGCAAACTGAAAACCTTGCTCGACGTGGGCCTAGGCTATATTACCCTGGGGCAATCAGCAACGACACTGTCTGGTGGCGAGGCGCAACGCGTCAAACTGTCACTGGAACTGAGTAAGCGTGATACCGGCCGCACCTTGTACATTCTGGACGAACCGACTACCGGCTTGCACTTTGCCGATATTCAATTATTGCTGGATGTGATTCACAGATTGCGCGACTCTGGCAACACCGTGGTCATTATCGAACACAACCTGGATGTGATTAAAACCGCGGACTGGCTCATTGATATGGGGCCTGAAGGCGGTGATGGTGGTGGCGTGGTGGTTGGCGTGGGTGCGCCTGAGGAACTGGCAAAAAATACGGCCAGTTATACTGGCCGTTACCTCACACCCTTGTTGAAACATCTCGCTGTTAAGGGCTAAGGTCAACATGCAACCTGTCCCCTGATGCACCGAATCGATGGTGCATCCAATACGGATGTGGTTTAGCCACATACATATATTTATATCAAACATTGTATGTGGCAGTGTGGTGGGTTAATAGCTGAAACAAGCCCTGAAAATCAGGGTATTTTCACTAATCGCATACGCGCCTGTATGGTGCCCGCATGACGGCTTAAATAGCGTGTACTGCGATGCACATCATAAAAGCGTGGATTAGGGATCATGGCAGCCAGCCTGGCAGCCTGCGCAGGGCCTAGCGACTTGGCGCTGCCATGAAAATAATGGCGTGAGGCAGCCTCGGCGCCAAACACGCCCTCGCCCCATTCGATGACATTCAGGTAAATCTCCAGAATACGGCGCTTGCTGAGTATTTTTTCCAGCATAAAGGTAATCACAGCTTCTTGCGCCTTGCGCCAGGGCGTCCGGTGCCCGGATAAAAACAAATTCTTGGCCAACTGCTGGCTGATGGTGGAACCACCTGCCACAATTTTGCCTTTCTTCAGGTTCTTCTCGAAAGCGGTTTCTATGCCCACCCAATCAAACCCCTGATGATCGACAAACTTGCTGTCCTCGGCCGCAATGACCGCCCGCTTTAAATGGGCGCTAATTTTGGCATAAGGCACCCACTGCTGATGCAGCTTTGCATCCGGATGACTTTCCTGCATGACATCAAGCCGCGCCTCCATAAAAGCGGTTGACGTTGGGTTATGCTCAACCCACCACAAAATATGTAATAACACCCATACCTGGTACAACAACACCCACAGCAACAGGATGCCAAAAAATAGTTTGATGGCTTGCTTCATCGGGAAAGTCTAAATTTGACGGAAAGATTGAATGACGGGTGCGGTCTCTGGGCGCACACCGTGCCAGAGATAAAATGCTTCAGCCGCTTGCTCGACCAGCATACCCAAACCATCTGCCACCCGCGCACCGGCTGCACGCGCCTGCTGCATAAAGGGGGTGTCGCGGCCATACATCATGTCGTAAGCCAGCGTGTTTTGCTGGAACACCAGTGCTGGCATTTGCAAGGCACTATCAGTCAATCCGGCCGAAGTGGCATTAATCACCACGTCATAGCCTTGCGATAAATCTGCAAACGTCTGCACCTGCAATGAGGTTTGCGTACGCGCGGCATCTGCAGCAAATCTTGCTGCCATCAGCTGAGCTTTATCCAGGCTGCGATTGGCAATGGTCAGTTGCGATGGTTGCTGCTCTAGCAAAGGCAACACCACGCCTTGCGCTGCACCACCAGCGCCGAGCAACAAGATTGTTTTACCTGCCAATGATGTTTGCTGATGCTTGAGGATGTCGTTAACCAGGCCGCAACCGTCCGTATTGTCTCCAAGCAATTGTGCCGCTTTAAAGCTAAGGGTATTCACCGCGCCTGCAGCTTGCGCGCGTGCAGATAAATCCTGGCAAGCATCAAATGCCTCAAACTTAAATGGCACCGTCACATTGGCACCCAGGTAACCATCGGCCTGCAAGCGGGCCACCGTTGCAGCAAACCCATCCAAAGGCGCCAGCACTTTCTCGTAAACAATGGATTTATTACATTGCCGTGCAAATGCCTGGTGAATGAGGGGGGATTTGCTATGTTCGATTGGATGACCAATCACTGCATACTTTTCAACGGTCATACGCGGGTCTGATGTGATTTGTAATTAAATGCGAATGCGCCGATTAATTCGTCCACGGCAGGCCTGCATGCTTCCAGCCGTCAATCAAGGTTCTTTGCTTGAGCGCATTAGCCTGGCCTTCAAAGCCTTCAATCATATTGTAAGCATTGCTATAGCCCAACTGCTGCGCCAGCAACGCAGCATTATGGCTACGCCCGCCGGTACGGCACATAAAAATCACCGTGCGCGATTTATCCACTTGCGCTTGCAATTGCGCAGCAAAATCAGCGTTTGCCACCATGCCAGGGTAAAACGCCCACTCGACATGTGTCGCAACCGGCACGCGGCCTACCAACTCCAACTCGGCGCGTGAGCGCACATCGACCAACACTGCACTGTTATCCTGGCTAATCAGCGCATAAGCCTCTTGTGGCGTCAGTGCACCTGCATATGACAAGCCGGTTTGTGTGGCGCGGGCCTGAGCTTGGGTTAAGATATTTTCTACGCTTTCCAAATCACACCTTCATTCTTAAACACATATACCAAAACGGCGAGTATACCTGCGAAAGCCAGGCAAAATCATGATGCACAATTTTGGTGCTCAATTTGTTGCATTGCACATCAATGGTGCATGTTGTTTTTATAATTTTATGTAAGATACCCCTTAACCATGCAAAATGGTTATTTTGGCGTGGCATGCTTCCTGCTAATATTACACATTGAGATTTCCTGGGATTCGGTCATCCGGCTGAATTCCAACTATCCATTGTTTGACACTTGCTCACGTTACGGGACATCCGCAACATGCCCCGCTTTTTGCGTGTGCAACTTAAAATTTAGACCTTGATCATTGAGGAGAATGTAATGTCCGTTGCAAACGTAATGAAATTGGTTGCAGAAAACGACATCAAATTTGTTGATTTCCGTTTTACCGATACCAGAGGTAAAGAGCAGCACGTGACTGTGCCAGTTTCTCACTTCGACGAAGATAAATTTACTGAAGGCCATGCATTTGACGGCTCTTCCATCGCTGGATGGAAAGGCATTCAAGCCTCTGACATGCAACTGATGCCTGATGCAAGCACCGCATACATTGACCCGTTTTTTGACGAGCCAACATTGGTTTTGACCTGTGACGTTGTTGACCCTACAGATGGTAAAGGTTATGACCGTGACCCACGTAGCCTGGCAAAACGCGCAGAAGCCTACCTGAAATCCAGCGGCCTGGGCGACACAGCCTACTTCGGTCCTGAGCCAGAGTTCTTCATTTTTGACAGCGTACAATGGGATGCCACCATGGGTGGTAGCTTCGTTAAGATCAACTCCGAAGAAGCAGCCTGGTCATCAGGTGAAAAATTCGAAGGCGGCAACACAGGCCACCGTCCAGGCGTTAAAGGCGGCTACTTCCCAGTGCCTCCAGTCGACTCATTGCACGACATCCGCTCTGCGATGGTGATGACACTGGAAGAGTTGGGCGTGCCTGTTGAAGTGCATCACCACGAAGTGGCGACTGCTGGTCAATGTGAAATCGGTACTAAATTTGCAACATTGGTACAACGTGCTGACTGGACACAAATCCTGAAATACGTGGTCACAAACACCGCACATGCTTACGGCAAAACTGCGACCTTCATGCCTAAACCAATGTTTGGCGATAACGGTTCTGGTATGCACGTACACCAATCCGTATGGAAAGATGGCAAAAACCTGTTTGCAGGTAACGGTTACGCTGGTTTGAGCGATTTCGCCCTGTACTACATCGGCGGCATCATCAAACACGCTCGCGCATTGAACGCGATCACCAACCCAGGCACTAACTCTTACAAGCGTTTGGTACCGCATTACGAAGCACCAGTAAAACTGGCTTACTCTGCTAAAAACCGTTCTGCTGCGATCCGTATTCCATTCGTGCATTCAGACAAAGCACGCCGTGTTGAAGCGCGTTTCCCAGACCCGATTGCCAACCCATACCTGGCTTTCTCAGCTTTGCTGATGGCAGGCCTGGACGGCGTTCAGAACAAGATTCACCCAGGTGAACCAGCAACTAAAGACTTGTACCATCTGCCTCCAGAAGAAGATGCATTGATCCCAACCGTGTGTTCCTCACTGGAGCAAGCGCTTGAGTATCTGGACAAAGACCGTGAATTCCTGACACGCGGCGGCGTTTTCTCAGATGACTGGATTGATTCCTACATCGCATTGAAAATGGAAGAAGTGACTAAATTGCGTCAAACACCTCACCCAGTTGAGTTTGGTTTGTACTACTCCTGCTAATCGCAAGAGACGCACCAAAACAGGGCAGCCCAGGCTGCCCTGTTTTTTTATGTGCGTGCCTCATCGTCAACTTTTTCGGTTGCAGAGCCGTTGATAACCTCAACAATCTACTCTAAACTATTGCCATGAAAAGACTTTTTTACATTTTTGCTTTTGCGCTGATATGCAATCACGCTACCGCGGATATTTATAAATATACCGACAGTAATGGGGTAACGACCTACACAAACATCAAGCCAGAAGGCAACAGCAAAGCAGAGTTGGTCATCAGCGGCCCCAAAACCACCGAACCACCACCAGCACCACGCGAAAAAAAACCAACGGCAAAAACACCGACGCCAGCCAACTTCCCCAAGGTAGATAACCAGACACAGAATCAGCGTGACCAAAAACGCCGCGAAGTGCTCATGAATGAATTAGAGCAAGAAAAACAAGCACTTGAGCATGCTAAACAGCTCTACGAAGAGGCGCAAAATACGCCGGAAGTATATAGAGGCGCGAATGGAAAAACCTTTAGAAACGTCGCCAAATACGATGAAAAACTGCGCGTCATTGAAGCCGAAATTCAGGCACATGAGCGCAATATTGAACTGCTAAACAAAGAACTCAATCTTTAAGCGCACCATTTTGGCAACTCTTTAAGCCATTTTTAACAAGTGGGTTAGAATTGGCTTGGCTTTTGCTTTAAAACAGGGCGTGATTCACTCTTTTTAACAAGCTTAGGATATGGTTCAAAAATCTCCCCACGGGTTTAGCGGTTTAGAGCACATTGCTACGGCAGTGATTCTGCTCAATAACCAGTTGGAAGTCACCTATGCAAACTCGAGTGCAGAGATACTGTTCGCGTTTAGCGCCAACCAAATTCAAGGCCTGCACATTCACGATGTATTCGTGAATTGCGAGATTCTGCAAATGGCTGTGACCAATGCCATCCAAACACAAGGGCCGTTCCGCGAGCACGAGTTCACGTTAACCACGCAACGCGGGCATACCACAGCGGTGACTTGCACCGTCACGCCTATTTCAACCACGTTTAACCAGACCCCAGAAGACATGCTGATCCTGGAGTTTGTGCAGATGGACCAGCAATTGCGCATTGCGCGTGAAGAACGCATGCTGATTCAGCAACAGGCCAATTCGGAGCTATTACGTAATCTGGCACACGAAATCCGCAACCCCTTAGGTGGCTTGCGTGGAGCAGCACAATTGCTGGAGTTTGAGCTACCGCAGCCCAGCCTGAAGGAATACACGCAAGTCATCATTAAAGAGGCCGACCGGCTGCACAGCCTAATGGACAGGTTGCTCGCCCCGCACCGCGTGCCTAAATATGAGCCAACCAACATCCATGAGGTATTGGAGCGTGTACGCAGCCTGCTGCTGGCGGAGTCGCCCAATCACATCCGCGTGATCCGCGATTACGACACCAGCCTGCCGGAGTTGATTGGTGACCGTGAGAAGCTGATTCAGGCCGTGCTCAACATTGCCCGTAACGCGGCACAAGCCATGCAACAAAGCCAGACAGAAAATGCGAGCATCACCTTCCGCACGCGCGCAGAACGCCAGATTACGCTGGCCAGAAAACGCTACCGCGTCGGTATCCATCTTGAGATTATTGATAATGGCCCGGGCATCCCGGCCGGCATTAAAGAGCGTATTTTCTACCCGCTGGTCTCTGGCCGCGAAGGCGGCACCGGCTTGGGGCTGGCGCTGGCGCAGACATTCATTACACAACACCACGGCATGATAGATTGCGATTCGCAGCCGGGTAAAACCATTTTCCATATATTGCTACCCATTGAGAGTACGCAATTAAAATCATCAGCATAATAATTGACGAGAAATAGCTATGAAGCCAATCTGGATCCTAGACGACGACAAATCCATCCGCTGGGTGTTTGAAAAAGCACTGGCACGCACTGACTTTGACTTTAAAACCTTCTCGTCCCCTGCAGAAGCACTGAATGCCTTAAACCGCGAACAACCACAAGTGATTGTCAGCGATATTCGCATGCCTAACGGCTCCGGGCTGGACTTTCTGTCAGAGGTAAAACAACGCTTCCCGGACATCCCTGTCATTATCATGACGGCGTACTCCGATCTGGAAAGCGCAGTGGCGGCATTCCAGGGCGGCGCGTTTGAATATCTGGCCAAGCCTTTTGATGTCGACCAGGCGATTGAAATTATCAAGCGCGCGGTTGAAGAAAGCATGCGGCAATCGGTTGAGGCCGTCGAAGACACAGGCCCATCACCAGAAATTATCGGCCAGGCACCAGCCATGCAAGAGGTTTTCCGCGCCATTGGCCGCTTGAGCCGTTCGCACTCCACCGTACTCATCAATGGTGAGTCTGGCAGTGGTAAAGAACTGGTAGCGAGCGCCTTGCATAGACATAGCCCACGCGCAGACAAACCATTTATCGCCATTAACACCGCAGCGATCCCCAAAGATTTGCTGGAATCCGAATTGTTTGGTCACGAACGTGGCGCGTTTACCGGCGCAGCAGCAGCTAGAAGAGGGCGCTTTGAGCAGGCTGACAATGGCACCTTATTTTTAGACGAAATCGGCGATATGCCCGCAGACTTGCAAACGCGCTTATTGCGCGTGTTGTCCGATGGCCAGTTCTACCGCGTCGGTGGTCACCAGCCCATCAAGGTCAATGTGCGCGTCATTGCAGCCACCCACCAGGACCTGGAAGAGCGCGTTAAACAAGGCCTGTTCCGTGAAGACTTGTTTCACCGCTTAAACGTCATCCGCCTGCGCCTGCCGCCTTTGCGCGAGCGCAGGGAAGACATCCCCTTGCTGACCAAGCATTTTCTCGCCCACAGCGCTCAGCAACTGGGTGTAGAGCCTAAACAGTTATCCCAAGCGGCTATCAAATACCTAATGTCAGTCAATTGGAGCGGTAACGTCCGCCAACTGGAAAACGTCTGTCACTGGCTCACCGTCATGGCACCCGGCCAGAACGTCGACGTGAACGACCTGCCGCCAGAACTGAAAGAAGACACTGGCAAACATAGTACAGCCGGCTCCTGGCAAGAAGCCTTGGCACAAGAAGTCACCGATGCGCTTAATAGGGGTGAAACCAATATTCTCGACGCTAAAACCAAGGAATTCGAGCGCATTCTTATCACACGCGCCCTAGCGCATACCGATGGCCGCCGTATCGAGGCAGCCAATCAGTTAGGCATGGGACGTAATACGCTGACGCGCAAAATTCAAGAACTTGGTATAGACGACTGATTTTGACTGCGCCATAGCGGGAACGAGCTCTGAGCTCTGTTTCTGTGCATCAATACTACTAACTAAAAAGACTTGCGGCATGATGGCATCCCTAGAGGGCTGATATAAATGCACATCTTGTGCCAGTCACCGCAAGCACAGACTTTAGAAAATAAAAAACGGCAACCGAAGTTGCCGTTTTTTCTGACTCTTAATTTAAGCAGTTAAACTGCAATTAAACTAGAAGAACAGAATAGCGCCCAAAGAGATAGTTTTCGCATCGCCCTTAGCGGTTGTTGTGCGGTTATCATATTCACGCTCTGATTTAGAGAACTCTGCAACCAAGTTCAAGTGCTTGGTCAGTGGGTGGTAAGCACCAACTACCCACATGCTGTCTTTGATTTCATCCAAAGCTACATCTGCACGGTTGCCTTCCAATTTGGATTCGCCCCAGCTCACACCCAGTTTTGTACCAACACCTGGCAATGTGTATGTACCTTGCACGTAGTAACCATTGGAGTCACGGCGATTGCCATTTGCGTCCAAGCCACCAGCAAATTGGAATGTTTGACCGATACCTTTACCATCGTAGTAGTAACCAGTCAATGCAAAATCAGCAACTTTAACTGTTGTACCAACATCCCATGAATAGGCATTTTCACTGCCTGCGAGACCGGTCACACCAGTAATTTTTTGACTAATAGCAGAAGCCCATACTTTACCTGCAACATCGCCTGTCCACTCGTAAGAAGCTTTACCTTCGTAACCAGTACCAGCGCCTGAGCGGTCTGTAGATGTCAAACCTTGAGCTGCTGTAGGAAGACCTGTGTTAGTAGCGTTCCAACCTTGTGTCAAACCAACTGTGAATTGGAAACCATTCCAGTTTGGTGAAGAGTAAGCAACTTGAGATTTCCAGTCAGCATACATGAAACCTGAACCGATACGGCCCAAAGTTGTTGTGTTACCAGACAGTGAACCAGCACCGCCGCCAACGCCCAACAATGTCATGTCGTTCAAGATAGCGTCTGAGCCGTAGATGCCCAGATCTTTACCCAGTTTGAAAGAACCCCATGAAGCATCACCGAAAGTCAAGAATGCTTGACGGTTTTCAGCACCGCCGCCATTAGCGCGGTCGTTGTCTTGAATACCTGAGTTGTTTGATGATGAACCTGGGTTAATGCTGATAGTGAAACCAACATCCAGATCGTTTTGACGTGTTTTACCAGAAACGCTCAGGTAGTTTGGCAGCAAACCAGTAGTGATGTTGCTTTGTGAGCTAGCATCGCCAGCGCCCAAACCTAAAGCGGCTGTACCTGCACCTGCATCACCACCAAATTTTGTATTTGTGTAGTAAGCGTTAACAACGCCACCGATGTCCAGAGTCCAGTCACCCGCTGGGATAGTGATGCCAGCTTGTGCGCCAGTAGCGGCAGCGAACAGAGCTGCTGCAACTGCAACGTTCAATTTTGTATTCATACGAATCTCCAAAAATGTTGTTTTCACAACTTGTGTAAGGATATTGCCTTTTAAGGATCGAGCGCTTAAAACGCTCAACCTCGATAACTCCTGCGGAATCACTTAAAGCATTTCCAACAAGGTCAGAGCAATTTTTGCAAATGCAGGGGTTGCGGCGCAAGTGAATACGTCAAATTGCTTAGCGCAAGTTTGATTTGTTGCAGAATTGCAACAGTCTGACTAGTTCGGTCAATTGCAAGGTTATGAAAAGGAGTGGTTTTATCAAGCTGTTCAAACTGAATTTATCTAAAAGTTTCTGCTAGCATAGCAATGTTTAACGGTGTCTTTCTTTGGACTGTATTCTTTTATATGCACATTCTAACCGGGGCTTCTCATGATTTCTGACATTCAGTTGTGTAGTCGTTTTATAGATACATTAGACTGGATTTGCCAAGTGCTGATCAGACACTCTGATGACTTTAACGTCGCGTTAGTCAGAATTGCTTATGGCGACGATAACAGCTTGGGCGAGGCTTACGGTGCGCCTGAGGCTTTACGTCAGCTATCGTCCTTGACACATGATTTGCAGCGCTCGTTTAGACGGTCAGACTTGGTCGGTAGGGAAGGCACTGACTTCTGGATTTTGTTCCCTTATACCCGTGTCACGGATAATGTATACGACAAGCTTATGGATGTGATTCAAGGTTCTGCGCATACGAACCTGAATATTGTTGAACGAGAAATTGCTATTTTTGAATTACCAGTGATTTATACCAAAGCACTGGTCAAGCCTGACAGTGCAACGTCTTTACTAAAACACCTTAAGATCAATCAGGCAGAGTTGGCAAGCCACGTTTTTCGACTCGCCAATATCTAATTAACCTCTCAAGGCTGTTTGAACGCTTTAATGAGCGTGCGCACCGGCGTTGGCAGCGCTGCTGAAATCGCATCAGAAAATGTCAACCACTGCATATTAGGCGGGAGCGCAGGTCGTCGCCCGGTCAGTTGTAATGGTTGCGGCGTAATCTCTAGCTTGAAGTGAGTAAAGGTATGCCATAACACCGGCAACACTTCCAGTGACTCTGTTTCCAAGCCCAGCCTATCCTGTACATGCGGCACCGCTATTTGGGTAGACGATAATTCAGGCAGGCTCCATAGACCGCCCCAGATGCCCTGATTGGGTCGCCGTTCCAGCAAAATCTCGCCCGCATCCACAATCATGAGCATGGTGACTTGTTTTTCTGGCAATGCTTTGCGAGGTTTAGAAGCAGGCAGTTGAGCCACGCGTTGTTGCTGATAGGCCTGACATTGGCTCTGCATAGGGCAGCTATCGCAACGTGGCTTGCTGCGTGTGCACAAAGTCGCACCAAAATCCATTAAGCCTTGCACATAGGCTGGCAAGCCTGCGTCAGGCAACAAGCCTTCCGCGATTTGCCAGAGTTTCTTTTCAACCTCGGGCAAACCTGGCCAGCCATCAACCGCATAAAGCCTGGCCAATACGCGCTTCACATTACCATCAAGTATGGTCTGCCGCTGATTAAAAGCAAACACACTAATCGCGGCGGCCGTTGAGCGGCCTATACCTTTGAGGGTTTGGATAGTATCGAAATCTGTTGGAAAAATACCACTATGCACACGCATGATAGTCTGCGCAGCATGATGCAGGTTACGTGCGCGGGAATAATAGCCCAAACCACTCCAATGACGCATCACCTCGTCCTGCTCAGCCTCGGCCAGACTGGCGATGGTGGGAAAACGCTGCATAAAGCGGTCATAGTAGCCAATGACGGCCGAAACCTGCGTTTGTTGCAGCATGATTTCAGACACCCACACGGCGTAAGGGTCACGCGTTTGCTGCCACGGCAAATCATGGCGGCCATACGCCTGTTGCCAGGCGATTAATTTTTCAGCAAACACACTCACAGCTAGAAGTTCAACAGCTTTTTCAAAGCCTTTTGTTTGAGCTGGTCTGCAGGCTTGGCTGGTTCCGTTGTCGCCCCGCTCTCGGATTTGGCCGCATCGCTGCCTGCGCTATCGCTGGATGACTTACCATTGAGCAATCCTTTTAGGGCATCGGCCTTCGTGCCGCCAAGTTTGTCGGTAATCGCATCCAGTGCCACGGATTTCGCCAATGCTTGCCCCAACGCGGCCATATCGATACCAAATTTAGGCGCTGCAAAAGTACCGGTGATTTTAACCGGCACCCCTATGCTACCTAGCTGTTCGGCATCTTTACCACCTTGGCCTTTGAGCGAATTGACCAGCGTTGGCTTGGCTACATAGTTAATCTGCTCTTTGCCGATATCGATATCGCCTTTACTCTCACCTTTGGTCAGGCGGAAGACTGGCGCCTTCATGGCCAGGTCGTCATTGTGTGCAACGCCATTTTTGATATTAAACGTTGCCGTCAATTCACTAAAGTCTGTTTTTTTGCCTTTATCTGCATCGGCATTAGACTGGCCTTTGAGCACATTCAGCTTGCCTTTGGCATCCCGGATCGCGCCAGCCAGATCAAAGCCTTTCACGGCGCCTTCGGCCATACGCAAATCAACCGAGCCGCCCAGTGACTTTTTTAGCGCCGTCACCGTATTACCTTGCGCTGTCACATTTAAATTCAAGTTACCGTTGCCTGACAGCATGTCATTATTAATAGTGTCGACCAGCAACGGGCCGACGGCGATATTTTGCAGGCTTTGCTGAATCGCCACCGCAGGAGTTGCGCGCGCATCCAGCTTGACTGCGCCACGCACCGTTCCTTGATAGACATCCACATTGAGCGGATCCAGGCTGGCCAGACCATCTTGTGCTTTTAAACCGATATTCAGGTTTTTAGCTTCTGTTTTGCCATATTTCAACCAGCCCACACGGATACTGCCCTGCGCATTCAATGCTTTCAAGGCAGACAAATCAATCGGTTGCTCAGTCTTATCGGCGGCTTTCTCAGTAGGTTTGCTTTCGCTGGCGCTGGCCGTCGATTGCGGCAAGTAGCGATTCAAATCCAGCTTGTCTATATTGAGATCAAACGTATATAAAGGCTTGCTGAACTGGCTCACCCCGACATTGCCCTGAATACGCGTGTCATCCAGTTTGACATCCAGGCCTTGCAAGGCGAGCTTTTGTCCATCGGCTTTGATGCCAACATTCAAGCCACTTAATGTATAAGGGCTGTACATAATCTTGCCAATGTTGATGCTGCCATCAAGGAACAAGGTTTTTAACGCACTCAGGTCAGCAGGTTTATCTGCTTTGGTGCTGCTCGCTGCAACGTCTTTTTTACCACTAGCATTGCCGAGCAGTGCGTTCAAGTTCAGAGTATCAGCATGCAGCTTGAAACCAATATGCGGCGTACTGAAACCGGCCACACTCACATCACCATTCAGTTTGGTTTCTGCCAGCGCTAAGTCAAATGTGGTTTTAACCTGCTCTTGCTTCACATTGGCATTGGCTGCCAGCTTGAACTGGCCCTGCATGGCACCATTAGGCAGGGCAGGGTCTTTAATATCAAATTTGCCAGCTAGCGTGGGTACTTCAAAGATCAGGTCAGTCAGATTAGCTTTCACCGGGGATGCGAAGTGGCCTTCTACTTTGCGTGCACCTGCATTGACATTAATATCCGCTGTAATGCCTTTGCTTTCTACTGCCTGTTGATTCCCCTTTAATTCAGCCAGCACCACGGCCAAATCTACATCGCCATTGGCATCTTTCTGCTTGAGTGACAGCAATACCTTGTCGCTACTGATCAACGTTGGATTCACTTTCAAGGCAGGCGCCTGCACGCTGACATCGCGCTGAGCGCCTTTAAAGTTTCCTTGCATGGCCAGTTTCAGGCCAGATACATCCAATGCCGTTTTCGCCGCATCAACATCAACCGAGCCTTGCGCAGTGACTGTGACGTCCTGCCCATCCAGCAAGGCACCCTTTAATTGTGCGTCTAAGCCTTTAACAACAAAATGCTTACCTTCCGGGTCAGCCATGATATTGACCTTGATCGCCGCTTTGGCATCGATAGCAGGCTGGTTAGCCGCAAGGTGAAAATCTGTCGCCACATCAAACGGCTTTTTCAACGCCACCTGACCGGTGGTCAGGTTAAACTGGTCTACATTATATTTAGCCCCTGTGCCTTCATTGCTAAAGCTGGCCTGGGTGTTAGTGATTTTGACGCCTTGCACATCAAAATTAATCTGCTGTGACTCTTCCTCTTCTTTGCTCAGCAAATCATCAAAGTTGAAGCTGCCATCAGCATGCTGGATCACATTGACCTGCGCGCCATCCAGGTAAACGGTATCCACCACGATTTCTTTTTTGAGCAAGGGCAATACCGCCAGCGCCACTTTGGCGCTTTTAATCGCAGCAAACTGTTTGTCAGATTGATGCTCGGACAAGGTAATCTCGCCCAGATCAGCACCAATCTTGGGCCAGAAGCTGAGCTTGATGTCACCTTTGATATCCAGGGTGCGCTGTTTTTTGTCTTTCACCAATTGAATCACGGTGGGCTTGTAATCGTTAGGATTAAAGGTCACCGCCAGGTAAACCACCACCAATAGCAACACCGCCAGCAGGGCAACGATGCCTAACGCAATTTTTTTAAACAGTGCACGATTCATGACTCACACCTTAAACAGATTAATGTGCAAAAAAGGCCAATATCAAAATGCCGAATACGATGCGATACCAGGCAAACACCGCAAATGAATGCTGCGCCACAAAACGGATCAACGCACGAATCACCACCAGCGCAGACAGGAACGAAACCACAAAGCCAATCAAGAAGATCAGCGCATCATCGGCGGACAACAAATCACGTGCCTGAAACAAGTCCAGACCGGTGGCCGCGAACATGATAGGTAACGCCAAAAAGAATGAAAACTCGGTGGCGGTCTGGCGGCTCAGGCCAAAACACATACCACCCAGAATCGTGGCACCTGAACGTGACATGCCTGGGAACAAGGCCAGCGACTGAGCAAAACCAATCTGCAATGCTTGCTTGGCCGTGATCTGGTCAACATCACTCGTTTTGCCTGCTGGCGCAAATTTTTCAATCAGTAAAATCAGTATGCCGCCAACGACCAGCGCAATACCCACCGTGAATGAGGAAAACAAATGTTCTTTAATTTGATGATGAAATGCCAGGCCAATCAGCGCAGCAGGTAAAAAAGCAATGATCAGGTTGCGTACAAAATGCTGAGCATTGGTGTCGGTTTGAATGCGCTGCACCGTACTCCAGAGGCGCTGGCGATATTCCACACAGACCGCCAGGATCGCGCCCAGCTGGATAATGATTTCAAACACATCGCGTTTATCTTTAGAGAGAAAATCCAGCCACTCCCCGGTAATGATCAGATGTCCAGTACTACTGACAGGAATAAACTCGGTCGCGCCTTCGACCAGGCCCATGATCACGGCCTTCAGCATCAAATAAATATCCATGGCTGTATTCTAGCAGACACTGCAAAGGACTTGCGGAGTGTTGGGAAAATTAGCAGGATCAGTCATACCGTGAAATATTTAGTCATAAATGTAGCGTTTGGTGAGTTAACGGAATGTATATGACTATCTGTGCCACTCCGACGTGACTGGGATCCAGGCGATGCCAGATTAGAACAAAAGATGGTTCTTCATTGATTTATTCTCTTTCGCCTCTCGGCGAGTCACTTTCTGATGCTTGCCCCTCAGAAAGTAACCAAAGAAGAGGGCACCCAGCCATCACGGCCTAAAGGCTCCCTTGCGTTGCTCGGCAAAGTGGGCGTCCATCGAAACTCGCCCTGGCGGCTTGCACAATACGCAAGCCACTGCGGAACTCGAACAGCCGATGGCCGACTTCCCCCACTTCGCCTCCGCTACTCAGCGTGATGGAATGGGCTTTGTCTCGTCAAACGACCATTAGTGAAAATTTAACGGAAGCATAATTCTTCAGCTTTGCTGATTACCACCGAGAATGAGGGCGCTCCCGGGTGTTCGGGGTCCCCATCTGCCGCGCCGAGCAACGCAGGGTTGACGGGAGTAGTCGGCAAGCAACTGTTTGAGCTCCAAAGGAGCGAGTTTTTGATTGCCGCCTGACAAGCCGAGTAGCACAGGAAATAAGCGGAAGCTGGGATGCACTTTCTTTTGGTTACTTGTTCTTTGGGCAAGCAAAGAAAAGTAACTCGCCGAAAAGGCGAAACAAAACGCCCCAATAACACAACGACCGTAAAGCATTCCTTTCCCCATGAGATCTCACCCACAAATAAAAAAGCGCCTCGATTTCTCAAGGCGCTTTCGCTTTACAAAAATAGTAATTACTTCAGATCAAACCGATCCGCATTCATGACTTTCGTCCAAGCAGCCACAAAATCCTGCACAAATTTCTGCTTGGCATCGTCTTGCGCATACAGCTCAGCATAAGCACGCAATATCGAGTTAGAGCCGAACACGAGGTCCACACGTGTCGCAGTCCACTTCACTGAGCCCGTGCTGCGGTCACGCACTTCATACAGGTTTTGCCCTGTTGGCACCCATGTATAACGCATGTCAGTCAGGTTGACGAAGAAGTCGTTACTGAGCACACCTGGCCTATCGGTAAACACGCCGTGCTTGCTGCCACCGTGATTGGTATCCAGCACACGCAGACCACCGATTAACACCGTCATTTCCGGTGCGGTCAGACCCATCAGTTGCGTACGATCAAGCAACATATCTTCCGGACTGGGCACATAGTCCGCTTTCAGCCAGTTGCGGTAACCATCATGTACTGGCTCCAGCACATCGAAAGACTCCGCATCGGTCTGCTCGGCAGTCGCATCGCCACGGCCTGCAGTAAATGGTACTTTCACCTCAACACCTGCCGCCTTGGCTGCCTGCTCAACTGCGGCAGTGCCTGCCAGCACAATCAGGTCGGCTAGACTGACTGGTTTGCCAAACGCTTGCTGAATTGCTTGCAACACCGCCAGCACTTTTTGTAAGCGGACGGGCTCATTGCCTACCCAGTCTTTTTGCGGCGCCAGGCGAATACGTGCACCATTAGCACCGCCACGATAGTCAGATGCACGGAAAGTGCGGGCACTGTCCCAGGCGGTAGCAACCAGTTCCGCTGTTGTCAGACCACTGCCGAGAATCTGTGCTTTCAAGGCAGCAACATCCGCCTCGCTCAGCGCATTGCCGACAGGCACCGGGTCTTGCCAGATCAGGTCTTCTTTCGGCACATCCGGACCAATATAACGCGCTTTCGGCCCCATATCGCGGTGTGTCAGCTTGAACCAGGCGCGGGCAAACACCTCGGAAAAATACGCCTGGTCATCGCGGAAACGTTCCGAGATCTGGCGGTAAACCGGGTCTTTAATCATGGCCATGTCAGCATCGGTCATAATCGGGTTATAGCGAATCGAAGGGTCCTCCACATCTGTCGGCTTGTCTTCCTCCTTGATATTCACCGGCTCCCACTGCCAGGCACCTGCGGGGCTCTTGCTAAGCGTCCATTCGTGGTTAAACAGCATGGCAAAATAGCCGTTATCCCAGCGCGTCGGATGCGTGGTCCAGGCGCCTTCAATACCGCTGGTCACTGAGTCACGGCCAACACCGCGTGTCGTATGGTTATTCCAACCCAGGCCTTGCTCATGCACATCGGCGGCTTCAGGATCGGCGCCAAGATTACTGGCCTGGCCGTTGCCGTGTGCCTTACCTACAGTGTGCCCCCCTGCCGTCAATGCCACGGTTTCTTCATCATTCATGGCCATGCGGGCAAAAGTTTCACGGATATCGTGCGCTGTTCTTAATGGGTCAGGGTTGCCATCTACCCCTTCAGGGTTGACATAAATCAGGCCCATCATCACCGCCGCCAGCGGGTTTTCGAGATCGCGCTGGCCGGAATAACGATTACCTTCGCTACCGGTTTTGGCCAGCCATTCTTTTTCGTTACCCCAGTAAATGTCTTTTTCCGGATGCCAGATATCTTCACGACCAAAGGCAAAACCAAAGGTTTTGAGGCCCATGGACTCATAAGCGATAGTGCCGGCGAGGGCGATCAAATCTGCCCAGGACAGCTTGTTGCCATATTTCTTTTTGATCGGCCACAGCAGGCGACGTGCCTTGTCGAGGTTGACGTTATCAGGCCAGCTATTAAGTGGCGCAAAGCGCTGGTTACCGGTTCCTGCACCGCCGCGGCCATCTGCCACACGGTAAGTCCCGGCTGCGTGCCAGGTCAGGCGGATCATTAAGCCACCGTAATGCCCCCAATCAGCTGGCCACCACGCCTGGCTGTTGATCATTAAAGCGTGCAAATCTTTCTTCACAGCTGCCACATCAAGGGTCGCAACGGCCTCACGATAATTAAAAGCCTCCCCCAGAGGATTAGTTTTACGGTCATGCTGATGCAAGATATCCAGATTTAATGCATTAGGCCACCAATTGGTATTGGATTGGCCGCTGGCGGTAATTGCCCCATGGCTAAAAGGACACTTGCCGGTCATGTGTTGTTTATTCTCCATCTTTAAGCTCCTTTTTTGATTATGGTCATCCAGACACCAGAAATGTCCAGATGATCAATATACTACTTCTTAATTATTGCGATAATAGTTCATCGTCCCAACGATCATAGCGATCTTGTCGCTGATTAAAAGCAGGCAGCGTAAGCCGCCAATGTTTCCTGCAAATCAGGGGGTTCGGTATACAGCCAGGCCAACATGTTTTCTCCTTATGAATGAAGTACGAATGAGTACATGGCTTGCATTCTAGGCAACCGACATTAATTTGTATAATTGTATGTTTTGATATTATTGATTAATAAAATTAATAGAATTACACTATCAGCCATCACCTTATAAGAGCACCGCCATGACCCTGATTGAATTGAAGTTTGTGTTAGCCGTGGCACAAGAACGTAATTTTCGCCGCGCCGCCGAGAAGTGTTTTGTGACCCAGCCCGCCCTGAGCCTGGGCATTAAAAAGCTGGAAGAGGAATTAGGCGTGTCATTGTTTGAACGCAATCGTAATGAGGTCACCCCCACCGAGATCGGCGAGCAAATTATTGCGCAAGCGAATATCGTGCTGGAGCAGGCGGCTAAAATCAAAGACATGGCCAAACATGGCAACGACCCGCTCAATGGCCTGTTTAAACTGGGCATGATTCACTCGGTAGGGCCTTACTTGCTGCCGGAAATCATTCCGCCATTGATAAAAACGGCGCCACATATGCCGCTGGAAGTCGAAGAAAACATCACCGCGACCCTGGAACAGCAACTCAAAAATGGTGTCATTGATGCCGCAGTGATTGCTTTGCCGTTTGATGTGCCTGGCATTGAAACCATCCCGCTTTACGATGAAGACTTTAATGTCGTGGTGCCGGTGAGCCACCCATGGGCGACGCGCAAGACCATTCATGCGGATGAGTTAAGTAACGAGAAAGTGCTGCTGTTGAATACTGGCCATTGTTTTAGCAACCAGGTGACGCAGGCTTGCCCGGAGTTGAGCCGCAAAGGGGAGGTATTACAGGGTAACTCACTGGAGACCATACGCAATATGGTGGCCTCCAACCTGGGCATTACGGTTTTACCGGCCATGGCGACCGTATCGCGCTATCAAAATCCGCTGATTCGGGTCATCCCGTTTAGCAAACCGGCGCCTAGCCGACGCATTGCATTAGCCTGGCGGAAGAGCTTTGTACGCACCGCCGCTATTGAGGTGCTTGGACAAGTGATGGCAGAAGTTGGTAAAGCGCAGGCATAAATGCCATGTGCTACGGGATAGCAAGCTAGTAGGCGATGGCGACGCGAAAACCGGTGACTAGTTTTTCATCGACACCAAGCAAAGCTTTGACGGCCTGCTCTTGCTGTGGCGGCAGGCCTTCAGCTACCTTGACCGAGGCAGGTAAGTAAGCTGCAGGCTCAAGGATTTTACGTAATACCGGTTCATCTGCCATATTGGTCAGAGTCAGCTCTACTTTGGGGTAAGCCTGCGCAGCCGTGCCATGATTCATCAGCACGCTGGAAAAAATGAGTACGCCCTGACGCTCTTTATGTTCCTGAATATCGGCATCGTCTATGGTTAACTGCGCAAGGTCACGTGGCAGACTCACCTCACAATGCAATGACTGGCACATGGCCTGCAACAGCGGCTTGGCAGGTGGGTAATTGGCCGCCAGGCTGGTGCGTGTGAAGTATATCCATTGCCATACAATTAATAGCGCTAGCAGGCCTGATAACCCAATAAACAGGCGCTGGCTGGCTGGCGTTTCAATAACAGCAGGGCGCTCATCGGCCAGAGAAACGTCGCGCAAGAATGCAGGAATAAGCGGCCCAGGATCAGTGTCTGTATCAGCGCTAAAGTCTGGGGAAACCGTATCAGGCAACGGTAAATCAGGCACCGCCGTGGGCACGTCGGCATTGGCTGCTTCGGCACTCACCTTGAAATAAACCGCTGCATCGCTGGTGGCTTCTGTAGTATTTGCTTCAGCTAAGGTTGCCTCTGTTGAGGCTGAAACAGGCGCATCCAGCAAATGTGAGCGGGCATCAAACACATGGTCACATTCGCCACAACGCACTTTGCCTGCGTAGGCTTGCAGTTGCTCATCCGTAACTTCGAATTGTGTTTGGCAGGCCGGGCAGGCCGTAATCAAGGACATTTTCTGGTTCCCGTCAGCAAGACCCATCCATCTTGCTGGATGGGGGCATCCATTTCAAACCACTCTGCGTAATGTGCCAGCAAGATATCCTGCTGGCTATCCAATATGCCGGATAATGCAACTTTGCCGCCACTTTTGCAAGATGAGGCAATCACGGGCGCCAATACCATCAGCGCACTGGAAAGAATATTGGCAACCACAATATCAAATGGCTCGTGCAAGTAATCTGCCGAGTCATAAAAAATCGCATCGACCTGATTATTCGCCGCATTATCGCGACTGGCAATCACGGCTTGCGTATCAATATCCACACCTGTTGCACTTTGTGCGCCCAGTTTTTTAGCGGCGATGGCCAAAATACCAGATCCGCAACCGTAATCCAGTACATTGGCACCAGCCAGCAACGGCTTGGGCAATTGCGCCAGCCAGCTCAGGCATAAATGCGTGGTTGGATGACTACCAGTACCAAAGGCCAGGCCAGGATCCAGCACAATATTGATCGCATCGGCATTTGGCGCCTGATGCCATGAAGGCACAATCCACAAGTCATCGGTGACACGAATGGGGTCAAACTGGGCCTGTGTCGCACGCACCCAGTCCTGTTCCTCAATCTGCTCCACTTGATACTTCAAGCCATCCAGTTGCAAGTCAGATTGCACATTGGCCAGCAAGGATTGCACATCTGCCTCGGCATCCAGCATGGCAGTAACGATATTCTGTTCCCAGATACCCGGCGGCGGATCGCCAGGTTCGCCAAAAATGGCCTGCTCGGCCATTGTGTCAGCGTGCGCATCTTCTATGCTGACAGACAATGCACCATGTTCCATGAGCACATCGCTGAGCGCCTCGGCTTGCGGCTCAGTCGATTGAATTTTAAGTAACAGCCAATGCAACATTATTTCGAGCTGATACCCAGCTTCTGCTCCAGGTAGTGAATGCTGGTACCGCCTTGCTGGAAGGCCAAATCGGCCATCAGGTCAGAATGCAGCGCAGTATTGGTTTTAATGCCTTCAACATACATCTCGGACAAGGCCACGCGCATTCTGGCAATCGCTTGCTCACGCGTCGCGCCATGCGTGATCAGCTTGCCGATCATGGAGTCATAATGCGGAGGCACGGTATAGCCGCCATAAACATGGGTATCCATGCGCACACCAGGGCCGCCAGGCATATGAAAGCGATTGATAAAGCCTGGTGAAGGCACGAAAGTGTACGGGTCTTCAGCGTTAATACGGCACTCAATGGCATGACCATTCAACACGATATCGCGCTGACGGAACGGTAATTTTTCGCCCGCAGCAATAAAGATCTGTTGTTGTACCAGGTCGATACCGGTGATCATTTCGGTCACAGTATGCTCCACCTGCAAACGTGTGTTCATTTCAATGAAATAGAACTCGCCATTTTCGTACAAAAATTCAAAAGTACCTGCGCCACGGTATTTAATCTTGCGGCAAGCCTCTGCACAACGCTCACCAATCTTGTCACGGATTCTATCCGTTAACAGTGGAGAAGGTGCTTCTTCAATGATTTTCTGGTGACGACGCTGCATAGAGCAGTCACGGTCACCCAGGTAAACCGCGTTACCATGCTGGTCAGCCAAGATCTGGATTTCAATATGGCGCGGATTTTCGAGGAACTTTTCCATGTAGACCATGGGGTTACCAAAGGCCGTTTGTGCTTCGGCTTTAGTCATATTCACGGCATTGAGCAACGCCGCTTCGGTATGCACCACACGCATACCACGACCGCCACCGCCACCCGCTGCTTTAATAATGACAGGATAGCCAATACGTTTAGCCGTTTTTATGATTTCGGCCGGATCGTCATTCAAGGCGCCATCAGAACCTGGCACACAAGGCACGCCCGCTTTTTTCATGGCATCTTTAGCGGAAACCTTGTCACCCATTAAACGGATGGTTTCGGCACGCGGGCCGATAAATACAAAACCACTTTGTTCTACACGCTCGGCAAAATCTGCGTTTTCCGACAAAAAGCCATAACCAGGGTGAATCGCTTGCGCATCTGTCACTTCTGCAGCACTAATCACTGCTGGAATATTCAGGTAACTTTTAGCTGACGGCGCAGGGCCAATACACACAGACTCATCGGCCAATTTGACATATTTAGCATCACGGTCGGCCTCAGAGTGCACGGCCACCGTTTTAATCCCCAACTCACGACAAGCGCGCTGCACACGCAAGGCTATTTCGCCGCGGTTGGCAATCAGTATCTTCTCAAACATTATTAACTCCGCGTCTCAATAGCCGCGTGGCTTGCAGCCACGACGCAATTTAACTTCGTTGCTGCGCTGCCTGCAGGCAGCTGGTCACCGCGGTTGGCAATCAGGATTTTCTCAAACATAGTGATTAACCAATCAGGAACAGGGGTTCGCCGTATTCGACAGGCTGACCGTTTTCAACAAAAATCTTTTTAATCGTGCCAGAGAACTCGCTCTCAATTTCATTGAGCAGCTTCATCGCCTCGATAATGCACAAAGTATCGCCAGTGCTGACACTGCTGCCAACGTCGACAAAGGCTTTGGCATCAGGTGAAGACGCGCGGTAGAACGTACCCACCATTGGTGATTTAACCACTTTGCCATCCAGCGCTTCAGCCGGAGCAGCGGCAGGCGCAGCGGCTGCTGGCGCGGCAGCCACAGGGGCCGCAACCGGCGCCGGGGCAGCGACATATTGTGCGACCGGCGCAACGCCAGGCGCCATGGCGCGACTAATACGTACTTTTTCTTCGCCCTCGGTCAGTTCCAGCTCGGAAATCCCCGATTCCTCGACCAAATCAATCAATTTTTTGAGTTTACGTAAATCCATAAAAGCCTCGAATGTAAATGTTTTAATGTTTATTAGAGTTGTTGGATGTAACGATAAGCAGCGAAGTATCCCTCTGCGCCCAAACCGCAAATGACTGCGGTTGCAATATCGCTGAAATAAGAATGATGACGGAATGACTCTCGCGCATGCACATTCGACAAATGCACTTCAATAAACGGCACCTTGACCGCAGAAATAGCATCACGAATGGCCACGGAGGTATGTGTGAATGCAGCCGGATTAATGATGACATAATCGACGCGGTTCACGGAAAGTGCGTGTATTTTCTCAATGATCTCGGCTTCAGAATTACTTTGAAAAGTATCAAGACGCACCTGATCAGCGCGCGCCAAATCTTGCAAACGTTGATTAATGTCTGCCAGTGTTTGACTGCCATAATGCTGCGGCTCACGGGTGCCCAGCATATTTAAATTGGGTCCGTGAATCACCAGGATGGATTTGGTGCCCATTTCACACGCCTCTCATGGAGAAAAGTACAACCTTCATGGCGTCGAAGTTTGCCGAAGTTATTGCATTTTGTCCAGAGAAATTCGCAGTTTAAAGAAAATTGAAAGTCGCTAATTTAGCCGACAATTGAAGTGGTTTTGTAGCGAACAGACGGGATTTGACGGCCTGTGCACACTAGAAAAAAGCCATTAAAACGCTACAAATTGAGTGCACTTTGCAGCATTTGGCGATTGACGCGGCCAAAGAAAATTTGCGTCACCTCGCCTTGCGCGGAGATCACCACCGTATAAGGCAACACACCTTTATGGTTACCCAATGTTTCAGCCAATGGCATGCCTTCATTCTCGGCTATCAGCAGGGGATAGCTCACTGGCGTGCTTTCTATAAACTCATGCACGGCGGCAGCCTCATCAATCGCCAGACCCAATATAGTAACCTGAGGGTGCGCACTGGCCAAAGCAGAAATCTCCGGCATTTCTTCACGACAAGGCTCACACCAAGTCGCCCAGAAGTTCAAAATAAGCGGCTTGCCTTTATATTGCGCCAGTGGATATGCTTTACCGCCATGATCGAACAGGGTGGTGGCCCATACCGGTGCAATGTCTGCCGCAGTCGGCAATGCGGATTCTGTTGCCATAAACTGGTGGCGGTTAAGATATAACCAGCGAAAACCGCTGCCAAGCACCACCATGAGCAGCACCGTCATGACCACGCGGGCGACATTACGCATGCGGCAAGGCCTCTACTGGTTTTAATTTAAGTGCACGCACCGTGCGCACAAAGCGCTCAGCATCCTGATAGCCTTTAATCACGGGCTGCATGGCCTGGCCCTGTGCATTGAAAAACACAATGCCAGGCGGCCCAAATAAGGCAAATTGCTTCAATAACGCGGCATCTTCAGCATGATTGTCTGTCACATCGGCCTGCAACAGTAATACGCCTTGCAATTCAGCCCGCACAGCGGGGTCGCTGAATACAAACTGCTCGTACTCCTTGCAAGACACACACCAGTCGGCATAAAAATCCAGCATCACCGGCTGGCCATTGGCAGCCTTCAAGCGTTGCTCAAGCGCTTGCACGCTATGCACGCGCTCAAACGCCAATGGCTGCACACTGGCAGGTGAGCTTGCCATCAGATTTTGTAATGGTTGTAGCGGCGAGCGCGCCCCTGACCAGGCACCGACGAGCAAGGCGATGCCATATAGCAGCAAGATGACCGCAAATCCTTTAAATAAGCGCTGTACCGTGCCCGCCGTGGCAGGCAGTGGATCAATTGCCCGCAAATAAATTGCAGGCACAATGCAGAGTGCCGCCCATAATACCAATTGAGCTGTTACCGGCAAAATCGGACTGATGACCCAGATGGCCACACCCAGCATCAGCACACCAAACAAGCGCCGAATCGTATTCATCCACTCACCAGCTTTGGGCAGCAATGTGCCCGCAGAGGCACCGATCAATAACAATGGCGCCCCCATACCTAAAGAAAGTGAAAACAAAGCCACCGCGCCCAGCGTGACATCATGGGTTTGGCTGATATAAAGCAAGGCACCCGCCAGCGGCGCTGCCACGCACGGGCTGATAATCAGTGCGGAAATGGCGCCCATCAGAAAATCACTGAATAAATGACCACCTTTAAAGCGGCTGCTCCAGTTAAAAAAGTAATTCTCAACCGCGCTTGGCAACTTCAACTCATAAAAGCCAAACATCGAAAAAGACAGCACCACAAAAATCAACGCACCGGTGATCAAGGCGGCGGGCGTTTGCAAGGCGTTGCTCAACAACTGCCCCGACAAACCTGCCGCCACCCCTGCCAATGTATAAGTCAGGCACATGCCCAAGGTATAAGCCAATGACAGCGTGAAGGCTTTACCGCGCGAAACATGCGCATTTTTACCGACAATAATGCCGGATAGAATAGGAATCATGGGGAACACACAAGGCGTCAATGCCAACAACAAGCCCGCCCCGAAAAAGCCCGCAACAATCTGCCACCAGCGGCCAGAAGATAATAGTTTTCCGGAGAACTCTTCTTCAACAGGCGCAACGTCTGACGCAGCAGATGTGATGCTGTAAGAAGAAACCGCAGATCCAAAGGAAGGTGACTTGGACAAAGGCAGTGATTTGGTTTGCGGTGGGTAACACAAGCCCTTTTCGCTACAGCCCTGATAACGCACCTGCAATGTGTCAGGCGCGACGCCCGTAAACGCGACCTCGGCTAAGGTGTCGTGGTGAAACACCTGCTGCTCACCAAAATTAGGGTCATTCTTGGTTTCGCCCGCAGGCAATGTGATTTTGGCAGTGTCCCCGGCAGGCAACACCAATTGAATGCGCTCACGGTATAAATAATGTCCCGGTGCCACGGTGAACTTGAGCTGCGCATGGCTTACATCTACCAAACCGGCCTCGACTTTAAACGCCTCATCGACGGGCAAGAAATCTTCGCTGCTATCGTCCGTAAACAGCTTTGAAAACTGCGAAGCCGCATGCACGGGCGGCATGGCGAGCAATAGCGCTACCAGCACGATCCAGCTTCTTAACCACATTCTCATCAACTATCTACTCCCGTACCCTTGTTTCTGCCGCCACCCATGCCAGATATTCTGGCAAACCCTCGTTCACATGGATGCCTATAATCTCCGGAAGTTCATAAGGATGCAGCATCCTTAACTTAGTCGCGCAGTCAGCATAAACCTGACAAGTCGTTTTGATGGTCAGTCCAATCTCTTCCGCGTGCTCAACTTGCCCTTGCCAGCGATAGATTGATGTCACCGGGCTTGAAATATTGACACATGCCGCCAACTTCTCTGTAACCAGCGTCTGCGCGATATGCTCGGCACATGCCCTGTTCGGCACATGCGTAAACACGATTATAATTTCCTCTTTTGGCGTCACAGGCGCTGACTCACAGACAGGATTCTGACATGCGTTTTCTCATCTTTGCTATTCTACTGGCTTTTCCGTTTCTGGAGATAGCTGTGCTGATCGAACTCAGCCAACGCTATGGCTGGTGGGTATTGGCCTACCTGGTCATTATCGGCTACCTGGGCTTGAAATTGATACGCAATGAAAAAGACCTGATTGCAGCGCGCATGTTCCAGCAAATGGGCGCGGGTAGCAATCCGGTAGCTGCCATGTTTTCAACGGCCAGGAATATGTTTGCCGGGGTACTATTATTAATCCCTGGCGTCATCAGCGACGTGCTCGCCGTCATATTGCTGCTGATTCCCGGCAACAATGCGGGCGTAGGCACAACGGGCAATCAAAACAGCGCGCAATATCGTGCCAGCGCCAACGACGAAGTGATTGAAGGCGAATTTACCGAAGTAGATGACAGTAAGCCAGCAGACAACGTGGTGCACTTACCTCGCAAAGATTAACCCGACAGAAAACAACGCCTTATGAATCGTGTCTTGATTGAAAACAGCGGCCATACCTTTGACGTGCGCCCCAGCCAAACCGTGCTCGAAGCCGCCATTGAAGCAGGCATCAACCTGCCATACGGCTGCCGCAATGGCGCCTGCGGCGCATGTAAAGGCAAAGTGTTGACCGGCAAAGTCATGCATGACGACTTTCAAGGCAATGCGCTGACCGATGCAGAACTAGCCGCAGGCCTGGCACTGTTTTGCTGTGCGCGCCCACTGGAAGACCTCGTCATAGAATGCCGCCAGATTGATATGGTGCAAGGCATCAAGCCACGCATTCTGCCCGTGCGCATCCAGCATAAAGAGCAGCTAGGCGATGACGTCATGGTGCTGCATTTGCAATTACCGGGCACCGAACAACTCGCCTTTATGGCCGGGCAATATATCGAATTCCTGCTCAAAGATGGCCGCCGCCGCGCGTTTTCGATCGCCAATGCCCCGCACGAAAAAGGCTTTATCGAGCTGCACATCCGCAAAATTGCCGGTGGTCACTTCACCGAACAAGTATTTAACGAGATGCCGGTAAAAACCATACTTCGCATAGAAGCACCCTTGGGTAGCTTTTTCCTGCGTGAACAAAATGACAAGCCTATCATCATGGTCGCCGGTGGCACTGGTTTTGCGCCGGTGAAAGGCATGATAGAGCACATGATTTTCAACCAGATCCAGAGACAGGTGTATCTCTACCGTGGCGCACGCCAAATCAGTGACTTGTATATGGACGAGCTTTGCCAACGCTGGGCGCAGTTTATGCCGAATATTCAATATATCCCGGTAATTTCAGATGGCAACAACAGTGAAAACTGGGATGGCCGTCGCGGACTGGTACATCAGGCCGTGCTGGAAGATCATGCGGATTTGAGTGGATTTGAGGTGTATGTGTGTGGCGCACCTGGCATGGTAGATATTGCCAAACAGACGTTTGTCGCGCGTGGGCTGCCTGAAGAAGAGTTTTATAGTGATGCGTTTACGTTTGCGCCTAAGTAACTTGCCTCTGCCTTGCGCTATTTTTTTTCGCCTGTAGGCGAGTCACTTTCTGATGCTTGCCCCTCAGAAAGTAACCAAAGAGGAGGGCACCCAGCCATCACGGCCTGCGGCTCCCTTGCGTTGCTCAAATTAGGACTTTCGTCCGTTGCTTTGCTGGACTTAGGCATAAGCCGGTCACGAAACTCAACCTGGCAGCTCACACAAAACGTGAGCTGCTGCGGGATTCGGACAGTCGCTCCCTCTACTCTTATTTTGTCTCCGCTACTCAGCGTGATGGAATGGGATTTATCTCGCCAAACTCACGTCGCATAAATGCGGACGGTTCAAAAACCAGATTCGTTTATTTAAATCACTAAACCGTTGCGCTCGCTTGGTTTCCGGGGTCCCGATCTGCCGCGCCGAGCAACGCAGGATTGACGGGGGTCTTCGGCCATCGGCTGTCCGAGCTCCGCAGTGGCTTGCGTTTTGTGCAAGCCACTAGGGCGAGTTTCGATGGACGCCCGCCAAGCCGATTAGCACAGGATACAAGCGGAAGCTGGGGTGCATTTCTTTTGGTTACTTGTTCTTTGGGCAAGCAAAGAAAAGTAACTCGCTGTAAAAGCGAAAAGGGCCGGTTAAAAAATTACCCTTTTAACCATCTCGCAATATCCATCGCATAATAAGTCAACACGCCATCCGCCCCTGCGCGCTTAAACCCTAACATCGCTTCCAGCACACACGCCTTCTCATCCAGCCAGCCATTCTGTGCGGCGGCCTTGAGCATGGCATATTCACCACTGACATGATAAGCATAGGTCGGTACACCAAACTCGTCTTTGACGCGGCGTACGATATCCAGATACGGCATGCCTGGTTTCACCATCACCATATCGGCGCCCTCTTCCAGATCCAGCGCGACCTCTTTCAACGCTTCGTCAGAGTTGGCCGGGTCCATCTGGTAATTGTATTTATTGCTTTTGCCGAGGTTGCCAGCAGAACCAACCGCGTCACGGAACGGACCGTAGAAAGCAGAGGCGTATTTAGCGGAGTAGGCCAGTATGCGGGTATAGATATGCCCGTGCTCTTCCAGTGCATCGCGGATGGCGCCAATACGGCCATCCATCATGTCAGAAGGCGCAACCACATCGGCACCTGCTTCTGCGTGACACAAGGCTTGTTTGACCAGGACCTCAACGGTTTCATCGTTGAGCACATAACCCGTGTCATCAATCAGGCCATCCTGACCATGCGTCGTGTAAGGATCCAGGGCGACGTCAGTAATCACGCCCAGTTCAGGGAAGGCTTTTTTCAGGGCTTTGACCGTACGCGGCACCAAGCCATCCGGGTTGTAGGCCTCTTTGGCATCCAGACTTTTGTATTGCTGCGGCACCACCGGGAACAAAGCCAGCGCCGGAATGCCCAGCTTGACGCATTCTTCGGCGGTTTTCAGCAATACATCGACACTTTGACGCTGCACGCCAGGCATGGATTTCACTTCTTCAGTCTTACCTTCGCCCTCCAGCACAAATACCGGATAAATCAGGTCATTCACCGTGAGGACGTTCTCGCGCATCAAACGACGAGAAAAATCGTCCTTACGCATGCGGCGTGGACGGATAGCGAGAAATTGATTACTCATGGTAGCCCTTTGCTTTACCCAAATACCCTGGCCAGTTCAGCGCCGGGATCGTCCTGACGCATAAATGCTTCACCGACCAAAAAGCCGTTAACGTTGTGGCTGCGCATCAGGGCGACGTCTTCCGGTGTAAAAATACCGGACTCAGTGACCACAAAGCGGTCTTCTGGCGTGTTTTCGAGCAAATCGAGCGTGGTTTGCAAGGTGACATCAAAAGTGCGCAGATTACGGTTATTGATGCCCAACAAAGGCGTTTCCAGTTGCAGGGCCAGTTCGAGTTCGTCTGCATCATGCACTTCTACCAGCACCGCCATACCCAGATTATGGGCGGTCAGTTCCAGCTCGCGCATTTGTGCCAGTTCCAGCGCGGCAACAATCAGCAAAATGCAGTCAGCGCCCATGGCACGCGCTTCATAGACCTGATAAGGGTCGATCATGAAGTCTTTGCGCAGCACTGGCAATTTACAAGCAGCACGGGCTTGTTTTAAATAAGCTGCGGAACCCTGAAAATATTGTTCATCCGTGAGTACGGACAAGCAGGCGGCGCCGCCTTTTTCATAGCTTTTGGCGATCTCGGCCGGATTGAAATCCGCACGAATAATGCCCTTGGAAGGGCTGGCTTTTTTAATTTCAGCAATCACTGCTGGTTTATCCGCATCGACCTTATCAACAATATTGCCGATAAAATCACGGCAATCAGGCTGATCCAGCGCTTCATCACGCATCGCATTCAGCGGCTTGATCGCTTGTGCCTTAGCGATTTCTTCGCGTTTGGTGGCTAAAATTTTATTTAAAATATCAGACATAATGTACTCGCATGTTTATCGTTTCACTTACTGGCTGCGCGCATGCGCGCTTACTGGTAAGTATGATCTTGATGTTTAATCCAGCCGCTCTGGCGCCCTTGCGGATCGTGGTGCGTCCAATGCATGATGCCACCTTTGGGGTTGTAAATATACTCACCTTTAAAGGTCACTACATCACCTACACTCAGTGCTTCCACCCGTGGTGCCAGGTCAATATTATGCGCAAATAACAAGGTTTGTTCAGGCGAGACACTGACCAAAAAACGCTGGTGCCGGGCACCTTTGTTATCGTCAGGCAGCAGTTTTTTCACCACACCGCTCCCCTCCAGCCAGACATGGCTTTGCTTTTGGGCAAAAGCCTGCTTAACGCCGGCATTGTCTTCTGCTGTCAGACCAGCAAACAGTGATTGCAGGTTAAGCGTTTGAGCCTGTGATTTAACTTCAACCGCTGACTGCGGCTGATTGCTTGTACCATAGCCGCTTGCGCCCTTTTGCGACGTTTGCTGACACGCAGCCAGCAAACAGACCAGCGCAATCAATCCGTAGCGTTTCATGCCGTCTGGCTCAAGGCTTTCAGTTGTTGCAGTTTATTCAAGGCCGCGCCTGAGTCAATGGATTGCGCCGCTTGCGCAATGCCCGATGGCAAATCATTTGCCAGGCCAGACACATAAATGGCAGCACCGGCATTCAGCAATACAATATCGCGCGCCGGGCCTTTTTCACCAGACAGCAAGCCCAGGATAATCTCGCTGGAATGCTGTGCGCTTTCCACCCGGATGCTGTTGATGTCATGCAATGGCATGCCAAACTGGGCCGGGTTCAAAGTGTACTCACTGACTTTGCCGTCTTTGAGTTCGGCCACATAAGTGTCGGCAGAAAAAGAGATTTCGTCCATTTCGTCCGCGCTATGTACCACCATCACATGCTCGCTACCCAGTTTTTGCAAGGTTTGCGCCAGCAATGGCACAAGATCGCGATGAAACACGCCCATGACCTGGCGCTTGGCACCGGCCGGATTGGTCATTGGGCCTAACAAGTTGAACATGGTACGCACCCCAAGTTCACGGCGCACAGGCGCGGCATACTTCATGGCGGCATGATGATTTGGCGCAAACATAAAGCCAATGCCCGCTTCATTGACGCAACGCACCACTTGCTCCGGCGTCAACGCGATATTCACGCCCAGCGCTTCCAGCACATCGGCAGAGCCGCTTTTTGAAGAGGCTGCACGGCCACCATGTTTGGCGATTTTTGCACCCGCGCCTGCGGCAACAAAGGCTGATGCCGTTGAGACATTAAATACCTTGTTAGGTGCACCACCCGTGCCACAAGTGTCAATCAAATGACGCGTATCGCTAATATCCACTTTACTGGAAAGCTCACGCATCACCTGCGCGGCAGCGGCAATTTCAGTGACGGTTTCGCCTTTAACACGCAAAGCAGACAAAAAGCCCGCAATCTGGATCTGGGTAAATTCGCCGCTCATGATCTGCTGCATGATTTGCAGCATTTCTTCATGCGTGAAATCGGTATGGTCAATCAAGCGCTGTAAGGCGATTTTAGGCGTCATACTCACCATTAATAGCCTTTCAGGAAGTTGTCCAGCAACTCATGTCCGTACTCGGTCAAGATAGATTCGGGGTGGAATTGCACACCTTCCACCGCCAGGGTCTTATGCTTGACGCCCATGATCTCGCCATCTTCAGTCCAGGCAGTGATCTCCAGGCAATCCGGGATGGTTTCGCGCTCAATGACTAGCGAGTGGTAGCGCGTCGCGGTATATGGGTTAGGCAGGTTCCTGAACACACCGGTATTGGTATGGTGGATCAATGAGGTTTTACCATGCATCAGGGTTTTGGCCTTGATGATGTTGCCGCCAAAGGCCTGGCCGATGCTCTGGTGACCCAGGCACACGCCTAGCAGCGGAATCTTGCCAGCAAATTCATGAATCAGTGGCACAGAAATACCTGCCTCATTCGGCGTACAAGGGCCAGGGGAAATCACGATTTTCTCCGGCTGCATCGCTTTAATCTGTTCCAGCGTGATCTCATCATTACGGTGCACATGTACATCCTGGCCCAGCTCGCCGAAATACTGCACGAGGTTGTAGGTAAAAGAGTCGTAGTTATCAATCATCAACAACATATCAGGCTCCCTTTCCTGCATGGGTTTGAATATTGGCCGCTTGGTTATCTAAACCAGCCTGCACCAGTTCGGCGGCACGAATCACCGCCTTGGCTTTATTTTGGGTTTCGTCCCACTCAGACTGCGGCACCGAGTCGGCAACAATACCAGCACCCGCCTGCACATAAAGCTTGTTGTCTTTAATCACCGCCGTCCGGATGGCAATCGCCACATCCATATCGCCGTTAAAGCCTAAATAGCCGACGGCACCCGCGTAAATCCCGCGCTTGGACGGCTCCAGTTCTTCAATGATTTCCATGGCGCGTACTTTAGGGGCACCGGAAACCGTACCTGCAGTAAATGTCGCTTTCAGCACATCAATCGCATCCAGGCCAGGTTTGAGCTGGCCTTCGACGTTGCTGACGATATGCATCACATGCGAGTAACGCTCAATGGTCATGTTGTCAGTGACTTTCACCGTCCCCGTCAGCGCGACACGGCCAACATCATTGCGACCCAAGTCCATCAATTGCACGTGCTCGGCACGCTCTTTGGGATCGGCCAGCAATTCGGCTTCCAGCGCCAGATCGTGGTCACGGTTTTTACCGCGAGGGCGTGTCCCTGCAATCGGGCGGGACGTGACCGTGGTGTCTTCCAGGCGCACCAGAATCTCTGGCGAAGCGCCAACCACATGATGGTCATCCATATCGTAATAGAACATATATGGTGATGGATTCAGGCTGCGCAAGGCACGGTACAAACTCAGTGGCGGGGCGTCAAAGTCTTGCACCATGCGCTGGCTGAGCACCACTTGCATGATGTCGCCCTCAAGAATGTATTGCTGGCCTTTTTTAACTGCCGCTTTGAAGTTATCTTCACCAAACTCTGAAATAGCTGCTGTTTTTGCAGTTGGTAATGCCGCAGGAATCTCAACGCTGCAACGTAATTTCTCCACCAATGCATGCATGCGCGTACACGCAGTTTCATAGGCATTAGACTTGGCCGGATCGGCATACACAATGAAATACAATTTGCCGGACAGGTTATCCACCACAGCAATCTCTTCAGACACCATCATTAAGATGTCTGGTGTACCAATCACGTCTGGCTTTTTCCGCTTGCCCAGACGCTTCTCAACGTATTGAATGGTCTCGTAACCAAAATAGCCCGCCAGGCCGCCGGTGAACCGAGGCAATCCATCGTATGGCGGTGTTTTGAAACGGGCCTGATAGGCTTTAATAAAGTCGAGCGGGTTTTGATCAGTGTGCGACTCAATGACTTGATCGCCTTGAATGACTTGCAAGGCCTCATCACGTACGACAATACGCGTGGTGGCTGGCAAGCCGATAATCGAATAGCGGCCAAAGCGTTCGCCGCCTTGTACGCTTTCGAGCAGGTAAGAGTAGGGTTGATTCGCCAGTTTCAGATACAGCGACAAAGGCGTATCCAGATCGGCAAAGGTTTCCATCACCAGCGGAATACGGTTGTAACCTTGCGCCGCCAGCGTGTCAAATTCGGTCTTGCTTAAGGTGCTTAACATGATGCTTTTTCCAGGTTGATCGTCGAGTGTGTCGTGGGCAAGCCTCACGACAGATCAGTGCAAATGGCGTGCACCAGCGCCGGGGAGTAGGACTAGCCCCGCCACGAACGACGCCAGCTTAATACTGGCCAACTGGAAGAATGATGAGCACAAAACATCATGATATCTGGACAAATTTCTTGTTATCCCCGCTTAAGAGAGCAGGTAACTCCAGCAAATTCACCACCTCGGTGAGTTGCTGTACCGTGGCATCCACGGTTGCCACATCAATGGCGCGCCCTTGATTATACCCATAAGGCACAGTCACGACAAAGCACCCCGCAGCATGGGCGGCCTGAATATCGGTTTCAGAGTCACCCACCAGCACTGCCTCAGCTGGCAAAGTGCCTAGCTTTTGGCAAATATGCAACAGCGGCAACGGGTCTGGTTTCTTTTTAGGCAAGGTATCACCGGAGACAACGATTTCAAAAAAATCCGCCAATCCGGCATGCTGCAATAAAGGCAGGGTAAACTTTTCCGGCTTGTTGGTGACACAGGCTAAACGATAGCCTTGTTTTTTCAATTGTTGCAACGCTGGCAACACGCCAGCAAAGGCCTGGCTGTCGGTCGCATTCGCCTCATAAAAACCATGATACAGCGGTTGCGCACGGGCAAATTCCTGCTCAGAGGGCTCACCGTGCATGCTACCAACCAAACAACGTTTGATCAGGTTTTGCACGCCTTCGCCAATATAAGTGGTGATTTGTGCCTGGGGTAACATGGGCTTGCCTAACGCCACCAGCATACGGTTGGCGGCTTCGGCAATTTGCGGCGCGGTATCAAGCAGGGTGCCGTCCAGATCGAACATCACCACCCTGACTTGGAACCGCATCTTGATTACCCTTGCAACGCTTTAAATTTATACCGTTGCCAAGGCAGCGCGCAACTGACCAACAATCGTGTCATAACGGTTAGGGTCAGTGTCTTTACCTGCACCAAACACAGCGCTACCAGCCACGAATGTATCGGCACCGGCTTTAGCAATCTCAGCGATGTTGTTCGCATTCACGCCGCCATCCACTTCCAGCCAGATTTGACGACCAGTTTGCTCGTAATAAGCATCAATGCGTGCACGGGCCTGTTTCAGTTTATCCAGGGTTGCTGGAATGAATTTTTGGCCACCAAAACCTGGGTTCACAGACATCAGCAGAATCATGTCCACTTTGTCCATCACGTAGTCCAGGTAATGCAATGGCGTCGCTGGGTTAAATACCAGGCCAGACTTGCAACCGCTGTCACGGATCAATGCCAGGCTGCGGTCGATATGATCAGACGCTTCCGGGTGGAAAGTGATGATGTCCGCACCGGCTTTGGCAAAGTCAGGGATGATACGATCCACTGGTTTTACCATCAAATGCACGTCGATCAGCGCGCCAGCATTGTGAGACAACTCACGAATGGCATCACAGACCAGCGGACCAATGGTCAGGTTAGGCACGTAATGGTTATCCATCACGTCAAAGTGAACAATGTCAGTGCCGGATTTAATGACGTTTTCGATTTCTTGGCCTAATTTGGCAAAGTTGGCAGAAAGAATACTTGGGGCAATGCGAAAAGTTTTATCCATGCTGGTGTTCCGTCTCTTGAGTTCCGTGAATTAATCTAATAAAAATTTAGCAAAACCAATATTTTACCGCCAATTTGTTTCAAATTGACAGGATTCTTGCTTGTGACGCGTGAATATAAGAAAATGTCGGCACTATTAGACATGGATTTCCATCCAAACGCTCATGAACTGTTTGCAAGCGCCGATTTGTTTATCTTTTGACCCTGTCCCGCAGGTAAAATAGCGCCATGCAACTGTATACCATTGGTGTCAACCACACCACCGCCCCTATTGCCATCCGCGAGAACGTTGCGTTTAACAACGAAACCTTGCCGCAGGCGCTGGCGGATCTGGCACGTCATAACGTGGCAGAAGTGGCTATTTTATCGACCTGCAACCGCACTGAAATCTATGTGCAGTCCATCCGCCCCGAAGTGGTGATTGACTGGCTGGCGGCCTATCACCGCCTGGACGCAGACAAATTGCTGCCTTACACCTACACCTTGAGTAGCCACGAAGCGGTCAAGCATGCATTCCGCGTCGCCAGTGGCCTGGACAGCATGGTGCTAGGCGAGGCGCAAATCCTCGGGCAATTCAAACAGTCAGTCAAAATTGCGCAAGATTCAGGCACGCTGGGCACAATGCTGCACAAGCTGTTCCAGCGCACTTTTGAAGTGGCCAAAGAAGTCCGCACCAATACCGACATTGGCGGCAGCTCGATTTCCATGGCCGCCGCCGCCGTTAAGCTGGCACAACGTATTTTTGGTGACCTGAGTTCACAAAGTGTGCTGTTTATTGGCGCCGGTGAAATGATAGAGCTGTGTGCCGACCATTTTGCCGCGCAAAAACCGAAAAAAATCACCGTTGCCAACCGCACACTAGAGCGCGGCGAACAACTGGCAGAAAAAATTCGCGGCCAAGGCTTAAACGTACAAGCCATTTTGCTCAACGACCTACCTGAGCGCTTTCAAGAATTTGACATCGTCATCACCAGCACCGCCAGTCAGTTGCCAATTGTCGGCCTGGGCATGGTAGAGCGCGCGATTAAAGCACGTAAGCACCGGCCGATGTTTATGGTCGACCTCGCCGTGCCGCGTGACATTGAGCCCGAAGTCTCCGCGCTGGATGATGTGTTTTTATACTCGGTAGACGACTTAGCTCAGGTAGTCACAGAAGGCCTGGGCAACCGCCAGGAAGCCGCCGTCAATGCTGAGCTCATCGTAAACTCGCGCGTAGAGCACTTTATGCAGTGGCTCAAACAGCGCGAAGCCGTGCCCACTATTAAAGCATTGCGCGACCAGGTAGACACCGTACGTAAAGCCGAACTGGAAAAAGCGCTCAAATTACTGCAAAAAGGCGAATCGCCGGAAAAAGCCCTCGAAGCCCTAAGTAATGCACTCACCAATAAATTTTTGCATGGTCCCAGCCATGCGCTCAACAACTCTCACGGCGATGCCCATGCGCATATGGAGCACCTCGTGAAACAACTCTTTCAAATTAAAGAATAACTTTCCAAGCCTGGCATCCGCGCACGCTTTGAAGATTAGGTAACCACATGAAACCAAGTATGTTACAAAAGCTCGCCAACCTCAGTGAGCGCCTCGAAGAACTCAACCGCCTGCTCAGCAGCGAAGGCGTGACTGACAACATGGATAACTACCGTAAGATCATGCAGGAACATACGGAAATTACCCCGATTGTTGAGCAGTACCATATCTATGCACAAACCGAGTCTGACATTAAAGAAGCGCATGCCATGCTGGCCGACCCGGAGATGAAAGAGTTTGCCCAGGAAGAAATCGACACTGGCAAAAAGCGCCTGGAAGAAGTCGCGCTGACACTGCAAAAACTGTTGCTGCCCAAAGACCCTAACGACGATAAAAATATCTTCCTTGAAATCCGCGCCGGTACCGGCGGTGACGAATCCGGCCTGTTTGCCGGGGACTTGTTCCGCATGTATTCACGCTTTGCCGACCGCCAGGGCTGGAAAGTGGAAGTCGTCTCTGCCAACGAAGGCGAAGTCGGCGGCTATAAAGAGGTCATTGCCAAAATCATCGGCTACGGCGCTTACTCAAAACTCAAATTCGAGTCCGGCGGCCACCGCGTACAACGCGTGCCAGATACTGAAACCCAGGGCCGCATCCACACCTCCGCCTGTACGGTCGCGATTCTGCCCGAGGTAGAAGAGGTGGGGGATGTTGAAATCAACCCGGCCGATATCCGGATTGACACCTTCCGCGCTTCAGGTGCCGGTGGTCAGCACATCAACAAAACCGACTCTGCCGTGCGCATTACCCACGCACCCACCGGCATCGTGGTCGAATGCCAGGATGGCCGCAGCCAGCACGCCAACAAAGCGCAAGCCATGCAAGTGTTGGCTGCGCGCATTAAAGCCAAGCAAGTCGACGAACAACAAAGCAAAATCGCCTCCGAGCGCCGCAACCTCATTGGCTCCGGTGACCGCTCAGAACGCATCCGCACCTACAACTACCCGCAAGGCCGTATTACAGACCACCGCATCAACCTGACGCTGTATAAAATTGAAGCCATCACTGAGGGCGATATGGACGAGTTGATTAATGCGCTGGCGACTGAATATCAGGCCGACTTGCTGGCGAGCCTGGGTGAAGACGCTTAAAACAGCCCGCCAAAACATGCGCACACCAGTACATCAAGGCAGTTGTTTATGTGAGCGCGTGCACTACGAAGTGACAGGCAATCTGGGCGCGCTGGTCTATTGCCATTGCAAGCGTTGCCGCAAAGCCACAGGCTCAGCGTTTATTGCCGTGGCACCCATCGCAAAAGCGGACTTCAATATCACGCAGGGCGCCGCCGCGCTGGCCACCTATCGCAGCGAAGCGGGCGTGTGCCGTAGCTTTTGCAGCCATTGCGGCTCACCTATCATCGCCTACCGGGAAAGCGATCCTGATACGCTCAGGCTGCGTATTGGCACACTAGATACTCCACTTCCTACTCAGGTCTCGGCACATATATTTGTCGCCTCAAAAGCCGAATGGCATGACTTTCACGATGATGCGCCGCAATATGCGGAACGCCCTTAACGAGAGGGCCATATTGAAATGACACAGTTTCGCCTGCCTGCCGCACCACGCAGCATCCAGAAAGATAACCCGATCAAGTTTTTGCTGGATAGCGAAGCCATTGATTGCCTGGCGCATAACATTGGCCTGGTGCACAGCGCTTTTGATACGCAAGTCTTTAAACAGTTAGCGCTTACCAACATTACACCACTAGGCTTTATGGATAGGTCGGCGCATATTGCGGCTGCTTTAAAAGCAACGCTGCCGGCCAAATTCTCGGATGCCACAGAGATTCTACTTAACACGCTGACGCCGCCCAACGTGCATACTGAGCGCCTGGGCTTGAGCGTGTTTTTCTACTTGCCACATACGCGTTTTATTGCCGAATATGGGCGTGATGCGCAACACAATGGTGGCGAGGATCCTTTTGACACGGCCATGCGCGCCCAATATGAATTGACGCGCCGCTTTACAGCCGAGTTTTCGATTCGCCCGTTTTTGATGCATGATTTTGACCGTACGCTGAACCAGTTAACGCAATGGCTGGATGATCCTGACCCGCATGTGCGGCGCTTGTGTTCTGAAGGTACGCGCTCGCGTTTGCCATGGGGCGCACGCATCCCGCAATTGATTAAAGACCCGACGCCAACCTTGCCGATTCTGGAGGCGCTCAAAAACGACCCCAGTTTATATGTGCGCCGTAGCGTGGCAAACCACTTGGGCGATATTGCCAAAGACCATCCGGCAGTAGCGTTTGAGCTATGTGAGCGCTGGCTCACCAATGCCGACACAGACCTGAAATGGGTGATCCGCCATGCTGTGCGCCATCCAGCCAAACAAGGCCACGCCACGGCGATTGCTTTGCGCAAAGCGGCCGGCGGCAGGTGATGATGTCTCACACTGTACAACAATGGCTACAAACGGCCCGGCAACAGTTGGCGCAATTTGTCCCGCCGGATGAGGCGAGTATGGAAGCGCAAATATTATTGATGCATGTGCTGAGTGTGAACCGTGCCTGGCTGATTGCACACGCAACTGACAACCTGACTGACATGTTTATCCCCAAGGTCGAATCACTCTTGCAACGCCGTTTGCAAGGCGAACCGGTTGCGCATATTTTGGGCTCACGCGAGTTTTTCGGGCTCGTGCTCAAAGTCACGCCAGACACCCTGATTCCACGCCCGGATACCGAAACGCTGGTGGAAGCCGCCTTAGAGAAAATCAACGGCCGCATGCGCGTATTAGATCTGGGCACCGGCACCGGCGCCATCGCACTGGCCATTGCCAAGCATGCACCAGCGTGTGAAGTCGTTGCGGTAGACGCGTCGGCCAGCGCGCTCGCCGTGGCGGCAGAAAATGCTGCGACGTTACAGCTTAGCAATGTGCAATTCCTTGCCAGCAACTGGTTTGCCGCATTGCACGCCAGCAAGTTTGACCTGATCGTCAGCAATCCGCCTTATATCGAAAGCAATGACCCACATTTGCAACAAGGCGATTTGCGTTTTGAGCCCATGAGTGCGCTGGCCTCTGGTGTGGATGGCTTGCAGGATATCCGACAAATTATCGCCCAGGCACCTGATTATTTACACGCAGGCGGCTGGCTAATGCTGGAACACGGCTACAATCAGGCCGAAGCCGTGCAGCAACTGCTGCATGCAGCAGGCTTGCAACAGATTCAAACACTGCACGATTTGGGCGGCAACCCCAGGGTCACCCTAGCGCAGCGGCAAACGACTGAATGAACAAACACGTATCACGCAAAGCAATAATCATTAATAAAAAACCAACAGGGGGCAATTCATGATTCAAAAATTACGCTTGGCGATCCGCAATGACCTGGAGGCACCAGAAGAAAACAGACACTTCGGCTCTGGCTGGTTAAGCGGCGTGGCCGCGCTGGTGCTGGGCATTGCCAGTCTGTGCCTGTTACTGGGCGAGCGCTTGCAAGGCGTGTTTTCAACCCAGATACTGTCACCACTCTACGCCTTGCCACAGTTCACAATCATAGTTCAAGCCTTGTTATTAGCCAGCTTTCTGCTCGCTTGCAGCAACCTGGTGTTACGTCGCAACCGTGTGTTAGGGTTTACGGCCATTTTGCTGGTGTTGCTCACCATCACCATTGCCGAAACCATAGATGCACAGGCCGCGCGCACCAGCGGGGTTGCCCTTAGCCTGGACTGGTTTGTGCTGAATATATTGCTCACCGGCTTTTTGTTTATTCCGCTGGAGAAACTGTTTGGCCGCCTGACCCAGCAACCCTTATTCCGGGACGAATGGCGCGAAGATTTGTTTTACTTTTTAATCAGCAGCGTGTTTGTGCAAACACTGACCCTGTTCACACTGGCACCTTCGATGACCATTTTGCACTACACCGGCGATTGGGCCAGTATGCGACAAGTCATCGCCAGCCAGCCATTATGGCTGCAAGTGCTTGAAATCATGTTTTTAACCGACTTTGTGCAGTACTGGTTTCATCGCGCTTTTCACCAAGTGCCTTTTTTATGGGGTTTCCACGCCGTGCATCACTCTGCCAAAAAGATGGACTGGCTGGCGGGTTCGCGCATGCACATTGTAGAAATTATCGGTTTGCGCAGCATGACAGTGGTGCCGATGTATGTGCTCGGTTTTGCTGAAGGCGCGTTGCATCTCTATATTTTGCTGGTGTACCTCAACGCTACCTTTGTGCATGCCAATGTTCGCTTTAATGTGGAGTGGCTGAAACCGTTGATCGTCACACCGCGCTTCCATCACTGGCATCACGGCATTGAAAAAGAAGCGATAGACGTCAACTTTGCCATTCATTTTCCGCTGTTCGACAAATTGTTTGGCACTTATTACATGCCTAAAAACCAATGGCCAAGCGGCTATGGCATCGGTGGCCATCCTGTGCCCAATGGCTATTGGAAGCAATTGATGTATCCATTTAAAAAATAGCATCTTCATATTGCGCACGATTTTTGCTGCTCGCAGTCTATCTGTGTGTAGCGAAAGGCCAACCATGTTTAATTTTAATGCAATCAAAGCGGTGCTGTTTGACCTGGACGGTGTGCTCTATATTGGGCAGCAGCCAATTGACGGCGCCATTGAGGCAGTCGCCAGGATCCGCCAGGCAGGCATCGCCGTGCGCTTTGTCACCAATACCAGCACCTTATCGCTCACGGCCTTGCAGCAAAAAATTAGCGGCCTGGGCTTCAATGTAGTGCCTGAAGAAATCATGAGTGCACCACAAGCGACCATTCAATATCTCAAAACGCAGCCTAACCCGGTATGTAAACTGTTACTGGCCGATGACGTGAAAAAGGACTTTGCCTGTTTTGACCAATCGGAAACAGCGGCCAATTATGTGGTGATTGGCGATATCGGTGACCGCTGGTCTTACGAGTTGCTTAATGAGGTGTTTCATTGCCTGGTGAATGGTGCGCAATTGATCGCCATCCACAAAAACCGGTTCTGGCAGACAGAAACTGGGTTGCAAATGGACATCGGCGCGTTTGTCACCGGCCTGGAATATGCCAGCAATACCAAAGCCATGCTGATGGGCAAACCTTCGCAACATTTTTTCAATATGGCCATTGATGCTTTGCGCCTCAAACCGCATGAAGTGGTGATGGTGGGCGATGATATTGATGCCGACGTCGGCGGCGCACAAGATGCAGGCTTGCATGGCGTGTTGGTGAAAACCGGCAAATACCGCGAAACCTATACCCGGCTGTCAGCGGTGGAACCTGATGCCACGATTCCGTCGGTGTCTGACCTGCCGGCATTATTGGGATGTTTGTCAGCAACGCCCTCCTAAAAGCAAGCCGCGCCCCATCTCGCCGTTTGGCATGCTGCATAGTATAATTGCAGCATGTCTGAATCGAATTCTGTTGGTATCGTCAAAGCGCAGGTCGCGCATTTCACCCAGCCGCTCACCCTGAAAAGCGGCGCCGTGTTGCCACAATACCACCTGACCTATGAAACCTATGGTGAACTCAACGCGGCCAAAACCAATGCCGTGTTGATCTGTCACGCGCTGTCTGGCAACCATCACGTCGCTGGCCGCTATTCGGCAGATGATAAATATCCTGGCTGGTGGGACAACCTGATTGGCCCCGGCAAACCGTTAGACACCAATAAATTCTTTGTGATCGGCCTCAACAACTTGGGTGGCTGTCACGGCAGTAGCGGCCCTTCGAGTGTCGATCCACTGACTGACAAGCCCTATAGCGCGACGTTCCCGGTCGTGACCGTGGAAGACTGGGTAGAATCACAAGCCCGTTTACTGGATTACCTGGGCATTGATCAATTAGCGGCCGTGATTGGTGGCAGCCTGGGCGGCATGCAGGCACTGCACTGGAACATCGTTTACCCGGAGCGCGTGCGCCATGCGTTTGTGATTGCCTCTGCGCCTAATTTAACCGCGCAGAACATGGCGTTTAATGAAGTAGCGCGCCAGGCCATTATTACCGACCCGGAGTTTTTTGACGGCGATTATTACAACCACGGTACGGTACCGCGTCGTGGTTTGCGCATTGCGCGTATGCTCGGCCACATCACCTATTTGTCTGACGACGTGATGGGCGAGAAATTCGGCCGTAAGCTGCGTCATGGTGACGTCAAATACAGTTTTGATGTCGAATTTGAAATGGAATCTTACTTACGCTATCAAGGCGATAAGTTTGCCGGTGAGTTTGACGCCAACACCTATTTGCGCATGACGCGCGCGCTGGATTACTTCGATCCGGCACTGGATTATGACGGTGACTTGAGCAAAGCCCTGCGTCGCGCGCAGGCAAAATTTGTGGTGATTTCATTTACCACCGATTGGCGCTTTTCACCTGCGCGCTCGCGTGAGATTGTCAAAGCACTACTCGATAACGCCTTGCCAGTGAAATATGCCGAGGTCACCTCAGATCACGGCCACGACGCATTCCTGATGCCAGACCCGTATTACCACGACATTATGCGCGCATATCTGGAGCAGATTAAAGTATGATAAATGCGAAAATTACAAATATTCGCCCAGATTTTGCATTAATTACAAACTGGGTGCATGTCAAAGCGAAAGTCCTTGACTTGGGTTGTGGTGACGGCACGCTGCTGACGCATTTACACGAAACACTGGCAACCACTGGCTACGGTATTGAGAAAGACGATGCCAACTGGCTGGCGGCATTAAAAAATGGCGTTGATGTGATTCAAATGAACCTTGAAGAAGGCTTGTCTGGCTTTGAAGACCAGTCGTTTGATACGGTGATTTTGTCACAAACCCTGCAAGCTATGCACAACACTGAAAGCATCGTGCAAGAGATGCTGCGCGTGGGCCGCGAAGTAATTGTGACTTTCCCCAACTTTGGTTACTGGCGTAACCGCATGCAGATTACATTCGGCACCATGCCAGTGTCTAAAAGCCTGCCTTACCAATGGTATGACACACCCAATGTGCACTTGTGCACCATCAATGATTTTGACGATTTTTGCGTGCAGCACCAAATTCAGGTCATTGAACGCAAAGTGATTACTGGCGGCCAGGATGTGCACTTACTACCCAATCTGATGGGCAACCTGGCGATGTATCGCCTAAGAAAATACAGCGCCTGATCGCCGCCACAGCAAACAATTACCCTAATATTCGCTGCCTACACTGGCTGACGAATAACCACTACCAACAATAGGGCGCATCTCGCATGCTGCCCTATTGCCCACAAAAGACCAACAATTAAAAATAACAGATATATTGACTTCCATCTATTATTTATCAATAATGATAATCATTCTTATTATCAATTAAATAAGAATACATGGTAAGACGTTTGTGAGTAACGCAGCCAGTTAAAAGATTCTGGCGCGGATTAAAGACGCCAGTCATTAATAATTACTCAAAAGGAAGTTAGTAAAATGAAAGCTCAATATTTAAGCATCGCTATCGGTGCAAGCCTGTTTGCAATCACCAGCCTGGCACAAGCCAACACTACTTACAGCAGCTTTGTCGACGTCACGGACTCAGTCTCGTTTGATGGCTGGAACCAGCTGAACCGTAACCGCGTTGATGATAATGGCGCCGCTAACCCACTGACCGCAGCGCAACTGGCCGCAGGTACCGCGGGCAACGTAGCAGGTTCAGGCGACGCGTTGCTGACTCAGGTTACCGGCAGCTACTACCCCGCTGGTTTTGGTTTGTATGGTGATGGCAACCTCACATTCACTGACAATACCGTTGCAAGCAATATCAGCTCCCTGGCATTCCAAGGCATCGTCAATGACTTCAATGCGTCATTCGGCGGTGAGGCATATACCATTACGCTGAGCTACAACGGCGGTAGCCAGGCAATCGCAGGCACATTGGTCAACTTTGTGAATACTGGTACTGTTGATGACTATTACTACTACTCCTGGGATTTGAGCGGTATTTCTACACCGATCACCTCTTACACTTTAAATTTCAGCGCTGGCTTCTCACAAGCCCTGGCCTTCCAAGTTGATCAAGTTGCCTCCGTGTCTTCAGTGCCTGAAGCTGACAGCTATGCCATGATGATGCTGGGCCTGGGTGTGATGGGTGCTGTTGTACGTCGTCGCAACAAATAATCACCGCATAATAAAGCCATGAAAAAAGCCCCGGGATTGCCGGGGCTTTTTATTTAGCGATACACTAATTCAAATGCAAGGCTTTCAGGCGGCGATACAAGGTGTTTCTGCTCATGCCCAATTGGCGCGCCACCGCAGACACATTGCCCGCCTGTTGTTGCATCGCAATACGGATGGCCTCATCAGACTGTGCTTTCAAGGTTAATACCGGTTGCAGCACGATGTCACGCTCGGCCTCCACTGCCATTTCATCCAGAAAATCATGCGTCAGGTGCTGCCGCTCGATCACACCGCCATCGGCCAGTGCTACTGCCGTACGCAACACATTATGCAACTGGCGCACATTGCCCGGCCACGGATGCGTGGCAAATATGGCCATCACGTCATCACTTAGTGTGGTTTGTGGTGCCTGCTCAATTTGCAGAATCATCTGGATCAAGCGTGACATATCCTGGCGCTGGCGCAAGGCAGGTAACTGCACGGTTAACCCGTTGATACGGTAATACAAATCACTGCGGAACTCGCCTGCTGCCACTTTATCCTTGAGCTTCTGGTTGGTAGCGCTCAGCAATATAAAATTCACAGGGATGGATTTGCTGGAACCTAAAGGCGTCACGCTGCGTTCCTGCAATACACGCAGCAACCTGGCCTGTAACGACAAAGGCATATCGCCGATTTCATCCAGGAACAAGGTACCACCATCAGCCTGCTGGATTTTGCCAACATTGCCTTTACGCTTGGCGCCGGTATACGCCCCTTCTTCATAGCCGAACAATTCAGCTTCGATCAATCCTTCCGGCAACGCCGCACAATTGACCGCAATAAACGGCTGCGCCCGACGCGCACTGGCATCATGAATCGCCCGTGAAAATAATTCTTTACCGGCGCCGGTTTCACCCAGGATCAAGACCGGGATATCGCGGTTAAGCACTTGCTTGACCTGACTGATGGCTAATTTTAATTGCGGGTCGCCGCTATCCAATAACTCCAGGCTAGCCGCCGACTCACGAGGCACAGACTGCACTGGCCTGCTGGCTATGCCAGGCGCCTGCAGGCTGGACGCACGTGCAAACAGGCGCGCACCGTTGCGCAATCGCAAGGGGAACAAGACATCAGACGACAATCCACGCTGTTTGAATACCAGCCAAGATTCATCAAAAATATCTTCAAACGGGATGCGACGAGCGGATAACACATCCTGGTCCAGCGGCAGGCCGAACTGGAACTGGCCGCTACGGTTAATCGCCTGCAGCTGGCCCTGCGCATCAAATAAGGCCACGCCTTCCCACAGCGTGCCGATGAATTCTGGCCGCACATGGAAATGCACACCAATGTCACCCTCGGCTGTGGCATGGAACAAGCGGTTTTCCACCATTTGCGCGGCCATTTTGACCAGGGCAAGTGTGTGTTGTTGCGGCGCATTTAAGTCATTGGACACATCCAGCGTGGCGACCAGGTGATTGTTAGCCGCAAATATAGGCACGGCAGAGCAACTTAATGAATGGTGATAAGCCATAAAGTGCTCGGCACCTTGCACGCTGATCGGCAGGCGCTCGACCAGCGCAGTCCCAATCGCATTGGTGCCACGGTGTTCCTCGCTCCACGAGGCGCCCGGCAACAATGAAGCACGAATCTGGTTTTCTTCAACGCCTTCACCGCGAGTGCGCAAGATCACACCTTCGCTGTCAGTCAAAATCACCAGGCTGCGCGTATGGGCAATTTGCTCGCTGAGCGTGAGCATTTCCGGCTCGGCATGCGTCAGTAATAAACGGTTTTTTTCCAGTCGCTGCGACAGTTCCTGCGCCGTAATAATCTGGTCTTCACCTGGCGCCTGCTCGTCCACGCCTTTGACCATGCAACGCCGCCATGAGCGTGCAATCGCCTCAGCAATGGCACGCTGATCGTCGCGCATGCCAGGCTGTGGCATTTGAGAAGCGGGCGGGGAATATTTATTGGGCATTTAACACTGAACACCTGTCACATCAGATTGAACAACTGTACCAGTATGACACAGTCGTGAACAGTATTCGCCGCGCGGCGACCCCTCATGAATGTTTTCATACCAGATTAAGCAATTGATTTTAATTCATTTTTTACAATTTCCCAAATAATGCATGCAGTTGGCACGCGCGTTGCAAACAATGGCAAGCCGTCACAAAAGAAGCCTTTGCTGACCGCTTGCAACACCACACATTCCAGCTTCACCGCAACCATTTTGGAGGTTATTTATGCAACAACGTATCAAGCTCGCCATCACTGCAATGATGCTAGCCAGCGTGAGCACCAGCGTATTGGCAAATGCCGAACTGGACGCCATGATGAAAGACGACAACCAGTGGCCGATGGCGCGTAAAGACTACGCAAACCAAGGTTACAGCCGCCTGTCGCAAATCAACAAGAGCAACATCAAACAATTGAAATTGGCCTGGACATTTGCCACCGGCGTTAACCGCGGCCACGAAGGTGCGCCACTGGTCATTGGCAATACCATGTATATCCACACCGCATTCCCGAACAACGTGTATGCGCTGGACCTGAACGACAACCAGAAAATCCTGTGGTCTTATTTTCCTAAACAAGATCCGGATGTGCAGTCTGTATTGTGCTGCGATAACGTAAACAAGGGCTTGGGCTACGGCGACGGCAAGATTCTGCTGCAACAGAATAATGGCGTGCTGGTGGCTTTGGATGCCAAAACCGGCGCCAAATTGTGGGACGTGAAGGTAAACGACCCGAAAATGGGCGCTGCCAACACCAATGTACCACACGTGTTTAAAGACAAGGTCATTACTGGCTGTTCTGGTGGTGAGTTCGGCGTGCGTTGCCATATTTCAGCATACAACCTCAAAGATGGCAGTCTGGCATGGAAAGCCTATAGCACCGGTCCTGATAGCGAAATGCTGATCGGCAAGGACTTCAACAAAGAAAACCCGCACTACAACGCCTTGTCTGTGTATGAAGACGTGAACGGCGGCAACAAAATGGGCGGCTCCTTCAAGCCGCTGGATAAATCTCAATTGAAATATCCTGAAGCAGACCTGGGTGTGCGCACCTGGTTGAAACCGCAGCAACAGAAAGACGGCTGGCAAAACGGTGGCGGCCCAACCTGGGGCTGGTACTCATACGATCCTAAATTAAACCTGATGTACTACGGCACCGGCAACCCAGGCACCTGGAACCCGGACGTACGTCCTGGCGATAACAAATGGTCGATGACGATTTTTGCCCGCGACCTCGATACAGGCATGGCACGCTGGGCTTACCAGATGACACCACATGACGAGTGGGATTACGACGGCATGAACGAGATCATTCTGTGGGAAGCCAACGGCAAACAACTGGCCTCACACTTTGACCGTAACGGTTTTGGCTACACCTTTGACCGCACTAACGGCACTTTGCTGGTAGCGGAAAAAATGCATCCGTTCGTCAACTGGGCGACCAAGATTGACCTGAAAACAGGGATTCCGGTCAAAGATCCGAAATACTCCACGCACCAGGATTACAACGCTAAAGGCGTGTGTCCTTCTGCACTGGGTGTGAAAGACGAGCAACCAGCGGCTTACTCACCTAAAAACAAAACCTTCTATGTGCCTTTGAATCACGTGTGCATGACGTATGAGCCTGTTGAGTCCAAGTATGTGGCTGGTCAACCATGGGTAGGCGCGACCTTGACCATGTTTGCTGGTCCTGACGGTGTGATGGGTGGCTTTATGGCCTGGGATGGCCTCAAAGGCAAAGCCCAGTGGTACAACAAAGAGAAATTCTCTGCCTGGGGCGGCGCATTGGTCACCGCCTCTGACCTGGTGTTCTACGGCACGCTGGACCGTTGGGTCAAAGCACTGGACGCCAAAACCGGTAAAGAACTGTGGAAATTCCAGGTCGGTTCCGGCGTGGTCGGCAACATGATCACCTACGGCCACAAAGGCAAGCAATACGTAGGCGTATTGTCCGGTATTGGTGGCTGGGCTGGTGTGGCCATGAACCTGGGCCTGACCAACGATACCGATGGTTTGGGTGCAGCCGGTGGTTACAAAGAGCTGACCAAATACAACGCTGCGCCTGGTGGCGGTGGCATGAACGTATTCAGTTTATAAGGAAGGAAATCTGATGCAATTATTCAACAAAACCTTGCTGGCCACAGCATTGCTGGCGGTGACTGCTTCAGCCATCGCTGGCAGCGGCGCCGAAGCACTGGCACAGAAAAACGGCTGCCTGTTATGCCACGGCGTAGACAAAAAAATTGTAGGCCCTGCTTACAAAGATGTCGCAGCCAAATACAAAGGTGACAAAACCGCAGAAGCCAAGTTGATTCAAAAAGTTAAAACTGGCGGTAGCGGTGCGTGGGGCGAGATGCCTATGCCACCTAACAGCCCGCAAGTGAAGGACGACGATATCAAGACCATCGTCCAGTGGGTATTAAGTTTGTAGTTCCCCTGTGAAATAAAGCGTCAGTGGCAGCGCTGGAATATGGCTGCCATGCTTGCAACGGTGCCTCCACTGACGCTGCATTTCCAACGTTTTACCATTGATCTCCGAGTGTGGCCAACCCGCAAGGGTTGGCTTTTTTTTGCCTTGAGATTGGCGACCCGTTAAAAGCGTTTACAATGCGGGCATGACCATTGCACAAACCCTGTTTACGCGCCGCATGCTCATGTGTGTGGCACTCGGCTTTAGCTCCGGCCTGCCACTTTACCTGCTACTGCAACTCCTGCCCGCCTGGCTACGCAGTGAAGGCCTCAACCTTAAAACCATCGCCGCCTTTGCCTTTATGCAGTTGCCCTACACCTGGAAGTTTTTATGGGCGCCGCTGATGGACAGATACAGCCTGCTACAAGCGCTCGGACGCCGCCGCAGCTGGATATTAGCCACACAACTGGCCTTGCTTGCCAGCATTATCAGCCTGGGCATGTTTCAACCGCAACAAGACATCACCACAGTCGCTCTCCTCGCCACTCTGGTCGCCCTGTTTTCCGCCAGCCAGGACATCGTCATTGACGCCTACCGTCGCGAAATTTTAAGTGATGAAGAGCTCGGCCTGGGCAACAGCATCCACGTCAACGCCTACCGCATCGCCGGGCTGGTCCCAGGCTCACTGGCACTCATTCTCGCCGATCACCTGCCATGGTCACAAGTGTTCCTGATTGTCGGCCTGTTTATGCTGCCCGGCATCGGCTTTACCCTGTGGTCACAAGAGCCTGCCATTGTCAGCACACCCAAAACTCTGCTGGCCTCGGTCGTAGAGCCATTTAAAGAATTCATGCAACGCAGCGACTGGCAGCACGCGCTGTGGGTATTACTGTTTATCCTGCTATACAAACTCGGCGACAGCATGGCCACCGCACTCGCCACCCCGTTCTATATCGACATGGGCTACAGCAAAACCGATATCGGCGCGATTGTGAAGGGCAGTGGCCTGGTGATGCAAATTGCCGGTGCCTTTGTCGGTGGTTTATGGATGCTTAAACTCGGCATCAATCGCGGCCTGTGGGTGTTTGGGGTAGTGCAGGCCTTATCAATACTCGGTTTTGCCTGGCTGGCACATAGCGGCCCGTTTACCGAGATTGGCGTGGTTGAACGCAGCATGCTGGGCATTGTGATTGGTGTTGAAGCGTTTGGCATCGGTCTGGGCACCGCGGCCTATGTCGCCTATATGGCGCGTGAAACGAATCCAGCGTATACCGCAACACAGCTCGCATTGTTTACCAGCCTGTCGGCCGTCCCGCGCTCTGTGTTTAATGCACTTACTGGCGGCATGGTGGAGAGCCTAGGGTGGGAGCAGTTTTTTTATGTGTGTACGTTGTTGGCGATTCCGGGGATGTTACTGTTGTTTAAGGTAGCGCCTTGGCGAGAACGCTAAGTTTTTTAGGAAATAAAAGGCATTCTTTTTCGCCTCTCGGCGAGTCACTTTCTGGTGCTTGTCCCCCAGAAAGTAACCAAAGAGGAAGACACCCAGCCATCACGGCCTAAAGGCTCCCTTGCGTTGCTCAACAAAATAAGTCGGTCACGAAACTCAACCTGGCAGCTCACAAACCCCGTGAGCTGCTGCAGGATTCGGACAGTCGCTCCCTCTCCTCTTATTTTGTCTCCGCTACTCAGCGTGATGGAATGGGATTTATCTCGCCAAACTCACATTGTAGAAATCTCAACGGTTGGAAATCAGATTGATTTGTTCAGTCCGACCATCGTGGCGCTTACTGGTTTTCGGGGTCCCCATCTGCCGCGCCGAGCAACGCAGGGTTGACGGGAGTATTCGGCCATCGGCTGTTCGAGCTCCACAACAAGCCACGAAGTGTGTGGCTTGTCAGGGCGAGTTTCGATGGACGCCCGGCAAGCCGAGTAGCGCAGGAAATAAGCGGAAGTTGGGGTGTATTGTTCTTTGCCTTCTTTCTTATGGACAAGCATAAGAAAGAATGGTCGCCGTAAAGGCGAAATAGATCGATCATAAACTCACGTTGTGCAAACAAAGAAAAGCTCCAACAACACAACACCCTTAAGAACAACCCTCTTTAATCAATCCGCATAATCCACCGTCAAAGGTGCATGATCACTAAACCGTTCCGCCTTATATACACTGGCCGCAATCACCTTTGCGCCTAATGCCGGTGTTGCCAACTGGTAATCAATACGCCAACCGACGTTCTTGGCCCATGCTTGGCCACGGTTGCTCCACCAGGTATAGCATTCATCCGTGGTATCAGGATATAGACCGCGGTAGGTATCCACCCAACCCACACGCCCCAGCACATCAGTCATCCAGGCGCGTTCTTCTGGCAAAAAGCCGGAATTTTTACGGTTGCCTTTAAAGTTCTTGAGATCGATTTCCTGGTGCGCGATATTCCAGTCACCGCAAATCACCACGTCACGACCAGAAGCGACCAACTGCTCAAGATGCGGCAAGAATAAATCCATGACCTGGAACTTGAATTGCTGACGCTCTTCACCACTGGAGCCGCTGGGCAGGTATAAAGACACCACACTCAAATTGCCATATTGGCATTCCAGGTAGCGACCTTCAGCGTCAATGTGCGCATGACCCAAACCAATGATGACTTTATCAGCAGGCTGTTTACTGTAGATGCCCACACCGCTATAGCCTTTTTTCTCGGCATAGTGGAAATAGCCGTGATAACCGGGCGGCTGCAACATCTCGGGTTGCATGTCGCCAGCTTGCGCTTTGAGCTCCTGCAAACAGATAATATCGCCACCACTATTCGCCAGCCAGGGCAAAAAGCCTTTGTTACAGGCCGACCGTATGCCATTGAGGTTCAAGGTTATAATACGCATTGTCTAAATACTTTCTGCTTTTAAAAATGACTGCCAACACACTCAGTGCCGATTTTATTGCTTTTTCCATCCAGAAACAGGTGTTGCGCTTTGGTGAATTTAAAACCAAAGCCGGGCGCTTAAGCCCCTATTTTTTTAACGCTGGCCTGTTTGATGATGGCGAAAGCATGCTCAAACTGGGCGAATTTTACGCCAACAGCATTCTACAGTCTGGCCTACAATTCGACATGCTGTTTGGACCCGCTTATAAAGGTATTCCGCTGGTCACGGCCATCAGCATTGCGTTTGCGCGCATGGGTAAAAACTACCCTTATGCCTACAACCGCAAAGAGGCCAAAGACCACGGCGAAGGCGGCACATTGGTCGGCGCCGCGCTCAAAGGCCGTGTGCTGATTATTGATGATGTAATTTCTGCAGGCACGTCTATTCGTGAATCCGTAGAGCTGATCCGCCACGCGGGTGCCACGCCTTGTGCAGTAAGCATTGCTTTGGATCGCCAGGAAAAAGGCTTGGGCGAATTGTCCGCGGTTCAAGAAGTGGAGCAAACCAACCAGATGCCGGTCGTCAGTATCGCCAAACTGGCCGATTTGTTCACGTATCTGCAAGGAAATGATCAATTGGCGCAATACTTCCCGGCGATTGAAGCGTATCGTGCGCAATATTGCGTACGATAGACAGTGAGCCAAACAATAAACAATAAAGCGAGCAAAGGCTCGTTTTATTTATTTAAGCATACCCATTAAACGCGACATAATCAGCGCTGGGTTATTCTCCACCGCACCATTCGGTGTCAATTGATTCACGACATCCGGCAAATGTTCGGCAATTTTGCCAGTCAGTTCGTCAGTGCTCATGTTCAGCTTACCAGCAAGCCCTGCCAACACAGCGCTGCCTAATGCCGCGCCAATTTGTTGCGCGTTTACGCTCTGGTTAGCGCCTGTACCCACCCAGGAATCCACCTGTTCGGTCAAACCGCCATTTTTGAGTGCCTGCAAAATACCCGGCAACCCACCGTATTGCTGAAACAACTCCATGGCCAGTTTTGCCAATGGGCCTTTATCACCCATGACTTTGTTCATCATGGCGCCAGCGACGCTATCGAATAATCCCATTATGGCTACTCCTAATATAGTTAATTGTTTAAACTTTTCTTTCGCCTCTCGGCGAGTTACTTTCTGATGCTTGCCCCTCAGAAAGTAACCAAAGAGGAAGACACCCAGCCATCACGGCCTAAAGGCTTCCTTGCGTTGCTCAGCTTAGGACTTTCGTCCGTTGCCTTGCCGGACTTAGGCATAAGCGGTCACGAAACTCATCCTAGCGGGCTGCACAATACGCAGCCCACCGCGGGATTCGAACAGTCGCTCCCTCTCTTCTTATTTTGTCTCCGCTACTCAGCGTGATGGGATGGGATTGATCTCATCTAACCTGCATTGATTTAGTTCGGACGGTTAAAGAAACAGATTCTTTTTGTTAAACCCGCTAAACGATGCTGCTCGCTTGGTGTTCGGGGTCCCCATCTGCCGCGCCGAGCAACGCAGGGGTGGCGGGAGTATTCGGCCATCGTCTGTCCGAGCTCCGCAATAAGCCACGTTTCGTGTGGCTTGTCAGGGCGAGTTTCGATGGACGCCCGCCAAGCCGAGTAGCGCAAGGAAAAAGCGGAAGCTGGGGTGCACTTTCTTTTGGTTACTTGTTCTTTGGGCAAGCAAAGAAAAGTAACTCGCTGTAAAAGCGAAAAACAACGCCCCAATCACCCAACAACAACTCTAAAGAATAATCTTCCCAAGCTATCCTCAAAAAATCCCATCAAAACCGCTCATGTGCAGCCAAATACCGCCATTGCCCCGGCGGTAACTTCCCTAGATTGATACTACCAATACGAATACGTTTTAACCCAACCACATGCAAGCCAACCAATTCGCACATGCGACGAATCTGCCGTTTGCGGCCTTCACGCAACACAAATCGCAATTGGTCTTCATTCTGCCAAGAGACTTTAGCGGGCCTCAGCTGAACGCCATCCAGACTAAGGCCGTGGTTTAATAACGCTAGGCCATTAGCGCTCAGCTGGCCTTCTACACGCACCAGATATTCTTTTTCTACATTGGAGTCATCACCAATCAGCTTGCGTGCAACGCGGCCATCCTGGGTAAGTACCAGCAAACCGGTGGAGTCGATATCCAACCTGCCAGCCGGGGCCAGGCCACGCAAATGCCCGCGCTTGAACTCAATGCCACTGCTATCTTCTGACCATTGATTGTCCGGATTAAACAGCACAACCGCAGGTTCATAACCATCCTCGGCTTGCCCGCTGACGTAACCAACAGGTTTGTGCAGCAAAATGGTCACCGTTTCGGCCTGGTGCTCTTTGGCGTAGGTACTGATGATAATCTCGGCATCTGGATCTATACGCGTGCCTAAGGTTTCGATGATTTCGCCATTGACCTTGACCCAGCCGTTGACGATCCAGTCATCGGCTTCACGGCGCGAGCACAGGCCACGGTCTGCCATCACTTTAGATAAGCGCGGTTGCAAGTCAGCGTCTGCCTCGGTTGGGGCTGGTCTGCGAACGGGTGGGCGGTCAGCTGTTTTCGCAGCATATGGGCGATCTTTATCACGCGGCTTTTCGCTACGGCCTGCGCCTGACCTGTTTACAGGTGGGCGTCCGCCAGCATGTGCTGGCTTCCCTGCCGAGTTGCGCGGTTCTTTATCTTTAAATACTTTGTCTTTGCGGGGTGCCTGCTCTTTTGGGCCAGCATCTTGCTGCACCTCGGCATACACCTCTTTTTTAGCAGGTGGTTTAGTACGATCACGCAACTCAGGTGACAAGCGCCTAACGGTTTTCTGGCGCGCTTGATCAGTGGTGGCGGGGGATTTATTGAGTTTGAGCGTAGACAAAACAGTCTTCTCACTAATGAAAGATGAATAAGGTGCTATTGTAATTTATTTGGCTGCTGACGCACGAAAATTCAGGCTACCCGGCTGCTTGCGCGCACTCTCTGGCATATAGCGCAAAATGCTTTCGGCTCGTGCCAAGTCCGGTTTTTTGGCCATAAACTGCTGTTTCCAGGCACGGTGCGGATTTTTGATGATGCCAGCCAGCCAGGCGGCCTGGATCGGATTCATCTGCGCAGGGGAGAGCCCAAAGTAATAATTTGCAGCCGCATGTGCGCCACACAAACTCGGGCCCCAGTCGACCGTATTTAAGTACAGGTTAAGAATATTGGTTTTATCCAGTGTATTTTCCAGCTGTACGGCATACAGTAATTCTTCTATTTTACGCTTCCAGGTACGCTCACCGTTGGTAAACATATACTTCACCACTTGCTGGGTAATGGTGCTGCCCCCCACGGCCTTGTCAGTACTTTCCTTGCCGAGTAGTTGCTGCATTTGTGTGATGGCATAACCCGGGTGGTGCCTGAACTCGGCATCTTCGGCAATGATGGTCGCCATCGGTAACCAGCGGCCCATTTTATCGTAGCTGAGCCAATGCACTTTTTCCGGGTGTTTTTGCTCATCCAGCAGCGGGCAATCATATTGCACAGACGAAGCGGTGACTTTGCTTAAGTCCAGCCCACTCACGTGTAATTGCGATAGCTGCGGTTGCACACTCCAGCTTTGCCGGGGCCAGCGCAAGATTCCTGTGGCTGAAAGTGCACCTGAGACAGTGGCTTGAGAGATGGCACTAGAATGCGCACGCAAAGAACTCAGCAAACTGGCCAGAGGCGTGGCTGGCAGGGTCCAGTTCAGCTTTAATGAGCGCATGGTAGCCTTGCCTTCAAAATCAATTTTGAATGGCTGATTGGCCGCATCCACTAATAAATAACCGTTTAATTGCTGCCCATCGAGCTTTAACCACAACGCCACAGAGTCCAGCATCAATGGTTTATCACTGACGGATTTAGCTTCCAGCCAACAGTGCTGGCAATGCACACGCAAACCATCAGCATCATAAAGCCGGACATCGCCATGATGCAGGCTGAAGCCTTTTTTATCTAACAACCAGCGCCCCGCTGGAGAAGTCGCCAGCATCAGCATGGGCAGTACGCGCACTTGTATGCCACTGCCTACTGGCAACTTTACCCGCCAGGCAGTTTTGTCATAAGGTTGCCAAACCCAGGCCGCCACGCCGAGGATGGCCAGCAAGGAGGCAATCAACAGGCTAATAATGAGGCGTAAGCACCATTTTTTCAGCATTGTGGCGTCACCTTAAACCAACAAACGCTCCACCACCTTGCCTTGTTGCAGATGGTTTTCAATGATGTCATCAATGTCGCTTTCATCGACAAAGGTGTACCAAACGGCATCCGGGTAAATCACCATCACTGGCCCTTCGCCGCAGCGGTCCAGGCAACCGGCACGGTTGATACGCACTTTGCCAGCACCGGCCAGGCCTTGTTGTTTGACTTGTTTTTTCATATAGTCAAACGCGGCCTCGGCGCCTCTGTTCATGCAGCAGTCTTCGCCATTTTCGCGCTGGTTAAGACAGAAAAATACGTGGTATTGAAAGTGACTTGTGGTCATAACGATTGCCTTGTAAAACCTCGCACCGGATGCAACGCTTATTCGGTGGAGAGTTGGTCATCTCTGGTAAAGGTCCAGGTACGCGTAATGCTCAGTACATCGGTATCCTGGCGGATATCTTCCGGAAAGACCGGAAAGGGGGCAGCCAGCTGGACAATGCGGCGTGCAGATTCATCCAATAGCCTGTGCCCGGAGCTCTGGTGGATACGAATACTTTCTATACTACCATCGGCTTTCACTGAAACGGTCATTTGCAGCCTACCATAAAGCTTTTGTGTCATCGCCGCTTGCGGATAATTCAGGTTACCCACACGTTCAATTCTTTGCCGCCATTGCTCAACATAATTGGCAAAACGATATGCACGCGTGCGCGCACCAACAAACTGGCGCTTGGGGCGCATTTCGTATTCTTCCTGCTGCTTGGCAATCAGCGCCTCTAGCTTAGCCATCTCTTGCATGGCTGCCGTTTGCGGCTGCGCTTGCACCGGCACATGTTGCGAAGGTGGCTGCTGCCTGGCCGCCGCATGTGGCTGCGACAACGGCGGTGTTTGCAGGCTGGTCACGGCCTGGCTGGCTTTTAACTGTGTGAGCAGCGCTTGTGCTTCTTGTTCCAATTGCGCCACACGCTGTTTTTCACGCACCAGCTCGGCCTCGTGCGGACTGCTCGCAGTCGTGGCTGATGGTAGCGTCGCCTGTGCGGCATGCGGCATGGACGCCTGCATTTGCTGCACACTGGGTAGCGGGCTCTTCATCTGCCGTTTTTCATCGGTATTGCCGCCGCGGTCCAGATTGGCTTGCGCCAGTGCATCGGCTTTTTCAGGCGCACTTTGCGTTTTGCTGTTCACCAGCATCACTTCTAATGAAGGAATCTGGTCTTTAAAGGCTTTAAGTTCCGGTTGAAAATGTAGCGTGAGCACGACCGCATGTGCCAGTAGCGAAAACCACAACGCCCACACCAGTGGTGAGCGTTTGCGGAAACTCTCCGGTAACCCCATGCGGCGCTTGTCCAACTATCCCTGCAAGGCCTGCAACAATTTTTGGTGTACGCCACCAAAGCCGCCATTACTCATCACCAGCACATGATCGCCTGGTTGCGCCATAGCGGTGACCGCAGCCACCAACTGACCCAGCTCATCATAGGTTTGCGCTTTTTGCTGGATGGGGGCTAAGGCAGCGGTGGCATCCCATCCTAAATTATTGGCATAGCAAAACACAGCATCCGCATCACGCAGGCTGTCGGGCAAGGCATCTTTCATCACGCCCAGTTTCATGGTGTTAGAGCGCGGCTCCAGCACGGCCAGAATGCGGGCGGCGCCCACTTTGGCACGTAACCCGGCCACCGTGGTGGCAATCGCCGTCGGGTGATGCGCAAAGTCATCATAGACGGTGACGTCATTAGCCACGCCTTTTATTTCCATACGGCGCTTCACATTTTTAAACTCACCAAGGGCTTCAATCGCGATACAGGGTGCGACGCCGACATGACGTGCGGCGGCAATGACCGCTAATGCGTTGCTGCGGTTATGTTCACCAAGCAAGTCCCAGCTCACATTGCCCTGGCGCTCACCGTTTAAATACACATCGAAACGGCCTTGTGCATCAACGTTTTGCACTTGCCAACCACTGGCGCTGTCTATGCGTTCCAAGGCACTCCAGCAACCGCGCGCAATCACGCGATCCAGGCTGTCTTGCTGGTTAGCCACGACCAGGCCTTGTTGCGGCACGGTGCGTACCAAGTGATGAAACTGTTTCTCGATCGCGGGTAGGTCTTCAAAAATATCGGCGTGATCGAATTCAAGGTTATTGAGCACGGCCGTGCGTGGACGGTAATGCACGAACTTGGATCGCTTGTCGAAGAAGGCAGTATCGTATTCATCGGCCTCGATGACAAAAAACGGGGAAACCGATTTCTGGTCTTGTTTAGGCGTTTGTGGCAAACGGGCAGACACGCCGAAGTTTTCTGGCACACCACCAATCAGGAAACCAGGCGCCAAACCTGCATATTCGAGCACCCATGCCAGCATGGAAGAAGTGGTCGTCTTGCCATGCGTACCCGCGACCGCCAATACCCATTTGCCTTGCAACACATTCTCGGCCAGCCATTGCGGACCAGAAATATAAGGTAAACCCAGGTTGAGCATTTCTTCCATCAGCGGATTACCACGTGTGACCACGTTACCAATCACATAGATATCGGGATTCAGGCTGGTTTGGGTAGGGTCGAAGCCCTCAATCAATTCGATGCCTTGCGCTTCGAGCTGTGTACTCATGGGTGGGTAAACATTGGCATCACACCCGGTGACACGATGACCGGCCGCTTTGGCCAGCACGGCGATGCCACCCATAAAAGTGCCACAAATACCAAGGATGTGAATGTGCATAAATTTTACCAGGACAATGAATGCATGCATTTTACCAAACAACGTCTGGTAAAGCGGTAGCGATTAGCGCTCAATTTTTGGCAAATAATGGCTGGTACTGGCGGCAGCGGGCAACAATATCCGCAGACTGGAAAATATCGGTAATTACCGCCAGTGCATCGGCACCTGCCTCCACCAAGTGGCGGGCGTTATCCAGCGTAATGCCGCCAATGCCGACGACGGGCACGGACAATGACTGTTTGGCTTGGGTAAATAATGCAGCGGCGGCGCTAGGCGCATTGGGCTTGGTGGAAGAAGGGTAACACGCGCCAAAAGCCACATAACTCGCGCCTGCGGCCTGCGCCTGCTCGGCCAATTCAAAGCGGTTATAGCAAGAAGCGCCGATGATTTTCTGTGCACCTAGCACCTCGCGCGCTGCAGTGATCGCACTATCATGCTGGCCGACATGTACGCCATCCGCATCCAAGGCCGCAGCCAGCGCCACATGGTCATTAATCAACAATGGAACATTGAATTGGCGGCACAGAGCGAGTAGGGCTGTCGCCTGCTCTAAACGCAAAGTGTCACTGGCCGCTTTATGCCGATATTGCACCAGCGATACGCCACCTTGTAACGCCTCTGACACTTGCGCGCAAAGCAGCGCTGTGTCATCGCAATCTGGCGTCACCAGATATAAACCGCTAATGCTGAAGTTCACTCGCTTTTTCCTGCACGTCTGACTCGCGCGCCCAGAAGAACCGGTCAGGAATAAATTGCCCCATGCCAGGGCGGAACGCATGACGTAGGGTCTGCCAGGTAAACTCCTGCGCTTCATGCACGGCCTCTTCCATGGTCAAGCCGTGTGCTAGGCAAGCGGTAATCGCACTGGTCAAGGTGCAGCCGGAGCCATGATAACTGCCCGGCAGGCGCTCCCAGTGGTAATCTTTAATCAGCCCCGGGATCTCGTTTTGCACACCATACAAGCTATTAACGACATCCAGCGAGCGCTCGTGCGTACCGGTAATCATCACATACTCGGTGCCCATGCCCAGCAGGCGCAACGCACACTCTTCGAGCGAACTGTGTTTGACTTCATCACTCTCATCGTAATAAGCCAAGCGGCGTGCTTCCAGGCTGTTGGGCGTAATCAGCGTCGCTTGCGGAAATAACAGTTCGCACATAGCGGCCTGCATTTCTTCATTAGACAGTTCATCGCCGCGGCCAGAAGCCAGGATAGGGTCAATGATTAACGGCACATCCGGGTAATCGGCAACGATTTCTGCAATCACCGCCACGTTTTCCACGCTGCCCAACAGGCCCAATTTAAAGGCACTCACAGACACGTCTTCCAAGATCGCACGTGCCTGGTCATTAATCCAGTCTGCATCCAGTGGCATCACACTTTCCACGCCTACGGTATCTTGCACCGTAATGCCGGTAATCACAGACAGCGGGTAACAACCAATACTGGCGAGCGCCATGATATCTGCCTGCACACCGGCACCACTGCTCGGGTCTGTCGCGGCAAATGTTAAAACGGTGGGAGGAGTATTGGCCATGAAAATTCCTTTGGAGCGGCTGACGGGAATCGAACCCGCGTATCAAGCTTGGGAAGCTGGCGTTCTACCATTGAACTACAGCCGCGAACGAATGACCGCTATTTTACTTGCTGTCTGGTCGAATACAAAACATTATTCAGCACAAAAACAAAAGCCGGACAATTGTCCGGCTTCTGCTTGGCTGATTAAATTAAATACAATTCGAGTTCACGCCGTCTGGCAACTTCACGCCAGAACTCAGGATAGGCGTACTACCCAAATGATCTTCGTTAGTAGGACAAGCCACCGCATCCAGGTCTTCCTCGTCACCAGCAGCAGGGTTCAGAGAAACGATAAACATCGTATTCAAGATCGGATTGTTAGGGATGAGACCACCTAAACCAGCATTATCACGTGGTGAAGTCGGATCAGTAATGCTACCTGTTGCAGTAGAGTTCTGATTAACCGTGTAACCATCGACTGTGCCAGCTGTTGGATTGAAGATCTGCTTGCCTTCGGCCGTCACAATATTGACCACATTGTATGTGCCGTTAATAGGCTTACCTGTACCAATGACTGGCGTATCATAGGTTGCACCAGTAATCGGAGACACTGTAGCGACATCACCATCAATCAGGCCTGTAGTTGTGACAGACAACCCGCTTGCATCTGTCACGATATTGTTGCCATCGAAGGCTTTAGTCGCGGTCCCGGCCAGGGTTGCTGTGACGGTCGGACTCACCTGATGCACAAAGCCGTTGCCCGTACCTAACAATGTGCCACCAAATGACGTGCCATATTGTTTGTAGTTGTAGGTAGCCAGCAAATTGCTGCCTTTTACATCGCCGGTTGGATCCGCACTGTAAATTGTCCAGCGACCAGTTGCACCGGTAGTGATGGTGGCATTCGCGCTGTTAATAAAGTTACGGCCAGCAACCAATTGCACTGCATCAGCCGCATTGCTGTAGCTTAAGATATTGCCAAGGGTGTACATATCACGACCCGCTTGAGCGAGTAATTTAGCCGCATTGCCTACAGTACCTGTCCCGGTTTTAGCACCAGGTGCCATCGTCACGGCACCCATTCTAATATCGCCTGTCGTGGTTTTAAGTGTAACCGCACCTGCCGCACCACCGGATTTATTCGTGCCATTACCATCCGCACCAGAGGCTACAATCGCCTGTGTGGTAATGTCTGTACCCGCAGTGATGTTAACCGCACCTGCACTCTTGCCATCGGTATTAGCGCGTCCAATGCCCGCACTGGTATCAATATTGCCAGCCGTCACGGATCCATTGACCGCAGAAAGTGTTACTTTATTACCAATAGAGTTGAAACCGCCCTTGGTCGTCACATTGCCAACGGTGACATTGCCAGAAGTGCTTTTGACACTGACTTCACCAGAAGCCGTAGAGACAATCGAGTTGCGTCCGGCGTTACCTGCACCTGTCGTAATATTGCCGACCGTGGCATCTCCTGTAGTGCTAATGGCCACTTTACCGCCAGTGCCACCGGTGCCAAAAGGCGGCGTAGAGGTGCCGGTCCCTGGGGTGCCAGAAGCCGAGCCTGAAGTATTAATATTGCCACTCATTTCCAGGCTACCTGCGTCAATCACCACGCTACCACCATTAAAGCCATTGGTGGTGCTAGATGCAGGGCGGCCGTTCGCAGTGATATTGGCAGTACCTAATTGCGCGAATCCAGCGACGGTGATTTTGACGCTACCAGCATGACCATAGCCTTTAATATCACCATTAGAGCTAATGTTACCTGCTGAGTGCGTCAACGTTGCTGCAGACAGCACGACACCACCTGGGCCAGTAATGTTGGCACCGATGTGCAGGTTACCAACACCGCTATTATCGGCATCCGCCTTCAGGTTAATGCTGCCTTTCCCTGACGTGGTCAACGCTGCGTTGACATTGATATCGTTATTGGCTTCAAGGCGAATATTGCCATCGACGTTCATCGTGACAGCTGCATTGACGTTAATGTCTTTGGTCGCTTGCAGGAACAGCTGGCTAAAGCCGGTGATCCCTGCGACATTGATATTGGTTGTGCCGCCGGCATTATCAGCGAAAGCCACATCTGGCGTACCAGACGCATTATCTGTTGGCGTAGAACCGCCGCTGATCAAGTTAATGGTTTCAGGGTCTAACAAAACGGATCCGCCCAGCCCGTTCGCTGCAGCGACATTCACCGACCCAAGGAACGCCAGGTCTTGCTTGCCGGAAACCTCAACAAAGCCACCATTACCACTGGCAGCGCCGCCTTGTGCAGAAATGCTGCCATAGTAACGGGTCAAATCATTCGCCCAGACCACAACCTTACCGCCATCGCCTTGCTGGCGTGCATCGGCTTTAATCGTTGCACCACTAGCAACATAGGTAGTTCTGGCGTTGTAAACGGCGTCGTTTTTACCTTGGTAATCACCACCCACCAGCACCTTACCACCACCGGTATCACCAGATGCATCCAGTAAAGCACCATTCATCAAGGCCACTTGCTCACCAGTGACTTCAATCGACCCACCTGTTGTGCCTTGACCTTGAGCGATTAATTGGCCGGACACTTCAACCTTGGCGTTATCACCACCTTCAAGGCGGATCACGCCATCACGCTCAACCAGTTGGTTGGCTTCAATAATACCGGAAACATTGATTGCTGCAGAACGGGCATTGGTCGCTAATTGCACCAAACCGCCATTGGCCTGGATCAATCCACTGTTTTTAACCAACCCCTCCACTGCCTGTGCAGTTAAATTGGCTCTCACCAGACCATTACCGTAAAAATCCAGAACCGCTTCTTTTGCAGAAGCCAGAACAACACTGCCATTGTTTGCGACCAGCGTGCCGGAGTTCACCACTTTTTTACCCAGCATCACAATGTAACCTTCACCCTGCGTTTTAATCAGGCCGCGGTTTTCGATATTGCCAGCCATATTTTCGGCCGTAAACTTGTAATTACCTTGCAAAAAGGCTTCATTGGTAATATTCAGGGTAGACGCCACAATATTACCGACGTTAACTTCAGCACCTTTGCCAAACAGAATACCATTCTGGTTCACTAGGAAAAGGCTACCGTTCGAATTCAATGTCCCATTGATTTCGGAGCGACTGTTGCCGATCACACGATACAAGGCACGGCCTGCATCTGGCATGATCACATCCAGTTGATGACCCTTCATCACGCCAAACTTGTAAAAATCAACAATGTTGACATTGGCGGTATGAATATACTGGGTGTGCGTCGCACTGACATCTTTCACCGTGAGGTCACCTGCTACCACACCAGCCACAACATTAGTATCTGCAAATGAAGAAAGTGGCATGATCGCTGCGGCAAATGCACTCGCCACCACAAAACGCCATTTGGTTGCTGAGGTAAGCGAAGCGTCTGAAAGATCGCTGGCTGTCGATATTTTTTTTTGGTTGACTGCGCCGGTCACACTGGATTTACCATGTGCACGGGTTGTTTCGGCCACGGCAACCCAGGCTTGCTGGAGCTTGCTCCAGACCAGACGATAGACATGGTTTAAGGATGCTGCTTTCATGACACTTCTCCTTTAGTAAGAAACGCCACTGATCCTCCAAGACCAGTGGGTTACCATCACTTCTCTCAATTCCTGATATGGGTGTAATTTTGTTTCAGGAAATTATTTTTGTATGTAGCCCACTATGACTAATGCTGCCTGGGGCGCATCCAACTCCAATTAGATGCGCCCGCATTCATGCGGGCTACTTTTTATATGTCCAGGCTTTTGCCCGGATCAGGCTTACTACAGATTTAAAACTAGAAATTTTTTCTTACTTGCGCCCAGAGTTGGTACTCGGTATTACTTTCAGCGCCGTCAAGATCACGCTTCTGCTGGGAATAGGTAGTCGTCAAAATCCACTGCCCTGGGAACTGGATATCGGTACCAACACCAATATGGTTAGAGCGGACATAAACGCTGTTACCAATCGGATCATGATTCAGCTTGCCGCGACCGGCATCATAAAAGGCAAATGGCGTCACTGACTGGATATACGGCGTGACATCAGCCCCGGTGGTGGCAAACGTTTTGCGCACATCAGTGCCTACCATCCAGCCCTGGTCGGCCTGGCTAGGAATTTCAGAATACTGACGCCAGCGGTTGATGGCCCCGATACCGAAACGCTCAGCAATATCCAGGTTATTACCTGCGCCCTGGTAATCCGCACGTACCACCCAATTCACACCGTTATCAAATACCTGGGTGCGGCTGGAGGTCCAGTTCCACTTCACGAAGCTGCCCTGGGTATCCAGTAATGCACGGTCATTGGCTTTTGCCAGTGAGTCTTTATAGGAGACATCACCCGCAGTCACCAGGAAGCTCCATTGATAGGCCACGCTGCCAATATCATTAATCCAGTCGCCGACCAGGCCCAACTCCAGGCTGCTGATATCACGACGGTTGTTAATCGACGTACCTACTTCGTCATCCAAAATCTTGTAGTTGCCACCGACCTTGAACGCAACGCCTTTTTTGGTTTCACGCAGCAAAGGGTGCTCAAGCGAACCATAAAAGTAATGGGCATCACCAGATGCATCAAATTGTTTAAATTCACCACCGAGTTTGTAATCCACATAACTGTACGCGAGGTTCATGATCGTGCCAGCACTGCCCACTGGTGTGAAGTACAAGCCACTGATAGAACGCTGACCTTCATCCCTGGAGGTTTTACCGACCACCGCCAACTGGTCGCCACGGCCATGGAGGTTATTCACGGCAACACCAAAGCCTAAAGTTTCACGGTTGGTATAACGGTTACCATAGTTGTTGGCACTGACAAAACCGGTGACGCGGGGAACACGTGGTTCCACAGAAACTGCAACATCAGAACTACCTACTGCCTCACCCGGGTTGAGCTGCGAAGTCACCTGAATGCCAGGCAAACCGTTCATGACCATGATATTACGCACCAGGTTGCGCTCATTGAGTACATCACCCTTGTTCAGCCCATACTCTGACAGTGATTGGAAATACTCCTGATCCAAGCCTTGCCCTGCCTCTGCTTTCACCTCACCCAAGGTACCTTCCAGGATAGAAAGCTCAACCACGGCTTCGGCTTCTGTGGTTTTCCGCAAATCCTGGGTTGGCAAGTAGACTTGTGTCAGCAGATAACCACGTTGGCGGTAGTAGTTACGAATCGTCCCCACCGCCTCGTTAAGCTCGCGCATGCCAATTTCATGACCAGTCAGGTGTGCAAGCTGGGCAGCCAATACTTCATCTGAGAATTGTTTGTTGCCGGAGAATTTGAATTCTTTTACAACAATCTTGAGGCTGGATTTCTTTTGTTTTTTTTCTGGTGCCGGTGTTTCTTCAGGCACTTGAATGATAGGTCTTGGTTCTGGCAGAATAGGTCTAGGCAAGTTCTGCTGGATATCCGGCAAAGAAACACCCCCTGCCAATACCTGAGATGTGTAGCCTAGTGCCAGCAACTGTAACAGGCCTATACGCTTTAATTGTGTTTTCAAGATGACTCCCCAAAGCTTTATAAAAATATAATCTTTTTAATAGTATAACAACGTCCAAACTCCCCTTAAAAAACCCCCAAATCCTAACGTTTTTTTACAAAAAAAAGGGCGTTTAGTAGCATATTTGTAACTTTTACTAGTATTCCAGCGCATCCACATCCAGCACCCACCGGATTTTTGCTTGCAGCGGATGTGTCCTGACCCACTCGACCGCCACCTGCAATAGCTGCTGCAAGGCGCCGCGATGTGCAGACTGCAGCATCACATACCCGCGCTCCATACGATTTAGCCTGGCAATGCCTGGACGCACCGGGTCATAAACCAAAGGCTGCTCTGACAACGCTGCCGCTTGTGCCGCGACATACTCTCTGGCGGCATGGCTAAAGTCTGTTAAAAACTGGCTCACCAGGCTGTACTCGGTCGCTTCTGCCTTCATCACGGCAATATAAGTCGCAGGAGGAAACTGCATGACCATGCGCTCCTGCAACAAATCGTCGGCAAACGCCGCATAGTTTTGCTCGCGCAGTGCAGCAAACAAGGCATGCTGCGGAAAGGCGGTTTGTATCAGCACCTCGCCCGGCTTATCCCCACGACCGGCGCGACCTGCCACCTGCATCAACTGTGCAAACAGGCGTTCACTGGCCCGATAATCAGGGCTATACAACGCACCATCTATATCCAACACCCCTACCAGCGTCAAATTGGCAAAATCATGGCCTTTGGCCAGCATTTGCGTGCCAATCAGAATATCCACTTTGCCCGCATGTACCGCGGACAACAGCTCGGTTAAAGCATCCTTGGCCTGTATGGTGTCGCGGTCCACGCGGGCGACACGCGCCTGTGGAAAAAGCTGCTGCAAGCTTTCCTCAACCCGTTGTGTGGCCTGGCCAACCGGGCGCAAATCAGGATTACCGCAACTTGGGCATTGCACCGGAATCGGCTGCTCATCACCGCAGTGATGACAACGCAAGACGCGCTGGCGCAAATGCAATACCGCTTTGGCAGAGCAGCGGCGGCAATCCGCTAGCCACTGGCAAGCGGAGCAATGCAGCACGGGCGCATAACCGCGTCGATTAATAAACAGCAAGCTTTGCTCACCGCGTTGCAAGCGCAGCTCAATGGCCTGTTTTAGTTGCGGCGTCAGTCCGGCTTCCGGCGGGCTGTGCGTGGTATCAATACAAAAAATACGTGGCAATTTGGCCTGGGCTGCCGCCCGTTTGGTCAGCGTCAGCAATCGGTAACTGGCCTTTTTTGCATTCGATGCAGCTTGTGCCTGATCTCCCATCGCGTTGTACCAGCTTTCCAGCGAAGGCGTTGCGCTACCTAATACCACCGGGATCCGGCATTGTTTGGCGCGCACCAGTGCGACATCCCGCGCATGGTAGCGCATGCCATCCTGCTGCTTGTACGAAGTGTCGTGCTCTTCATCCAGAATCATCAATTTCAGATGCGGCATGGGCGTAAACACACTTAAACGCGTGCCGATGACAATGCGCGCAACACCGGATTGTGCCGCCTGCCAGTTTTGCAAGCGCTCACTCTCGCTCAAATGGCTATGCAAGGTCACCAGTGGAAACTGGCTTAAGCGACTACGAAAACGACTTTCCAGCTGTGGGGTCAGGTTGATTTCGGGCACCATGATCAGTGCCTGCGCCTGCGGCTCCGCGAGCACGGTTTGCAGCAAGCGGATATAGACCTCGGTTTTACCTGAACCAGTAACGCCGAATAACAACCAGGGCTGAAAACGGTTTAAGTCTGCCAGGATCGCATTGACCGCATGGTCTTGCTCGTCATTTAGCGTGGGTGCCAGGTCAGATGCGGGCAGGGAAGGGCGCGTCGCAATCACTTCGCGCCTGGACACGTAGCCAGCATCCAGCAGTGGCTGTATGGCTTTGCGCCAGGTAGCGGACACTTCGCCCAACATCGCCTCACTGCATTCACCCTGCTGCTGCAGGGAGGCAACCAGCTTGGTCAGCACTTGTTGCCGCTTACCAATAAAGTCTTCCGGAATGGGTTTCGCCAACTGATACAGCCACATTTTTCGCGTCACCGCCGGTTTAATCTGGCGCAAACGCAGTGGCAAGCTGGCCAGCACGGTCTGGCCAAAAGGGTAGTGATAATAGTCGGCGCAAAACCGCAGCAACTTCAAGGTCGCGGCGTCAAATGGCACGTCATCAAACACTTGCAGCACGGCTTTAAGCTTGTGTGGCGGCACATCAGTTTCGCTCAGCAGCGCCATGACAATGCCCACCAATTGCCGCCCGGCGAAGGGCACCACGACGCGATTGCCTTCACGAATCAACAGGCCAGGATTTAAATAATCAAACTGGCGATCCAGTGGCACGTCCAGCACCACGCGCACAATACTGGCGGGGGTTGCGGCCTGAAGGTCGGAGACAGTTGAACACATGGGTGAAAATGCTTAATTAGGTTAAAATGGCGGCTTGACTATTCAGCACCATTTTAACCTTGAAACAAACGATCACAGAACTCATTCTGCAAGCGGTGAAACCGCTGGTAGAAGATACCTCCAGCCTCAACATCATTCTTGAGCGGCCAAAGTCTGCCGACCACGGCGATTTTGCGACCAATATCGCCATGCAACTGGCCAAGCCTTTAAAGCAAAACCCACGTGCGATTGCGCAGCAGATTATTGATGGCTTGCCCGCCAACAATGTCATTAGCAAAGTCGATATAGCCGGTGCAGGCTTTATTAACTTCTTTGTCTCGGCTGACAGCAAACAGGCAATTGTGCACGAGGTGCTGCAAGCAGGGGCTGCGTTTGGCCGCAACCAGGCTGGCCAGGCTGAAAAAGTGCAGGTGGAGTTTGTCTCGGCCAACCCGACCGGACCGTTGCACGTCGGTCATGGCCGTGGCGCCGCGGTGGGCGACTGTTTGTGCCGCCTGCTGGATGCCAATGGCTGGAATGTGACGCGTGAGTTTTATTACAACGATGCCGGTGCACAAATCGACAACCTGACCAAGTCAGTGTTGGCGCGTGTGCAAGGCATCAATCCTGACGATGCAGGCTTTCCGGAAGACGGCTACCGCGGCGACTATATTGTCGATATCGCCCAAGCCTACCTGGCCAAAGCCACCATCACCGCTGACGACATGCAAGTGACCGCCAGCGGCGATGTGAATGATACCGAGTCCATCCGCAAATTTGCCGTGGCTTATTTGCGTCATGAGCAAGATCTGGACTTGCAAGCTTTCCAGATCAAGTTTGATGTGTTTTCACTCGAAAGCGCCTTATATAGCGAAGGCAAGGTAGAAAACACCGTGCAATCCCTGATCGCCAGCGGCCACACCTACGAGCTGGATGATGCCTTATGGCTGCGCACTACCGCGTTTGGTGATGATAAAGACCGCGTCATGCGCAAAAAAGAGGGCGGCTTCACCTACTTTGTGCCTGACGTCGCCTATCACCGCGAAAAATGGAACCGTGGTTTTAAACGCGTCATCAACGAACAAGGTGCAGACCACCACAGCACCATCACCCGTGTGCGTGCAGGCTTGCAGGCGCTGGACGTCGGCATCCCGCAAGGCTGGCCCGAGTACGTATTGCACCAGATGGTGACCGTGATGCGCGGTGGCGAAGAAGTCAAACTGTCCAAACGCGCCGGTAGCTACGTCACTTTGCGTGACCTGATTGAAGAGGTCGGCTGCGACGCCACGCGCTACTTCCTGGCTGCCCGCAGCCCAGACTCACAACTGGTATTCGATATCGACCTGGCACGCGCGCAAACCAACGACAACCCGGTCTATTACATCCAGTATGCACATGCACGCATATGCAGCGTGCTCAACCAGTGGAATGACGACGTGACCCGTTTAACGGCGGCAGAACTGTCACCGTTGCAAAGCGCGACAGAAACCGCCCTGATGCAAGCACTGGGCCAATATCCAGAAGTGGTCAGCAGTGCCTGCCAGGCATTGGCACCGCACATGGTGGCCAACTACCTCAAGGAGCTAGCCAGTGCCTTGCATAGTTATTACAATGACACCAAATTTTTGGTGGATGACGAACAAGTCAAACTGGCACGTTTGGCGCTGATCACCGCCACCCGCACTGTGTTGCGTAATGGCTTGGCGTTATTGGGCGTTGGCGCGCCGGAAAAAATGTAAGCATCCCTTTAATGACTGCTGAATTGATTGGTTAACCTCACAATGAGTCGCGACTACAAACCCTCACAAGCCAAAGCAAAAAGCAAAAGCAGCGGCAGCACTTTCTTTAACGGCCTGCTGGTCGGCCTGTTTTTGGGTGTCGCGTTAACCGTGGCCCTGATTATCTACATCAAAGGTGATCACAGCCCATTCTCCAGCGCATTCAAAAAAGACGAGGGCCAGCAAGAAATCCCGATCAAGAACACCGTCACCGAAGAAGAAGTCAAACCTGGTAGCGCCTCTATTGAGGACCCGAACAAGTTTGATTTCTATACCATTTTGCCCGACACCGAGAGCAAAATCAGTGAACAGCAAGTGAAAAAAAACCCGACCATCAAGCAAGAAAGCTATTTTGTGCAAGTCGGCGCCTTTGCCAAAGAAGATGATGCCAACAATCTCAAAACCCGCTTGGCCCTGGTTGGTTTTGAAGCGTTTGTACAAACCGCAGAGATCCCCAACAAAGGCACCATGCACCGGGTGCGTATTGGCCCGCTCAATGACTTGGCCAAAATCAATAAAATTAGCCACGATCTGGAAACCAATGGCTTCCAGGCCAATCTGATCAAGGTCAATATCGAATCTTCAACCCATTAATGCGGTTGTCATCGTATGCACAGCTGCCACGTTAATGCATGACGTTCCACAAAACTTTAGGAAACTGACTTTATGAAAAATATGTTGTTGAGTTTGATGCTTTGGGCTGGCTTTACCGCGACCTCAGCACTGGCAGACCCGCAAATGGGTGAACAGTTTGATCAGGTTGCGCAGCAAATCACGACCGATCAACCGGCCAAAATCGAAGTCATGGAGCTATTTTGGTATGGCTGCCCGCACTGCTACCATATGGAGCAGCCTTTACAAGCCTGGGTGAAAAAACTGCCCGCAGATGTATACTTCAAACGCATCCCAGCCTTGCCAAACGCAGGCTGGGCTCCGTTAGCTAAAACCTATTTTGCCATGCAAGAACTCGGCGTGCTGGAAAAACTGCATAGCCAGTTATTTGACGCCATCCACAAAAGCAAAACCCTGAGCCAACAGGCTGACGAAGCGTCTTTGATCGATTGGGTGACCAAGCAAGGTGGTCTCGATAAAATCAAAGTTGAAAAAGCATTCAAGTCATTCGCGATTAACATGCAAATGAATAAAGCCATGCAAACTTTCCGGGCTTCAGGCGCGACTGGGGTTCCTGCCCTGATTATCGACGGTAAATTCATCACCGGTAGCTCCATGGCCGGTGGCAATGAAGCAGCCCTACAAACCGCTGACTTTATTATTCAGAACGTGCGCAAAGACAGAGCTGCCGGTAAGAAATAAGCCAGTAGTTCGCATTAAAAGAACGCCTGATGTCAGCAACATCAGGCGTTTTTGTTTGATGCTGCTAAAGACTAAAAAAGCTATTTAATTGACCACCGATGAATGCGGATACACGCCGAGGGTGAAACCTATTCATTGAACAATCACACAAACCATGAGGGCGCGAATGCCCACACGCTACTAGCATTTTTATTGAGTGATAGCTTTTCTTTCGCCTCTGGGCGAGTCACTTTCTGATGCTTGCCCCTCAGAAAGTAACCAAAGAGGAGGGCACCCAGCCATCACGGCCTGCGGCGTCCTTGCGTTGCTCAACAAAATAAGCGGTCACGAAACTCGCCCTAGCAGCTTGCACACTACGCAAGCTGCCGCGGTGCTCAGACAGTCGCTCCCTTCTCTCTTGTTTTGTCTCCGCTACTCAGCGTGATGGGATGGGATTTATCTCGCAAAACTCACATTGGCGAAGTTCGGACAGTTCAAAAAAACAATTTTTTCTTAATCGATCGACGGTCGCAGTCGCATGGTGTTCGGGGTCCCCATCTGCCGCGCCGAGCAACGCAGGGTTGACGGGAGTATTCGGCCATCGGCTGTTCGAGCTCCGCTACAAGCCACGTTCTGTGTGGCTTGTCAGGGCGAGTTTCGATGGACGCCCGGCAAGCCGAGTAGCGCAGGAAATAAGCGGAAGCTGGGGTGCACTTTCTTTTGGTTACTTATTCTTTGGGCAAGCAAAGAAAAGTAACTCGCCAAAAAGGCGAAAAGCAACGCCCCAATCACCTTACACAATCATTCAAACTAAAACACTCTAGCGCCCACCAGCCTTAAGCCAACGCCCAATCCAGGTTTCCGGCATCTCCGTCCCCGTCACCAGGTAATGCAGCGTCTTAATATCATGCATCACAAAACGCTGTATCGATTTAGCCTGGTCCAGGCCACAACACAAAATCGTGTCGCCAATTTGCAAGGGCGTAGATAACTCCGGCAATAACATCTTTTGCTCACCGCGCACCAGCATCAGCGGTACCACCGGCATTTCATGTCGCTGCTGCCCAGCCGGACGCATCATCAAATGTTTAAGTGCAGGCAGTATGCCTTGCTCCATCAGCGCGCACACGGCTACCGCCATGTCGTCCGCAATGGTGATGTCCCAGGTATCAGGCACTTGCTCGCCTAATTTTGAAACCAGTTGCGCAATGACAGCATTGGCCCAGGCGTTGCCCTGATGCCGCGCAGTCACCAGAAACTCCGCCAGCATGGGCGACACCATATAAGACAAGCAGGTATGCGCAATCACATCGCTGGGTTGCATAGTGATATCGGCATTAAAGTGCTGAAACAGGGGATCGTTATGCCGTTTGTTTTTGCGGATGATGACGAATAGCTTCGGATTCAGTTCGAGCGCCGTCATCACGATCGACAAGTTGTTAATATCATTGTCTGTGCCGGCAACGATACCCACCGCATTTTCTACCCCGGCCTGCTGCAAAATATGCGATTCCACACCACTGCCGATAATACAGTCCTCACATTGCGTGCCTTGCGGGTCGGCCTCAATCACGGTGACATGCATCTCACCATTTTGCAGGCTGCTCACAACTGACTTGCCAAAACGACCGAAACCACAGGCAATCCAATGCCCTTGCGGCACCGGCGCTGGCGTGGCAATCGCATCTCCCGGCGCCCTGGTCAGCCATTCGTGCAACAAATAAGTACCCAGCGCGTTCAGGCGCATGGCCAGATGTTCGCCAAAAATATTGTAAGGGTTAATAATGCGGTCAGTGCCAAACGAGGCCATATTGGCGGCAATCACGTCATTCTGCACGCGTGCCAGCACCGGCAAATCGGGCTTGATCAGCTTCACAGCCACCGAAATCGCCAGGTTGGCATGGTCATCATCGGTCAGCGCGGCCACCCCACGACACATCGGGTTTTTAATGCCGGCATACAGCAACACTTCTGACAATTTGGCGTCTGCACACAAATGCGGAACATAGAACTGGTAATCGGTCATTTCCAGTTCATTGATACGCTCCGGCGAAATTTCCAGCACCACCACACGCAATTCATTTTTATCCAGCGCCCGCACCAATTCACCACCGGTTTCGCCATAGCCGCAAATCAGGTAAAACGGTTCCATCAGGTTGCGCACATCGCGCTGAAACATGGCGTTTTTAAATGCCAGCTTTAAGGCCGATTCCTGAAACAGGGCAATAATCGCGCCGATGGCATAAAACCAGGAAATGACCGTCAGGTAAATCGAAAAAGTCATCCACAAGCGTTGATGCGTGGTGAACGGGTAGGGGATTTCACCAAAACCAATGGTGGTGGCGGTGTAGCTCAGGATATAAAACGCATCAAAAAAACCGTAGCGATAAGGCTGACCATGATCATCCATACCTGGGATGAGTACAAAACCAATCAGCGCGATCGCATAGCTAATAATGACCATGAGCAGCGGCGCGCGCATGCGCCGCAAAATCAGGAAGATGATTTGATTGAGACTCACGACTGTCCCCGTTGCTGCACCTTAGCGGCGCAAGGTGACGGTTTCGTAAATCAGCAAAATCACTGAGGTGATATTAGCCAGGAAAGCACCGCCAGACAAAGAAACAATGCCCACAATCACCTCGGGCTCGGCGCCTTTGCTCCCTGCCACCACCCAGATAATCGCGGCGGCAATCAGTTGTATGTCAGCCACCAGGCTGGTCGCCAGGTGAATCGCGCCAATCTGGGTACGGTCGCCAAACTTGAGCACGGTGGCAATCAGGTTCACCACAATCGCCACATATAACTCGTAATGCAAGTGATGTTGCGGATTATCAATCTCGCCTACAAAAAAACCAAAATTGAGTGTCATGGCCAGAATAATAAAAAAGCCAAAAATCACTTTTTCCAAATTCATTTAGGTTTCCCCCGACGATTGTTTTATGGCATTCTACCCGATTAAAATTTGTTTACCCCGATGTTTTTTATGTCACAAAATCCTGTGCCTGCCATGCGTATTTTAATTACCGGCGCCTCCAGCGGCCTAGGAGCAGCCATGGCTGCTGCCTACGCCAGAGAATATGGCGGGAAACTGGTGCTGGCTTTGTGCGGCAGAAACGAAGCCGCATTGCAAACGCTGGTAGACAGCTTAAAACAACAATATCAAACCACCTGCGTCATTTATTGCGTGGATGTGCGTGTCGCCGAGCAAATGCAATCCATGGCTCAGGACTTTTTACACCGCTTTGGTACGCCGCACATCGTTATCGGCAATGCCGGTGTCAGCCGTGGCACCTTAACCGAATTTGCCGAAGACATCCCGGCATTTCAAGCCGTGTTTGAAACCAATGTCATGGGCCTGGTACACACCTTCCAACCTCTGATCGAGGCTATGAAAACCAGTGCGGCCAAAGGTGAGCCTGCGCAATTGGTTGGCATTGCCAGCGTCGCCGGTATCCGTGGCCTGCCAGGCTCGGGTGCTTATAGTGCCAGCAAGGCTGCGGCGATCACCTACCTCGAAAGCCTGCGCGTCGAAATGCAACTATACGGCATCGCTGTCACCACCATTGCCCCGGGTTATATCCGCACGCCAATGACCGATATCAATACTTACCCCATGCCGTTTTTAATGGATGCCGATGTGTTTGCGCGCAAAGCCGTGCGGGCGATTGCCGCACAACGCCGCTTTACTGTGATTCCGTGGCAAATGGGCATCGTCGCGCGTCTGATGCGATTATTACCTGCATGCGTGTGGGACTTCATCATGAAAAAAGCCCCGCACAAAGCGAGGCTTTAATCACGACACTGACCGGATCAGGTCAAATCTTTAATCGTTTCGGTTGAACCATTGGTTTTCACCGAAGCAATGCCATTATCACGCCCAGCTTCCGCAGAGTACATCTGGCTGGTGCCAATGACCTGGCTATTGCCTGCCAGCAAATTGAAATAAGGTCGACCATCTTTGGCCGTCAGCTTCTGGTAACGCTCATCCAGCGGACTGTTTTTCTGCACAGACTCAATGCCGTTTTGTGCCGCGGCCTTGGTGGTATATTGCTCGCTTTTAAGAATCTGCTCACCATTACCCGCCTTCAATGCAAAACTGAATTGACCGTTTGCATCACTTTTTGTTAGTTCAAACCAACCTGCCATCGCTCGCTCCTCTGTCTATCATCAATAAAGAAATTCTTACAACGATTCCAGATTCATCTTGCGATTTCTGCTCATCTTTGTAAAGAACCGCCCTTTTTAAAAGATGTTGAAAAATGCGGCTGTGGATGATTTACAACATCCCTTAACATTCGCCATAAAAAAGCCCATTCAATCGAATGGGCTTTTAAGTTAGCGCGTAATAGGTTTGTAACGAATACGCTTGGGTTTAGCACCTTCTTCACCCAGCCGTTTTTTCTTGTCGGCTTCGTATTCCTGGTAGTTACCGTTAAAGAAGGTCCATTGTGAATCACCTTCCGCCGCCAGGATGTGCGTCGCAATCCTATCCAGGAACCAGCGGTCATGCGAGGTGACCAATACGCAACCGGCAAATTCCAGCAGGGCGTCTTCCAGCGCACGCAGGGTTTCCACGTCGAGATCGTTTGACGGTTCATCCAGCAGCAAGACGTTGGCGCCGGAAATCAGGGTTTTCGCCAGATGCAACCGGCCACGCTCACCGCCAGACAACTGACCAACAATCTTCTGCTGATCACCACCTTTGAAGTTAAAGCGACCAATATAGGCCCGGCTAGGCATTTCAAATTTGCCGACGCTCAACACATCCAGGCCACCAGAAATCGCCTCGAAGACGGTTTTATCGTTATCCAGGCCGTCACGGGTCTGATCGACTGCTGCCAACTTGACGGTAGGCCCGGTGATGATTTCACCACTATCTGGCTGCTCTTGACCTTGCAACATACGGAACAGCGTCGACTTACCGGCACCGTTAGGGCCGATGACACCAACAATCGCGCCTGGCGGCAAGCTGAATGATAAATTATCAATCAGCAGACGGTCACCAAAGCCTTTGGACACATTGTTGAACTCAATGACCTGATTACCCAAGCGGTCACCTGGCGGAATAAAGATTTCCTGGGTTTCGTTACGGCGCTGGTATTCAACGCTGGACATTTCTTCATAACGGGCCAGACGCGCTTTACTCTTGCTCTGGCGGGCCTTAGCACCCTGGCGCACCCACTCCAGCTCCTGCTTCATGGCTTTGCGGTGAGCATCTTCCTGTTTCTGTTCCAGGGCTAAACGGTCTTCTTTTTGCTCCAACCAACTGGAGTAATTGCCTTTCCACGGAATGCCTTCGCCACGGTCCAGTTCCAAGATCCACTCAGCCGCATTATCGAGGAAGTAACGGTCATGGGTAACAGCCACTACGGTACCCGGGAAGCGCACCAGGAACTGTTCCAGCCACTCCACAGATTCCGCATCCAGGTGGTTGGTCGGTTCATCCAGCAGCAACATGTCCGGTTTGGAGAGCAGCAATTTACACAAAGCCACACGGCGCTTTTCACCGCCAGACAACGGGCCTATCATGGCATCCCACGGCGGCAAGCGCAGCGCATCAGCAGCGATTTCCAATTGTTGCTCAACATCACTACCACTGGCAGCGAGGATATTTTCATACTTGGCCTGTTCTTCGGCCAGCTTGTCAAAATCAGCATCAGGCTCAGCATAGGCGGCGTAGATTTCTTCCAGCTTTTGCTTGGCTTCCATAATCGCCCCCAGGCCAGCTTCGACTTCCTGACGCACAGTCTTGTCCGGATCCAGCTGAGGCTCTTGCGGCAAATAGCCAATGGACAAATTAGGCTGCCATTGCACTTCGCCTTCGTACTCTTTATCGGCACCCGCCATGATGCGCAGCACAGTGGATTTACCGGAGCCATTTAAACCCAGCAGGCCGATTTTGGCACCCGGGAAAAATGACAAAGAGATATTTTTAATGATTTGCCGTTTGGGCGGCACGATTTTGCTCACGCGGAGCATGGACATCACATATTGCGCCATGAGAAATTCCGGGACGGTGATTGAAAGTGCGTATTTTAATACGCGCGGTCAAAATTAGCTTGTAGATAAAAGTATTCGGCATGAAAAAAGGGCCTTTCGGCCCTTTTTAACTTAAACACTTATGCTGCGGCGCGTTGTTCAATAAAGCTAGGATTGGTTTGCGCCTGCGTGCCGATCTGGATTTTTCGTGGCTTCAAGGCCTCAGGGATTTCACGCAGCAGGGCAATGGTTAACAGGCCGTTTTCAAGATTGGCACCAGTCACTTTGACATGGTCAGCCAGCTGGAACTTGTGTTCAAAATCACGCGTGGCGATCCCACGGTGCAAAAAGGTAGTTTCCTGTTGAGTTTTCGCTTTGCGGCCAGTCACACGCAACGCCTGGTGTTCGGTTTCAATCTCCAGCTCATGCTGCTGAAAACCGGCGACTGCCATCACAATTTTGTAGGCGTTTTCGTCGACCAGTTCGATATTATAAGGTGGATAGCTGATTTCGTTTTCACTACGCTGGTTTTCGTTGAGCATTTTAGCCAGGCGGTCAAAACCAATGGCGGTTCTGTAGAAAGGGCTTAAGTCATAAGTACGCATAAAGTTGATCCTTGTAAAAATAAAGCGATTAACATGAATTTCAGACCTCAAACTGCAAGCATCTGTATTTTCAATATGGGAATACGCTTTATTTTTTCAAGGGCCAGCGAGCAGGTTAAATACCCAATGCCTCCGTCCAGGCCAAGGCATCCATATGGCACTGATTCACTTTGTCAGGGTCTAGTTGCAGCATTGCCGCCAGTTGTAAAATCTCCTCGCTGTTGGCATCTTCACACGCTTCTGTCAGCTTGAGGAAAGGGCCAAAAATACCTTCACGCTTGGTCAAAGCATCTACAATAGTCTCTGGCAACTGCAACTTTTCCAGCACCTTGTCCATGGGTACTTTCAGCATCACATCCAGCAAGGAAAACACGCCCACCACAAACAGATTGTCGCGGTCACGTTTCTCAAAGAAAGGCTCGCCCAGCAGCTCGGTCAAACGGCCACGGGTAATGGATGTTTTCATCAGGGCAGGGGAGCTGCTGTTATTGCCAGCGGTGACCATCAATAACGTTAACCAGCGGTATAACTGATTGCGGCCCAAAATAGTCAGTGCATGGCCAATTGACTGTACCTCGCAGGACAAGCCAAAGCCCACAGAATTGATGTAGCGCAGCAGCTTGTAACTCAGGGTAGTATCGCGTTTGAAACCATTTTCTATGGTTTTGTTGTCCGCCTCCTGGCTGACCAGGTTTAACAAATGCAGCACGCCGTCAAAACTTGGGTTAATGACTTTGCTATTGAGGTTTTCCGGCTTGGCGTAAAAATAACCCTGGAAGTGCTGGTAACCTGCCTCAAGCAAGCTATCAAACTGGGCAGTCTGCTCGACTTTTTCAGCAATCAGTTTGCAACCTGTCGGTTGATATTTTTTGAGCCACTGTGTCGCTTGTGCAATATCCACATTTCGCATATCCAGCTTTATATAATCTGCGTAGGGAATCAATGCCTCTAACTGCGGGTGGTGTTGCGGGTTATCCAGCGCAATCCTGAATTTGGCTTCTTTGAGTTCACGGCAACGTGCAATGATCTCGGGGGTCACATCTACTGTATGCACCACCTCTAAAACAGTTTTTTCAGCAGGCATCAGCTCCAAAAATACACTGCCGAGCATGACATGGTCGACGTTGATAAAAGCCAGCTGTTGTCCTAACAACCAGTTGTCCTGCATCTCATCAATGGTCGTAGAGAGAATCTTGGCACAGGTTTGAATATCTTCTTCAAATGGCGCATGGCTGCCATTGCTATTGTTCCTGAAAAAGAACTCATAGCCGATAATCTCTTGTTGACTGTTAACAATCGGCTGGCGACCGATAATACTGTGTTGTGACGTGGACATGACTGCCTTTCTGATGAGCATCTACTATCAGTATAAGGGATACTAGCCGTTTTCTTATTTGAAAAAAGCCCCGAATGTCGGGGCTTTTTACCTTTATTACTTACTCAACGGTGACACTCTTGGCCAGGTTACGTGGTTTGTCCACATCGGTGCCTTTGAGTAAAGCCGCATGATAAGCCAGCAACTGTACTGGAATCGCATGCAAAATAGGCGAGAGCACACCGACATGGCGCGGCGTGCGGATCACGTGCACGCCTTCAGACTCTTTAAAGTGACTGTCGGCATCGGCAAACACAAACAGCTCGCCACCACGTGCTTTGACCTCCTGCATGTTGGATTTGACCTTCTCCAGCAGAGCATCATTAGGGGCAATCACCACTACCGGCATATTGCTATCCACCAGTGCCAGCGGACCGTGTTTGAGCTCACCAGCCGGATAGGCTTCAGCGTGAATATAGGAAATTTCCTTGAGTTTAAGTGCACCTTCCATCGCAATCGGGAAGTGCACGCCGCGCCCCAGGAACAAAGCATGTTCTTTATCCCCAAAACGGTGTGCCCATTCGCGGATTTGCGGCTCCAGATTCAAGGCAATCTGCACGCCACCTGTCAGTTGGCGCAAGTCGGATAAGTATTGCTGCTCTTGTGCCGCACTCAGTAAGCCACGTGCTTTGCTTAAAGTGACAGCCAGCACAAACAGTGCGATCAACTGCGTGGTGAATGCCTTGGTACTGGCCACACCGATTTCAGCACCAGCACGCGTGTAAAAGATCAATGACGAAGCCCGTGGAATCGCGCTTTCCTGTACATTACAAATCGCCAGGCTATGTTCGTGGCCCAGTTTCTGCGCATGTTTGAGCGCCTCCATGGTATCCAGCGTTTCGCCAGATTGCGAGATCGTGACAATCAGCTGTTTAGGATTAGGCACGGACTCGCGGTAGCGGTATTCACTGGCGATCTCAACCGAGGTTGGAATTTTGGCGATGCTTTCCAACCAGTATTTGGCCGTGAGGCCTGCGTAATAACTGGTGCCTGCCGCCAAGATCAGTACGCTATCAATCTGTGAAAAAATGCTCGCGGCTGATTGGCCAAACAACTCACTCCTGAACGCGCCATCGTCAATCAGCGCTTCAATCGTATCGCTAATCGCACGTGGTTGCTCGTGGATTTCTTTTTGCATAAAGTGGCTGTAAGGGCCGAGTTCCAGCGAGGCTAGTGACACATCACTCAGATGCACTTTACGTTCAGCCACCTCGCCACGTTTGTCGATAATCATCACGGCATCGGTTTGCATCGTTGCTACATCACCATCTTCCAGGTAAATGACTTTACGGGTCGCAGAGAGCACGGCAGATACATCAGACGCGACAAAATTTTCACCGTCACCCAGGCCAATCAGCAACGGGCAACCCAGGCGGGCGACCACCATTTGCTGCGGATTATCCAGCGCAATCACACTGATGGCATAGGCACCGGTTAATTCGGCAATGGCCTGTTTAACGGCTGTAAACAAGTCCTGGTTTTGCTGGTAATAGTAATGCACCAGATGTGCGATGACTTCAGTATCTGTTTGTGAGTAAAACTGGTAACCCAGTGCTTTCAAGCGATCACGTTGTTCGTCGTGATTTTCGATAATGCCATTATGCACGACTGCAATCTGTGCGTTGTCTTGCGCAGGAGAAACGTGCGGGTGCGCATTTTGCTCAGTGACGCCACCATGCGTGGCCCAGCGCGTGTGGCCGATACCAATCTGGCTATGCATGCCTTCTGCTTTTAACTGCAGCTCGGACACACGCCCGACAGCGCGAGCGCGTTCTATGGTTTGATTGAGCACGGCAATCCCGGCTGAATCATAGCCACGATATTCGAGCCTGCTTAAGCCCTCGATCAGGAGTGGAACGATATTTCTATTGGAGACCGCACCGACAATGCCGCACATACGCTTATTTTTTCACCTTTTGTGGACGTTTCCATCCCTGAATTGACCGTTGTTCCCGCGCACGGCACAGCGTTAAGCTATCTGCCGGCACATCTTTGGTAATGGTTGAGCCTGCTGCAATCGTTGCCCCATGGCCCACAGTCACTGGCGCAACTAATTGGGTATCGGAGCCGACAAACACATTATCCTCAATGATGGTTTTATGTTTGTTCGCCCCGTCATAATTACAAGTGATCACGCCGGCGCCGATATTCACATTGGCACCAATGCTGGCATCGCCCACGTAAGTCAAATGATTGACCTTACTGCCGACGCCCACGGTGGCATTTTTGATTTCAACAAAATTGCCGACATGTGTCTCTGCGGCTAACTGCGTACCAGGGCGTAAGCGTGCAAACGGGCCGACTTTGCTGCCCGGGCCGACCTTGGCATCATCAATATGCGTAAATGCCGCCAGGCGCGTGCCTTTGGCGATCACGGCATCCTTAATCACACAATGCGGGCCAATCTGTACATCATCTTCAAGCGTGACCTGGCCTTCAAAGACGCAGTTCACATCAATCAACACATCACGGCCGCATTGTAATGCGCCACGGATATCAATACGCTGCGCATCCAGCAAGGTCACGCCTTGTGTCATCAGCGCTGTTGCCTGGCGCAGTTGGTACTCACGCTCGATTTGCTGCAAGTCCAGTTTGGAGTTAATGCCGGTGACCGACCAGGCGTCGGCGACCACATGCGGTAACACCGCCCGGCCCTCATTAACGGAGAGGGCGATGATATCGGTTAAATAATATTCCTGTTGCGCATTTTGGTTGCTGATATTAGCCAACCAATGTTTCAACTGTACATTCGGCATCGCCATAATGCCGGTATTCACTTCCTGTATTGCGCGCTGGGCCTCACTGGCATCTTTATGCTCGACAATGGCGACGACTTCATGCTTGTCATTACGCACAATACGGCCATAACCACTGGGGTCTGCCTTGATAAACGTCTGCACCACCAGGTGCTGATCGGCTTGCGTCAACATGTCACGACAAGCCGCCACATCGACCAGTGGCACATCCCCTAGCAGAATGAGTGTTTTACCATGATCAGGCAAGGTGGGCAGGGCTTGTTGTACAGCATGGCCGGTACCCAGTTGTTCTGCCTGCAATACCCATTGCAGGTCATCACCAGGCGTCTGTTGTTGTACTTGTTCGCCGCCAAAGCCATACACCACCGTGATGGTTTGCGGATTCAGCTGGCGGGCCGCATCAATCACATGATGCAGAATAGGCTTGCCCCCCACCGCATGCAGCACCTTAGGCAGGTCTGATCGCATGCGTGTGCCTTTACCCGCAGCGAGAATTACGATATTCAAATCAGTCATGCTGTTATTTTATCTCAGAAACAAAAAAGGCGGCTCGAAAGCCGCCTGTTTTATTGCCAGACTCCACAGGAATCTAGTGCACAGATTTACGCAATTTCTGGATTGCCTGGATTTGTGCGATCGCTTCTGCCAATTCAGCCTGGGCAGCTGCGTAATCGATCTCTGAAGAACGGTTACGCAATGCTTCTTCTGCGGCTTCTTTCGCTGCGATGGCTTTTGCTTCATCAAGATCCTGGCCACGAATTGCGGTGTCCGCCAGCACTGTTACCAGTCCTGGTTGTACTTCCATCATGCCGCCGGAAATATAAATCACCGTCTCTTCTTGCTCGGCAGTTTGCTTGATACGCAATGCGCCTGGCTTGATGGTGGTAATCATCGGTGCGTGATGTGGATAAATACCCACTTCACCTGCGCCAGCTGGTGCAACCACAAACTCGGCTTCACCAGAGAAGATGGACTCTTCGGCACTCACAACATCGATATGCACTGTATTTGCCATAATGTTCTCTTTTCTATATCACTGAAGATTTTTGATGCAAGCAGGTTTAAGCCTGCCTGCACCGGCAACCATTAGTTCAGTGTTTTAGCCTTTTCAACGGCTTCTTCAATGCCACCCACCATGTAGAACGCTTGCTCTGGCAAGTGATCGTATTCACCAGCCACAATCGCTTTAAAGCCTTTGATGGTTTCTTTCAGTGGTACGTATTTGCCTGGAGCGCCAGTAAACACTTCAGCCACGTGGAAAGGTTGTGACAGGAAACGTTGGATTTTACGTGCACGGCCCACTGCCAGTTTGTCTTCTGGAGACAGTTCGTCCATACCCAAAATCGCGATAATGTCACGCAACTCTTTGTAGCGTTGCAATGTTGCTTGTACGGAACGTGCAACAGAGTAATGCTCTTCACCAACCACCAGTGGATCCAGCTGACGTGAAGTAGAGTCCAGTGGGTCAACCGCTGGGTAGATACCCAGGGAAGCGATGTCACGTGACAACACAACTGTCGAGTCCAAGTGTTGGAAAGTCGTTGCTGGAGATGGGTCAGTCAAGTCATCCGCAGGCACGTAAACCGCTTGGATAGAAGTAATAGAACCGACTTTAGTAGAGGTAATACGCTCTTGCAAACGGCCCATTTCGTCAGCCAGGGTAGGTTGGTAACCTACGGCTGAAGGCATACGGCCCAGCAACGCAGATACTTCAGTACCAGCCAAGGTGTAACGGTAGATGTTGTCCACGAAGAACAACACGTCACGGCCTTCGTCACGGAATTTTTCAGCCATGGTCAAACCAGACAAAGCAACACGCAGACGGTTACCTGGAGGCTCGTTCATCTGACCGAACACCATCGCTACTTTGGACTCTTTCATGTTGTCCAGCTTGATGACGCCTGCATCTGCCATTTCGTGGTAGAAGTCGTTACCTTCACGGGTACGCTCACCTACACCAGCAAATACGGACAAACCGGAGTGCTGTTTAGCGATGTTGTTAATCAGTTCCAGCATGTTAACGGTCTTGCCTACACCCGCACCACCGAACAGACCCACTTTACCGCCTTTAGCAAACGGGCAAACGAGGTCAATCACCTTGATGCCTGTTTCCAACAGGTCAACAGATGGTGACAGCTCTTCGAAAGCGGGAGCTTTCTGGTGGATAGAGCGGAATTCTTGTGAATCAATTGGACCCACTTCATCGATTGGGCGACCCAATACGTCCATGATACGGCCCAAAGTACCTTCACCCACTGGTACAGAGATCGCTGCACCTGTGTTTTTGAATGTGGTACCACGTGCCAAACCGTCAGAAGAGCCCATGGCAATGGTACGGACCACGCCGTCGCCCAATTGCTGCTGCACTTCCAGTGTCAAACCGGCTTCTGCATTGCTGTCTTTTGCATCAATAATCAATGCATCGAATACTTTAGGCATTTGATCGCGTGGAAATTCCACGTCAACCACAGCGCCAATACACTGCACTACTTTACCTGTTACTGCTTGATTTGCCTTTGCCATTTTCTTTTCCTAACTGTATGAGTCAGATCTAATTGAATTCTTTCACGATGCTTTTAAAGCACGCGCCTTAGGAGGAAACCGCTGCCGCACCGCCGACGATTTCTGAAATCTCTTTGGTAATCGCTGCCTGACGGGCTTTGTTGTATACCAGTTTCAGCTCGCCAATCACGCTCTTCGCGTTATCGGAAGCAGATTTCATCGCCACCATACGGGCAGATTGCTCGGACGCCATGTTTTCGGCCACTGCGTTGTAAATCAGTGACTCGATATAACGCGTCATCAACTCATCTACCACTGGTTTTGCTTCAGGCTCATAGATGTAATCCCAATGGCCATTCGGGCTGCCCAGTTGCTCACCGGTCAATGGCAACAATTGTTGCATGGTCGGCTCTTGCTTCATGGTGTTGATGAATTTGGTATAGCAGATGTAAAGCTGATCAATTTCACCAGCGATGTACGCATCCAGCATGACCTTGATGGTACCGATCAACTTTTCCAGATGCGGAGTATCGCCCAAGCCAGTGATATGGGATTTCACTTGCGCGCCGATACGGTTCATAAAGCCGTAGCCTTTGTTACCGATTGCGCTAACGCTGATGCCTTTGCCTTCAGCTTCCCAGGCTTTCATCTGGTTCAGTGACAAACGCAATACGTTGGTATTCAAACCGCCGCACAGGCCTTTGTCTGAACTGACCACAATCAGGCCGACATTTTTCACCACGTCACGTTTAATCAAAAACGGATGACGATACTCGGATTGTGCAAAGGAGAGGTGAGCCGCCACGTTACGGATTTTATCCGCGTAGGGGCGGGAAGCACGCATTCTGTCTTGCGCTTTACGCATTTTAGAGGCGGCTACCATCTCCATCGCCTTGGTGATCTTGCGTGTATTTTCTACACTCTTGATCTTGGTTCTAATCTCTTTACTACCTGCCATATTAGGTTCCTAAGTCGAAGTGTCAGAGATTAATAAGCATTGGTTGCTTTGAAATCTTGAATCGCAGCTTCCAATGCTTTCTCGTTATCACCGCTCAGATCTTTGCTGGACTCGATAGCATCAATGATGTTCTTGTACTTGGAGTTCAGGAAACCATGCAATGCATTTTCAAATGCCAATACCTTGTTGGTTGGCACGTCATCAAAGAAACCTTTGTTCGCTGCAAACAAGCTTACACCCATGTTTGCCACGTTCAATGGCGCATATTGTGCCTGTTTCATCAACTCGGTAAACATACGACCGCGGTCCAGTTGTTTACGGGTAGCTTCGTCCAAGTCGGAAGCAAACTGCGCAAACGCAGCTAGTTCACGATATTGCGCCAAAGCCAGACGTACACCACCGCCCAGTTTTTTGATGATTTTAGTTTGTGCAGCACCACCCACGCGAGACACAGAAATACCGGCGTTGATCGCAGGACGAACACCCGCGTTAAACAAGTCAGTTTCCAGGAAAATCTGACCATCAGTAATCGAAATCACGTTGGTTGGAACGAATGCAGACACGTCACCGGCTTGGGTTTCAATCACTGGCAATGCAGTCAATGAACCTGTTTTACCTTTAACTTCACCGTTAGTGAATTTTTCAACATACTCTTCGTTCACGCGAGCAGCACGCTCCAACAAACGTGAGTGGATGTAGAACACATCACCTGGGTAAGCTTCGCGGCCTGGTGGACGGCGCAGCAACAGGGAAATCTGACGGTAAGCAACCGCTTGTTTGGACAAGTCATCGTAAACGATCAATGCATCTTGGCCACGGTCACGGAAGTATTCACCCATAGTACAACCGGCATAAGGTGCCAGGAATTGCAGGGCAGCAGAGTCAGAAGCAGAAGCCGCAACGATAATGGTGTAAGCCATCGCGCCGTGCTCTTCCAGTTTACGTACCACGTTGGCAATGGTTGAAGCCTTTTGGCCAACCGCAACGTAGATACAAGTCATGTTCTGACCTTTTTGGTTGATAATTGCATCAACGGCAACAGCTGTTTTACCAGTCTGACGGTCACCAATGATCAATTCACGTTGGCCACGGCCAACTGGTACCATGGAGTCGATAGACTTCAGGCCAGTTTGCACTGGTTGTGACACAGATTTACGTGCAATCACGCCTGGCGCAATTTTTTCAATTTTGTCAGTCAGTTTGGCGTTAACCGGACCTTTGCCATCAATAGGCTGACCCAGCGCGTTCACTACGCGACCAATCAGTTCCGGACCGACTGGCACTTCCAGAATACGGCCTGTACATTTACAGGTATCACCTTCTGTAATGTGCTCGTAATCACCCAATACCACGGCACCTACGGAGTCACGCTCCAGGTTCAATGCCAGACCGAAAGTGTTGCCTGGAAACTCAATCATCTCGCCGGACATCACGTTAGACAGGCCATGGATACGCACAATGCCGTCTGTTACGGAAATCACGGTACCCTGAGTACGGGCTTCCGCAGAAGTAGAGAAGTTTTCCAAACGGCTCTTAATGAGCTCGCTAATCTCTGATGTAGATAACTGCATTTAATTCTCCTATGCCTTATGCTGTGAGCGTATAGGCTAAATTTTGTAACTGACCTTGGACAGACGCGTCGATAACGGTGTCGCCAACAATAATTTTGATGCCGCCGATGATTTCCGGATCTACGGAAACGCTTGCTTCAATTTTCTTGCCGAACTTGGCTTCCAGACGTTTTACCAAATCTTTAGTTTGCGTTGCCGTGATTTTGGCAGCGGCAATGATTTGTGCGTCCAAGGTGCCTTCATCTTGCGCTTTCAAAGCCTCAAAAGCTTCAGCAATGGCAGGCAATAAGGATAAACGGCCATATTCAACCAAGGTCTTGATCAAATTTTGACCATGCTCGGTAAGATTGTCGCCGCAAACCTTGAGGAATGCGGCTTCAATATCAGCGGCATTCAGCTTAGGGTCATCAATCAGGGTTTTCATTTGGTCATTTGCTGCGACTGCCGCGGCCAATGCCAACATTTCAGACCATTTTGCCAATGCTTTTTTCTCTTTGCCCAGCTTGTAGGCAGCGACAGCATAAGGCCTTGCAATGGTTGAGAGTTCAGCCATGTTTTATCCCTTTTACCTTAAAGTTCCGCAGCGAGTTTAGCCAACATTTCGCTGTGTGCTTTAGCGTCAATCTCTTTACGCAGGATTTTTTCAGCACCGGCTACGGCCAATGTGGAAACCTGTGCGCGCAAACCTTCTTTGGCACGGTTCACTTCCTGATCGATTTCAGCTTTGGCACCGGCAATAATGCGATCACCTTCAGCTTTGGCGTTACCCTTAGCTTCATCAATGATTTGAGCGGCGCGTTTTTCGGCTTGCCCAATGATCTCAGTTGCCTTTTGTTTGGCCTCGTTCAGCGTGGTTTCAGATTTTTTGGCAGCCACTTCCAGGGCACTTTTGCCTTCCTGGGCAGCAGCCAAACCATCTGCGATCTCCTTTTGGCGCGCTTCGATCGCTGTTAACAGCGGCGGCCAAACGAATTTCACCGTGAACCAGATCAACACTGCAAATGCGATAGCTTGCGCGATGAGTGTGAAATTAATATTCATTTTGGATCCATCATACTGATTGGTTGAAAGGTTTAAGTCACACTTAAACCCTACCGGGCGGTATTTACCGAGTAAAAATTACTTAGCAACAACGCTCAACAATGGGTTTGCAAATGCAAACATCATTGCCAGACCAACACCAATAATGAAAGAAGCGTCGATCAGACCCAACAGCAGGAATACTTTACCTTGCAGGGCTGGGATCATTTCTGGTTGGCGAGCAGCGCCTTCCAGGAAACTTGCACACATGATACCAATACCGATACAAGCGCCAGCGGCACCCAAACCAATGATCAAACCGATACCAACGCCTGTGTAGGCTTGAATCAATGCTAATGCTTCCATTTAATACCCTCTCTTATAAAGAATTAAAAACAACTACAAAGTTAAAAACTAGTGTGACTCATGCGCCATGGCCAGGTAGACCACAGTCAGCATCATGAAAATAAACGCTTGCAATGCCACAATCAGGATGTGGAAAATAGACCAGCCAGCTCCCAGAATGGCACCAAACACGGTTCCGCTCAGGCCTGTGGCAGCCCACATACCCAACAGCAAGAAGATGATTTCACCGGCGTACATGTTACCGAACAGACGCAATGAGTGAGAAAGTGGTTTTGAAACGTATTCAATCAGGTTGAACAGGAAGTTGGCAGGCCATACCAGCGGATTGCTGCCGAATGGTGCACAGAACAGTTCGTGGATCCAGCCACCCAGGCCTTTAGCCTTGATAGAGAAGAAAATCATCAGGAACCACACCGCCAATGCCAGCGCAAAGGTAGTGTTGATATCGGAAGTAGGGACGATACGCCATTTTGCGTGTTCGCCACCGAAGAATGACACAATAGAAGCGACCCAGTCGACCGGCAGGAAGTCCATGGAGTTCATGGCCAGCACCCAGATAAACACGGTCAGGGCAGTTGGGGCAATAAAGGAATGACGGTCACCGTGGAAAATGTTTTTGACTTGATCATCAACAAAACCAAACACCAACTCAACAAAAGCCTGGCGCTTTGTTGGCACACCAGCGGTTGCACCACGTGCTACCCACCAGATTAAGCCCATCACCAGCAAGCCCAGCACAACTGAAGTCAACAAGGTGTCGTAGTGCAACACCCAGAAGCCTTCAGAGGCAGTGTTGCCGTTAACGCCCTGAGCATTAAAGCTCAAATGGTGCGCGATATATTCAGAAGGGGTGAGTTCTACGTTTTGTGCGTGTTCAGTTGTCATATCTTCAAACTATTTTTAAATTAACGTGTCTACACATCCACTTGTGATTTTGCCAGTGCCGCGCCAGAAAAAAGCGCCGCTGCCGCCAAGCCAGCAATGAGTGCGAAAGGCACCAATGCCTGATACAGCTTGAAAACCACAAACAGGATAATCGCGATGATCAATATTTTTACTGCTTCTGCCTTGAGTAAATTGAGCAATACAGCAGTGGGGTCTGTTTTTAAACGACCCTTTTCTGCAATTCTCGCTGCAAACCATGCACCGATCACCACAGAAACACCACCCATGAATGCAGATAATGCAGCCGTTAAACCACCAACCGCATAGGCAATCAACGTGACAGCCGCCGTCGCCATGAGCTGCCAACGCAGCACATTGCTATAGAGCGACATGCCAGCCGCAGTGTTTTGTTGACCACTCATGGGGTGAGACCGCTAAAATTCAAGGCAAAATACTACAAAGACGCGAGATTTTGAATTATTCACTCGCCGAAGTCAAGCACCAAACAGGACTTAACTGTCTGAATGTGCTGGAAAAATCCGCTTCCAGATCACTTACATGCAATTTAACTTACGATTTCAGGCGATTATCGGTCAGTTTCGCTATCCAATCATCCAATTGATCAAGATTAGAAAAGCTCAACTTTAACACCCCAGCACCACTAGCTTTACTACTAATCACCACATCGGCACCCAATTGTTCGCTGAGTTGATTTTGCAAGGAAGCGACATCGGGATGCACGGCTGGCTTGGCCTTTTTACCTGTAGCGGGCTCTGATTGAATCAAGCGCTCCACCTCACGCACAGACAAACCATCCTGCACCACTTTATTGGCCAGCAAAATTTGTTGTGCTGGCTCACTACCTACCAACGCCCTGGCATGACCCATATCAATCTGGTTATCCAGCAGCATGTCTTGCACCATAGGCGTCAGCGTGAGCAGGCGCAGCAAATTAGACACCGCCACACGTGAACGGCCCACAGCTTCTGCTGCCTTTTCATGCGTCATATCAAACTCATCAATCAGGCGCTTGATCCCCATGGCTTCCTCTAGGGGATTAAGGTCTTCACGTTGGATGTTTTCGATCAAGGCCATCGCCAAGGCGGCTTCGTCAGCGATCTCACGCACCAATACCGGCACTTCAGTGAGCCCGGCTTTTTGCGAAGCACGCCAGCGACGCTCACCGGCAATAATTTCAAATTTCTCGGCCGCAATTTCGCGCACCAGGATAGGCTGCATGATGCCTTGTGCCGCGATCGAGTCTGCCAGTGTTTGCAATGCGTCCTCGTTCATATAAGAACGCGGCTGATACTTACCCGGCTGCAACTGATCAACGGGGAGGGTACGCAAAGTATCCGACTGGGCGATCGTTTCCGTATCACCTGACAACAATGCGTCGAGTCCGCGTCCAAGTCCTTTGGGCTTCACCATACTGCTACTTCCTCTTCAATGAGTCTCTAAAAACGTCGCTGATCGACAATTAATTCTTCTGGATGATTTCCTGCGCCAGCTCCAAATAAGCCTGCGCACCTTTGGAGGAGCGATCATACAGCAATACCGGCATGCCATAACTTGGCGCCTCCGCCAGCCGCACATTTCTCGGTACGATGGTTTGATATACCTTTTTACCAAAATGGCTGACCAGTTGTGCCGATACCTGCTGCGCCAGCATATTGCGGTTATCGAACATGGTCCGCAACAAACCTTCTATCTCCAGTACCGGATTTAAGTGAGCACGCACTTTCTTGACAGTATTGACCAGGTCTGACAAACCCTCCAGTGCGTAGTACTCGCACTGCATCGGAATCATCACCGAATGGGCGGCAGTTAAAGCATTCACCGTCACCAAATTCAGCGACGGCGGGCAATCAAGCAATACATAATCATAGGCGTCATCGCCCAGTTTAAGGATGGCATTCTTCAAACGTGTTTCACGCGCCATTTCATTCACCAACTCAACCTCAGCCCCTGCCAGGTCACGATTAGACGGGGCGACATCAAACTTGGCAGCCTCAGCATGCACGATTACCTCTTGCATGGTTTTATTGCCGATGAGCACCTGGTAAATACTGTCCTTTAAATGCGTTTTGTCAACGCCACTGCCTGTACTGGCATTACCTTGCGGATCCAAATCAACCAACAATACTTTTTTACCATGCTCTGCCAGGCTGGCAGCCAGATTGACGCAAGTGGTCGTTTTACCAACGCCACCTTTTTGGTTGGTGATTGCGATTATTTTCATTATGTATTCTCAAACACAATTAAATGCCGTTCTGCCTGCAGGTTTGGCACCTGCAAACGGATGACCTCTGTGGGCAACACCGCAGCCTGTTGCAGCTCATCGGTTGGCACCACCCCCTTCATCGCCAACCAACGGCCATGCGGCGCGATCAAATGCGTCGTCAACTGCTTAAACAAAGCAATATCAGAAAAAGCACGCGAGACAATCTGCGTAAAAGGCGAGGGTGGTTGATAAGCCTCCACCCGACCATGCACCACCTGCGCATTCGACAAACCCAACTCAGCCTTTACCTGACGCATGAAAATCGCTTTTTTCTGCACTGTATCGATAGTAGTCACCGCTACATCCGGTCGTGTAATCGCCACTACCAGTCCAGGTAAACCACCACCGCTACCCACATCCAGCAGATTTCCCGGCTGAATATAAGGCAACACACTCAAACTATCCAGCAAATGCAACACCAGCATTTCTTGCGGATCGCGCACGGCTGTCAGGTTGTAGACTTTATTCCATTTTTGCAGCAACGCCAGATAAGCGAGACACTGCAGCTGCTTTTCCGGCGTCACTATAGATTGTAAACCAAGCGCCTCCACTCCGGCGGCTAATTGCGGCAACAAATCATCCATCATGCGGCTGCAATATCGCCAGACTGGCTTTGCTTTTTATGTTTACGCTTGAGATAAACCAACAACAGTGAAATCGTCGCCGGCGTAATGCCTTGTATGCGGCTAGCCTGACCTATCGTTTCCGGTTTTTGTGCTAATAATTTCTGGCGCGCCTCATTACTCAGGCCATGCACATCGTTGTAATCGATCGCATCCCCCAGTTTGATATTCTCACTATTTTTCTGGCGCGAGATTTCTTCATTCTGCCTATCAATATAACCTTGATACTTGGCTGCGATTTCTACTTGCTCCAATACATCCTCAGCCAACACCTCTGGAGCAGGCACCAAGTCCAACAGTGACTGATAGGCAATTTCCGGCCGACGCAATAATTCGAACAATGAATACTCATGCTCCAAAGGCTTACCAAAAACAGCGACCTGTGTTTCACGTGAAACAATTGTATGTTGTCCTGCGGGTTGGCCATTATCCGGCTGCAAGAATGTACGTTTCAACCTGGCTTGTTCACGCGCAACCGCTTCCTGTTTTTTACAGAACGCTTCCCAACGCACATCATCGACCAAGCCAAGCTCGCGGCCTTTTTCCGTCAGACGCATATCGGCATTATCTTCACGCAACTGTAAACGATATTCTGCGCGGCTGGTAAACATACGGTAAGGCTCATTCACTCCTGTGGTAATCAAGTCATCCACCAGCACCCCAAGGTAAGCTTGTTCGCGCGAAGGGCACCAGCCTTCTTTGTCCTGCGCAAATAGTGCGGCATTTGCCCCTGCGAGCAAACCCTGCGCAGCAGCCTCTTCATAACCCGTAGTACCATTAATTTGCCCGGCAAAAAACAAGCCACGCACAGTTTTTGTTTCAAGAGTCGACTTCAAGCCTCTAGGGTCATAATAGTCGTATTCAATAGCGTATCCGGGGCGCAAGATATGCGCATTCTCCAAACCACGAATAGAGCGCACCAACGCCAACTGAATATCAAATGGCAAACTGGTAGAAATACCATTAGGATAAATTTCGTGTGTGGTTAGGCCCTCAGGCTCCAGAAATACCTGATGGGACTCCTTATCTGCAAAGCGATGAATTTTGTCTTCTACCGAGGGACAATAACGCGGCCCCACACCCTCAATCACTCCGGTGTACATAGGCGAGCGGTCCAGACCACCGCGGATAATGTCATGCGTTTGTTGATTGGTATGGGTAATCCAGCAAGGTAATTGCTGCGGGTGTTGTGCTGCATTACCTAAAAAAGAAAATACCGGTACTGGCGTATCACCAGGCTGCTCAGTCATGACACTATAATCAATGGAACGACCATCAATACGTGGAGGGGTGCCGGTTTTCAAGCGCCCGGCCGGGAGGCCAATTTCACGCAGGCGCGCAGCAAGCGAGATGGCTGGCGGATCTCCGGCGCGACCAGCGCTATAGTTTTGCAAACCCACATGCACCAAGCCACCCAAAAACGTACCTGCCGTCAAGACAACGGATTTTGCGTAAAAACGCAGGCCAATTTGCGTAACGACACCGGCAGCACGATCACCTTCCAGAATAATGTCATCCACCGCTTGCTGGAACAGCCACAGGTTAGGCTGGTTTTCCAGGCGGTGGCGAATAGCGGCCTTATACAGGATACGATCAGCCTGGGCGCGCGTCGCGCGAACCGCCGGGCCTTTGCTGGAGTTCAAGATACGGAACTGTATGCCACCCTCATCAGTGGCCGCCGCCATAGCGCCACCAAGGGCATCAACCTCTTTCACCAGGTGACCTTTACCTATGCCGCCAATAGAAGGGTTACAGGACATTTGTCCCAATGTTTCAATGTTGTGGCTTAACAACAGCGTTTTCTGCCCCATACGGGCGGCCGCCAGCGCAGCCTCGGTACCGGCATGGCCGCCACCCACCACAATGACATCGAATCGATCAGGAAAGTCCATCATAAAGAATCTTGAACTGTTTGATTTAAAAAGAATTGTGATTTTAGCGTAAACTAATCAAATGGTCATTTAATTCGCTGCTTTGATACACTTGTTCCATGTTTTAATATGGATTGATACGGTCTTAATACAAAATTATTACGGTTTAATACAAATCAATTACAAGCAGGCCATATTTACTTAACATAAAAAGAATAGAATTTTTTAAAACAACCAAGGAGCTCTTACCATGAAAATCAAAACAATTATTGCTACATTCGGGGTCTTGTTTTCTGTACACGCAATGGCTGATGTGACCAATGCCGAAAAACTGGTATACAAGTACACCAACATTGCACACTCCGCTAATCCTATGTATGAAGCACCTTCTATTACAGACGGTAAAATTTTCTTCAACCGCAAGTTCAAAACACCTAGCGGTAAAGAAGCAGCTTGTGCATCCTGCCACACCAACAATCCAGCCAACGTGGGCAAAAACATTGTGACTAACAAAGAAATTCCACCATTGGCACCACGTGTTAACACCAAGCGCTTTACCGACATTGATAAAGTGGAAGATGAGTTCACCAAGCACTGTAACGACATTCTGGGTGCAGATTGCTCACCTTCAGAAAAAGCCAACTTTATCGCTTATCTGTTAACAGAAACCAAACCTAGCAAATAATCTAAATGCTACGGTATGTCTGGGATCCTTTCATCAGGATCTTCCACTGGTCTTTAGTGGCGGCGTTTGGGTATGCATTTTATACCCACGCCTCCATGTGGGACCGCCTACATCATGCTTATGCAGGGTATGTCGCTGGCACACTGATCGTCGCGCGCATTATCTGGGGATTGCTTGCTACCGGCTACGGCAGCTTTCGCAGCTTTCCACTGAACCCGGTGTGGGCAGTCAAACACCTATTCAAGCTACTCAAAGGCACAGCCCGACACTACATTGGCCACAACCCAACAGGCTCAATTGCCATTTACGCCATGCTAGGCTTGGGTATCATCACTGTTGGCTCCGGTTGTATCGTTTACAACAATGGCTGGGGCATCATTGATGACGAGATGAGCCAGGTGCTACATCACTATGCCACTTGGACCTGGCTGGCAGTGGTGGTGGTGCATGTATTCGGGGTTATTTTTGAAAGTTTTATTAATCACGACAACCTGATCTGGGCCATGATTACCGGCTGCAAGCGTGTGTGCAGCATTGATGAGCGCTTTAATGAACGCAATACGCCATTCCCAAGAAAAAAAACCCGCTAATGCGGGTTTTTATTTACCGATACAAAAACGGCTGAAAATTTCCCCTAGTAAATCGTCGGGGGTGAACTCACCTGTAATGGTTCCCAGCGCCTCTTGCGCACAACGCAACTCTTCTGCCACCAACTCAGCCGCATGCATTTGCAACATGGCTTGATCCAGATGCTGCTCAACTTCTTCTAGCGCTTGTAAATGACGCGCCCTGGCCATAAACACACCTTCGCCACCAGGCTGATAACCCACAATTTCCAGAAGCGTTTTTTGCAGGCTGGCAATACCATCGCCTGTCTTGGCCGATAAAAACACGTGTTGCTCATTTTCGTGTTTTTCAATGCGCGATGTTTCACGTGAAACATCTATCTTGTTATGCACCCAAACTTTTTTCACTTCTGGCGGTAATTTGTGCAAAATGGCCTTTTCCTGCGCGCCAATGCCATGCTGGCTATCCACGAGCAATAACGCCACATGCGCAGTTTCTATCGCCTTCCAGGTGCGAGCAATGCCTACTTGTTCAACCGTGTCTTCAGTCTCGCGCAAGCCTGCAGTATCAATCACATGCAAAGGCACGCCTTCAATCTGGATCACACTCTTAATGGTATCGCGCGTGGTCCCTGCAATCGGCGTCACAATAGCCACCTCTTCGCCAGATAGGGCGTTGAGCAAACTAGACTTACCCACATTAGGTTGCCCAATGAGTACGACATTGATGCCTTCACGCAGCAAGACACCTTGCTTGGCTTGGTGAAAAATATGCTGCAAGGCCGCTTGATTTGCCTGTAGCTTTTCAAGCACCCGGCCCTGGGTAATAAAATCAATCTCTTCTTCAGGAAAATCCAGGCAAGCTTCAACATACATGCGCAAATCAACTAACTGCTGCAACAAAGTCTGTATGGCTTGTGAAAACTCACCCGAGAGCGAGCGCACAGCACTGCGTGCAGCTTCTACCGTCGCCGCATTGATTAGGTCCGCAACCGCTTCTGCCTGCGCCAGGTCGAGTTTGTCATTTAAATACGCACGCTGGGTAAACTCACCGGCTTGCGCATGACGCGCACCACACTCTATGCAACGCGCCAGCAAGATTTGCATCAAGGCAGTACCGCCATGGGCTTGCAGCTCAAGCACATCTTCGCCGGTGTAGGAGTGTGGATTAGGGAAGTAAATGGCGATACCACGGTCAATTAACGTGGTATCCGCTTGCAAGAAAGGCAGGTAGGCCGCATGCCGCGGGGCAGGGCAGTGGCCCAGGATTTGTGTAGCGATATCTGCAGCCAACGGCCCAGATACCCGCACCACACCAATACCGCCTGCGCCTGGTGCGGTCGCAATGGCGGCAATGGTGTCTGTAGTTAAAGCGGCCTGATTATTTGCCATGCCCTTTTTTTGCCACAGCTTCAGCATGAATCATGCGGTTGATCGCCCATTGCTGCCAGATAGACAGAATGTTGTTCACCAACCAGTACAACACCAGGCCAGCAGGGAAGAAGAAGAAGAAAATACTGAATGCCACTGGCATGATTTTCATGACTTTGGCTTGAATCGGGTCGGTTGGTGGCGGATTCAAAAAGGTTTGAATAATCATGGTCGCGCCCATCAACACCGGCAATACAAAGTAGGGGTCAGTGGCTGACAAATCCTGAATCCAGCCAAAAAATGGCGCATGGCGCAACTCAACTGAGCCCAGCAATACCCAATACAATGAAATGAACACTGGAATCTGCACCAGGATAGGCAAGCAACCACCCATTGGGTTGATCTTCTCGGTACGGTACATTTCCATCATCGCTTGCTGCAGTTTTTGCTTGTCATCGCCAAATTTGTCTTTCAGCGCTTGCATGCGTGGGGCAATTTCACGCAAATGCGCCATATTGCGGTAACCGGAAGCAGACAACTTGAAGAAGGCAGCCTTGATCAGAATGGTCAACACAATGATGGCAATACCCCAGTTTTTCACCAGTTCGTGAATATGGGTCAACAACCACATCAATGGTTTGGCAATCACCGTCAGAATGCCGTAATCCACCACATATTCCAGGCCAGGCGCAGCAGCTTCCAAATCCTCTTGGGCTTGTGGGCCACTGAACAGTTTTGCATCTACCGTTTTACTGCTACCCGCAGCAATTTCACCCACAGGCAAAATGGTACCGATAGAGAAGTCATGTTCACTCAGCTTGGTCGTGTAGAACTTACGCTCAGCCGTGGATTGCGGCACCCAGGCACTGACAAAATAATGTTGTACCAAGCCTACCCAGCCATCTTTAGCATTAATCGACACATCTTTTTTGGCCATTTCATCAAATTTGACCTTGTTATATTTATCCGCTTCGGTGAAATAAGCACCACCGGTAAACGTCGGCATCATTTTAGAGCCCTGGTTAGACTCATTATCATGAATAATCTGGTAATACACTGACGGTGAAATTGCTTTATCGCTGTTGTTTTTGATTTCATACTGTACATCGATCAGGTATTGGCCACGGTGGAAGCGATACACTTTATCCACAGCCACACCATTGGTTTCTGGTGCAGTTAAACGCACTTCCAATGTGTCCTGGCCTTCTTGCAGGCTGTAATTGGTCTCAGCCGCTGTAAACGTTACATAATGCGTAGGTAATCCATCGCCTTTTAAACCGGTTTGCGCCACATACAACTTATCTGCACTGGCATCACTCATGAGCTCATAAGGTCCCGAGTTATCGTCCGCTTTATGTTCCAGCAAAGACAACTGACGCAGATCACCGCCAACCGTATCAATCACTGCCGCATAACGGTCTGTTTTCACCGCGATGCGTGAACCCTGGCTGAGTTTAAAACCATTTTCCTGTGGTTTGTCAGCAGGGGAAGTTTGCACCGCCTCTTGCTGTGCAACTGGCGCAGGCGCGTGTTGCTGTTGCCAGGCGTCCCATAACAACATAATTGAGAAGGAAAAGATCACGAACAGAATTAAACGGCGAGTATCCATAAGGTTTCGTTTTTACAGGTCAGGGAAGGGGATCCACACCACCGGGATGCCACGGATGACAGCGGCCAATGCGGCGCAAAGCTAACAGGCTACCATGCCAGGCACCATAGCGTTGTAATGCCTCAATGGCGTAGTGTGAACAGGTTGGATGAAAACGACACTGACGGCCCAGCCAGGGGCTTAAGCCCCACTGGTAACATTTCACTAATGTAATCAGTATCGTTTTCATCAGTATCGTTAAGAAACGGGCGCAGTTTTTTTCAGTCTAGCCAGCAATTGTGACAAATCACGTTGTATGGCCGGAAAATCTTCGTGTTGAAAAGCCTTGCGTACTTGTAACACAACATCAAAGCCATGACTGGCCAGAGAGGGTTGTGCCCGCAACAATTCTCGCAAAACGCGCTTCATATAGTTGCGCTTGACCGCCAGTTTGGCGACTTTTTTCGACACGACCAAACCGTAGCGATGATGGTCTTGCTGGTTAGGCATGATGTTGGCAAACAGCCATTCACCATAAAACCGTTTCCTGAAACTAAAAACGGATGAAAATTCATCCGTTTTTTTTAGCTTGTACAATGTCATGCATTGAGTTTCAAGCAATGCATCCGTCAGGGATTACAGACCCAGACGTTTACGACCTTTAGCGCGACGAGCAGCAATCACTGCACGGCCACCTTTGGTTTTCATGCGTACCAGAAAGCCATGGGTACGTGCACGACGGGTTTTGGATGGTTGATAGGTACGTTTCATTATTAAACTCCTGCCAAAAGTGGCAATTAAACTCTAATCCGGCAACGCTGATTTAACAGTGAATATTTGCCGATTTCAAAAACCCTTAATTAAACAGCAAATCGCAACCTTATGTCAATGATTTTTTTTATTTTTTTATAGGCCATGGCTGTGGATAACTCAGGTCAAAACGTTTAGAATGTCTGCAACAGGTCAAGGTGATAATCGCCACACGACCACGTCTTCTGCCACTCTTCCCGGCAATTATAACGAATAAACGCAAACAGCGCCTGAAACACGGAAACGGGCTGACTTTTTGCTGGCACTTTTAAAAAGCACTGGAGCAATGGAAAATTTTTGGGCTTATTGTTTGCTCAAGTTCGAAAAAGAACTTTCTGCACAACAATACAATACCTGGATTAAACCCCTCAAAGCACGCGTCAATGGTGAGGCGGTGCAGATTGTCGCGCCTAATAAATTTGTCATGCAGTGGGTTAAAAGCAAGTTTTTTACCCGCATTGCCACCATTGCTACCGAATTATCTCCCACTGCCGTCGTTGAACTGATCGTAGATACCAGTGAGCAGGCTGCACCTGCACCAAGCACCCCTGCGGTTAAAGCTACTCCCACTGCGCAATCTCCAGTAGAAGCAGTGGTAGCTGCTGCCACTCAAACCACCAGGGTTATTGATAAAAAACCAGTGAGCAACCGCGCGCCGGCCAAACATCTCAAATCAGAGAAAAGCAGTGGCTTGAATGACAGTTTCCTGTTTGATAACTACGTCACCGGCCGTGCCAACCAGTTGGCACGTGCTGCAGCGATTCAAGTAGCAGGCAATCCAGGTCAGGCGTATAACCCCTTGTTTATTTATGGTGGCGTGGGCTTGGGCAAAACCCATTTGTTGCAGGCAATTGGCAATGAGCTGAAAAAAGCCAAGCCAGAAGCCAATATACGCTACCTGCACGCTGAACGTTATGTGTCTGACGTGGTGAAAGCTTACGAAAACAAAGCGTTTGACGAGTTCAAGCAGCAATATCACTCTCTCGATTTATTACTGATTGATGATATTCAGTTCTTTGCCAAAAAAACCCGCACCCAGGAAGAGTTTTTCTACGCGTTTAACACGCTGATTGAAGAAAAAAAGCAAATTGTCATTACTTGCGATACTTATCCTAAAGAGATCGCAGACATGGATGAGCGCCTGCGCACGCGTTTTAGCTGGGGCCTGACCGTGGCCGTTGAACCGCCAGAGCTTGAAATGCGCGTTGCGATTTTGCGCAAAAAAGCCGAAAACCTCAAAATCAACCTGCATGAAGATGTGGCTTTCTTTGTTGCCAAGCAAATTCGCTCCAGCGTACGTGAACTTGAAGGTGCACTGAACCGTATTATTGCCATGGCCAACTTTACTGGCCACGCCATTGATGTCCACCTGGCCAAAGACGCCTTGCGCGACCTGATCGCTGTGCGCGGCCGCCAGATCACGATTGAAAACATCCAGAAAACCGTCGCTGACTACTATAAGATTAAAGTCAGCGACATGTTTAGCAAAAAACGTTCACGTAATGTGGCCAGGCCGCGCCAGGTCGCAATGTCACTGGCACGTGAACTGACCAATCATAGTTTCCCGGAGATCGGTGAAGCGTTTGGCGGGCGCCATCACACGACCGTGATGCATGCCTGTGAAGAAATTGAACAATTACGCTTAAATGACCAGACATTAGCGCGAGATATTGGTTTGCTGACACAGGTCATTCGTGACTAGCAAAAAAAATTTAACAAAATAAGCTGTGGATAAGTTGAGAATGACGTGTGTTTAAATATTGCGTATAGACTGGATAAAATCAGTTTACAATATCAGCCACAAATAATGCATGTTTAAACCGCAATTTATGCACAAGCTAAAATGTTTGTAAGTCTTTGAATTAAATTATTTTTTAGACTTACCCACAAAAAAGTTGCACATTACTATTAGTCTTATCTTTTATATATTGAAATAAAGTTATTAATCAGGTCAGGCCATGCAAATCAAAATCAACCGTGAGGTTTTGCTTAAACCCCTTAATAGTGTTACTGGCATCGTAGAGCGCAGACATACATTGCCTATCCTTTCTAATCTGCTGGTGAACATCAAGCAGCAGGAAATGCATCTGACAGCCACTGATCTGGAAATGCAGATTTCGCTGAAAGTGAATGGCGGGGTAGAGGGCGAATTAAGTACAACGATCTCTGCTAAAAAATTGCTGGATATTTGTCGCTCATTGCCAGATAGCGCATCTATTGAAATGAATAACCAGGACAACCGCATCACGCTCAAGGCAGGCAAGAGCCGCTTTAACCTGCAAACCTTGCCAGCCGCGGATTATCCTTTGATGAGTAAAGCCAGTGGCCAGAACATTAGTTTCAGCCTGGCGCAATCAGAGCTCAAGCGCTTGCTGAAACAGGTTGAATTTGCCATGGCGCAGCAAGATATCCGTTATTACCTCAACGGCTTACTGCTGGAAGTGAATGGCAACCAGTTGCACGTCGTGGGCACGGATGGCCATCGTTTGAGCTATACCAATACCACGCTGGATCAGAGCTTTGAAAAAACGGAAGTGATCCTGCCACGTAAAACTGTGCTGGAGCTGACCAAGTTGCTGGATGAGCAATCTGAAACACCTGTTGTCATTGATTTACTCAATGGCCAGGTCAGCTTTGAGTTTGGTGATATTCAACTGATCAGCAAAGTGATTGACGGCAAGTTCCCCGACTACAACAGAGTGATCCCAACCGGACATCAAAATACATTTATGGTGAACCGTGTGGCAATTTTGAGTGCCTTACAACGGGCTTCGATTTTGTCCAATGAAAAATACCGTAGTATTCGCATGGTGATCACACAAGGCCTGCTTAAGTTGATTAGTACTAACACTGAGCAGGAAGAAGCGGAAGAAGAACTGGAAATTGATTACAGCCAGGTTGCGCTGGATATTGGTTTTAATGTCACCTACCTGATTGATGTGCTGAATAACCTTGGCGATGAGCAAATTGAGTTTGCATTTGCCGATGCTAACAGCAGCTGCCTGATCACGGCGGCCAGCGATGCCAACTATAAATACGTTGTGATGCCAATGCGCATATAATGCCTGCACCCGTGTTTCACGTGAAACACGCCTGGCATGGATAATGTTGGACTTTTAAATCTCATTTAAAGAAACTTTTGTTATGGCACAGCCACAAGAATATAACTCAGACAGTATCAAGATTTTGGAAGGTTTGGACGCAGTACGTAAACGTCCCGGCATGTACATCGGTGACACGTCAGATGGTTCTGGTTTGCACCATATGGTATTCGAAGTGCTCGATAATGCGATTGACGAAGCACTGGCAGGCCACTGTGACGATATTAAAGTGATTATCCATCCGGATAACTCCATCAGTATTTCTGATAACGGTCGCGGTATTCCTACCGATATCAAAGAAGACGACAAACACGAACCTAAACGCTCTGCGGCTGAAATCGTCATGACCGAGCTGCATGCCGGTGGTAAGTTTGACCAGAATTCTTACAAAGTCTCTGGTGGTTTGCACGGTGTGGGTGTGTCTGTAGTGAATGCCTTGTCTGACTGGCTGAGACTGAAAATTTACCGCAAGGGCCAAGTGCACCAGATGGAATTCCATCGCGGCGTGCCACAAGCCCCTTTAACCATCACTGGTACTACCGACAAAAAAGGCACGGAAGTCCATTTCCTGGCATCGGTTGAAACATTTACCCTGGTTGAATATCACTTTGAAATTCTGGCCAAGCGTATCCGTGAACTGTCTTTCCTGAATAATGGCGTGAAGATCGAGTTGATCGACCAACGCACAGGCAAGTCTGAAAACTTCGCCTTTAGTGGCGGTATCAAAGGTTTTGTGGAATACATGAACCGTACTAAAACGGTGCTGCATCCAAAAGTGTTTTATGCCATCAGCGAAAAAGACAATATGACGGTTGAAGTGGCGATGCAATGGAACGATAGTTACTCTGAATCGGTACAGTGCTTTACCAACAACATTCCGCAACGCGATGGCGGCACGCATTTGACGGGTTTGCGTACCGCGATGACGCGTACCTTGAATCAGTATATTGAGCAAAACGAATTCGCTAAAAAAGCCAAGGTCGAGACTACTGGTGACGATATGCGCGAAGGCATTACCTGCGTGCTGTCTGTTAAAGTGCCTGATCCCAAATTCTCCTCACAGACCAAAGACAAACTGGTGTCCAGCGAAGTGCAGCCAGTGGTGTCTGAGATTGTGGCGGCCAAACTGGCAGAGTTTCTGGAAGAAAACCCGGTCGATGCCAAAATTGTTTGTGGCAAAATTGTAGAAGCGGCGCGTGCGCGTGAAGCGGCACGTAAAGCGCGTGAAATCACCCGCCGTAAAGGCGTGATGGACACCATGGGCCTGCCAGGTAAACTGGCTGATTGCCAGGAAAAAAATCCAGCCTTGAGCGAACTCTACTTGGTCGAGGGTGACTCTGCGGGTGGTTCAGCCAAACAAGGACGTGACCGTAAGTTCCAGGCGATTTTACCTTTGAAGGGTAAGATTCTTAACGTGGAAAAAGCGCGTTTTGACAAACTGCTGGGTTCACAAGAAATTGCCACGCTGATCACTGCCATGGGCACCGGCATCGGCAAAGACGACTTCAACCTGGAAAAACTGCGTTATCACCGCATTATCATCATGACCGATGCGGACGTCGACGGTGCCCACATCCGTACCTTGTTACTGACGTTCTTCTACCGCCAAATGCCAGAGCTGGTCGAAAACGGCCATATCTACATTGCGCAACCACCGCTGTATAAAGTCAAACAAGGCCGCGACGAGCGCTACCTCAAAGACGAACACGAGCTGGATGAATACCTGCTTAACTCAGCCCTGCGTGATGCCGTGCTGGTGACCAAAGAAGGCGGCGACATCCTGAAAGACGACGCCCTGACCAGCATCGCCAAACAAATGGTGCTGACAGAAGCCGTGATCCGCCGTATCGCCAACCTGTATGACGAAAGCGTGTTACGCGCGATCCAGGATTTAGGTGACCTGGATTTGAGCACAGAGTCTGCAGCCAACACTGCTGCTGAAAAACTGCGTCCTATCCTGGGTGCGGTTGGTTCAGAAGTCATCGTGGCACAGGACACAGAAACCAGCGCCTACCGCCTGGAAGTGAACAAATACGTGCATGGCAACCTGCAAAGCTGCGTGATTGATGCCGAGTTTCTCAGCAGCGGCGATTACCGCCAGATCAACCGTACCTCAAATATGGTCAACAACCTGTTGGGCGAGGGCGCATTGATCAAGCGCGGCGAGAAAGAGCAAAAAGTCAGCACCTTCAAACAGGCACTGGACTGGTTGCTGGGCGAAGCCAAACATAACCTGAATATTCAGCGTTACAAAGGCTTGGGCGAGATGAACCCGGAGCAATTGTGGGAAACCACCATGGACCCAACTGTGCGCCGCCTGCTTAAAGTGCAAATTGAAGATGCCATCGGTGCCGATGAAATCTTCACGACACTGATGGGGGATAACGTGGAACCGCGCCGCGCGTTTATCGAAAGCAATGCGCTCAGTGTCAGCTCACTGGATGTTTAACGAAATGTAGGTTCGCAGAAATAGTGAAAACTTTTGTAGGTTCGCAGAAATAGTGAAAACTTTCGCACAATTGTGAAAACTCAGTTGTGCGAATTTTTTGAAAATGATGGATATAAAATCTTTTAAAAAATTTGGGTTGCTAAAAAAGCTTCCTATATAGGAAATAATACAATATTTATATAACTAATTTTCCTTATAAAACAATAACTTAATCAACATTTTTGTTGAGAAAATAGTCCCGGTGATGTAATCTTTCTGTTCAAAGATTATTAAATCCGGGATTTTTTTTGAGCCCTTTTGCTGCACATCTTTATCAACTTCGCCAAAGACTTAAACTAAGTCAGCGAGAGCTTGCTGTACGTGTAGGTTACGAGCAAGGACTGATCTCTTCGCTGGAGTTAGATAAGAAATCCCCAACGGATGAGTTTGTAGAGAAACTTGTTCGCAAATTTAACTTGAGCTTAGTTGAAGCAGAAGAGCTGAGAAAGCTCGCAAGAGTATCTCAACGTAAACTTGTTATTCCAGCACAAATACCACCAGAAACATTTCATATGCTGCATCGCTTATGGAATGCCTTACCAGAACTCCAATCATCCGAGATACGCATTGTTGAAGAATTACTGACTTTGCGAGAGCAAAGAAGTCTTGCTTTAAAAAGCGTGAATGGCGAAGAGGGGAGGCCAAAAATGTAAAAGGGGACAAACTTTTCAGCTTGCCCCCTTGGCTTCAGAGACGTAGTACCTGAAGACTGAGAACCTTAAGTATCTCTGCGAGCCTTGCGGGCGTCAAGTAGTAAATTCAATTAGCACCTCATAGAAAAAATCAGGTTTTCACCTGATCAAAGGCTTCTTTACGCCTTAAAAATGAGGATGTTCTGACCTAACCGTAAGGACTGACTATGACTGCACGTAAGGCTGTAACCCGTTCAGGACGGGGAGTGAGAGGGTATAGCGCCTCACTGAAAATGAGAAAGATGATTCCATGGGAGTCCACTTTAGAGCGCGATGCTATTCTGATTTTAGAGTTTTCTCATGACGTAAAAAAGTATTCGGCACAACCTCAAAAATTCTATTTCTACGAAAACGATCAACAAAAATTCTGTTACCCAGATTTCAGGGCTGATAGAGCAAATCAAGATCCTACCCATATTGAAGTCAAACCATTGGCTAAATTGAAGTGCCCGATGCTGAGAGCTCGGCTGGCCACAATAAAGTGGGCGCATGAGGAGCAAGGATTTAATTATCAAGTTTGGGATGAAACCTTCATTAGACGAGAGCCAAGATTAACGAATCTAAAACTCTTGGCTTATCACTTACCAGGGATCAATGACGATCTTAACGATGCAGATGATGCATTCGAAAAACTCATCATTCTTCCTGCCAGGACTTTGGCTGGGGTCATTGCGATCTTAAAAGATGAACGCTTAGCATATAAGTTATTAGCGCTTGGTTATTTGATCTGCGATCTCGATCAACCAATCACGATGGAAAGTGTGGTTTATCTTCGGGAGAGAGATCAATGAAACACTTTGCATTTAGGAAGGGACTGGTCTTTATTCGTGATGAACAGAAATTCACGCTACTGCGGCGTTTAATGGATAGCAGTTTTCAACTGGAGAGTGAGGATGGTGAGCTAATCAAATGTAGTGAGGCAGAGATCATTCTTGGTTGTAGCCGTGGCGAGTGGATCATTGATGACGCTGAACTTGATGCCCCGTTAGTGATTGACCCAAAGATTTCTCGTGATCTTTCGACTTTCTCAGAAGAGGTGCAGCGTAAGGCCTATAGGAAAGATGAGTACTTGAGGCGGGTGACCGGTGGGCAGAAATTTGTGATGAATTACGAAAAGCTCGAAAAGCAAATTGCCCAGATTGCAGTCGAGCTGAATGATCCAAATCCACCTAGTGCTCTTAGCCTGTATCGCTGGAATAGAAAGAAACAAAAAGGGCGTGGCAGTACGGTAGATCTCGTTGATCGGTTTGAGCAACGAGGTCGCCGATTAAGTTGGAGCAAGACTGTTAAGGACATCGTTGATAAAGCGATCGAAGAGGTATATTTCAATCATCAGCTATACCCGAAGGGTGCGGTCGCAGAACTTGTTGAAACAAGGATCGGACAGTGGGTAAAGAAATTACCGCCTGACCACGAAATCAAGCTACCTTCGAAGTCATCGATTTACCGGTATATCGAGAAATTGGAGGCATACAATGTTATCTCGAGACGTCTAGGGAAGTCGGAGGCTGATCTTAGATTCAGGAGCGTGAAAGGCAAGCAGATAGCGACGCGTCTGTTGGAGCGTTGGGAGATCGACCATACTCCACTAGATATCTTAGTCGTTTGTGAGAAAAGCTTTAAGCCACTAGGGCGTCCATGGCTGACGATTACCATCGATAAGTATAGCCGGATGATTGTGGGCTTTTATCTGAGTTTCCGGGAGCCGTCCGCATATGCGGTATTGCAATGCCTGAAGCAAGCCATTTTGCCTAAGGATGAAATTCTGGCGGCTTACCCCGATATCAAAACACCTTGGCCAGCGAGAGGAATTCCAGAGACCATCGTGTGCGATAACGGCATGGATCTCCATGCCAATGCCTTAATGAGTTTCTGCCAGGAGCTGGGAATCCAAGTCCAGTTCTGTCCAGCGAAAACACCACAATACAAAGGCTCAGTAGAACGGGTTTTTCGAACAATCGAAGAAGGGCTGATACATCAATTACCAGGTACCGTGTTTGCCAACATTAATGCGCGTGGTGATTATCCATCGGAAGCAAAAGCCAGTCTGACATTTAGCGATCTGCAGCATCTGCTAATCAAATGGATCGTCGATATCTATCACCTCACTCATCACAGGGGGTTGGTATGACGACGCCTTTGGAAAAATGGCAAGCGGGGGAGCGTGAGCGGATTATCAAACATCCGGCTGAACCTGCATTGTTAGAAGTGATTGCTGGTCATCAGCAAACACGACGTGTATTTCATTATGGCTTGGAGGTAAATGGACTGCATTACAACAATGACCATTTACAAAAGCTTCGTCGGCAGTATGGGGAGGAGCTTAAAGTCGACTTCAAGTATTACGAAGATGATATGGGCTATATCCACGTCTTCGATCCTTTCGAAAAGCTTTACTTCAAGGTGCATGCGATACATTTTGAATATGCCGATGGTTTGAGACTGGTGCAACATCAATCCATTCGCAGTGCTTTGAGAGAGCAGCAAAAAGACCCTCATAACAGAGAACTCCTGCTTCAAAATAAACAAGAGCTGCAGCAGATTGTGACGTCAGCGATCCACCATAACAAAATGGGGAAACGAAAACGGCAAGCAGTTTTGCGAGGTAAGGACAGTCGATTGCCAAAAGCGGAAGTATTCACCTTGCAGGAAGAGACTTTTAACGAGGATGCTACTGAGGAAATCGACTTACCAAATTTCGAGATAGGTGAGCGTAAAAGCAATCAGAGAGGGGAGAGAGAATGATTTCAACCTCTAAAAACCATCTGCGCAGCGCTATAACGCGTTTTTCTATTCGAAACAGGATCATCTCCTACCCAAGATTCAAAGAAGCGCTGGAGCTCATTACACGATTGCATGTGCGGTCATTAAATACTGACCACCATGGAGGGTTACTAATCACCGGTTTATCGGGTGCAGGCAAGAGCACGATCAGGAATGAATACGAAGGGCGATATCCAAGAAAAGATCTTGGTGAAGTCACAGTCATTCCCGTTTTGACGGTAGATACGCCAGCCGGGCCCACCGTAAAAAACCTTGCGGAGACTATTCTTGTTGCGCTCGGTGATCCCATGAGTCACCAAGGATCTGCAGAACATAAAACGCACCGTATTTATTACTTCCTAAAGCTCTGCAAAGTGGAGTTATTGCTGATTGATGAATTTCAACACTTTGTGGAGCACGCGAAGCGCAATGAAACCTTGCGGGTAACGGATTGGCTCAAAAATCTGATTAATCAGGCACGCATCCCAGTCGTGTTATTTGGCTTACCCAAAAGCGAAGAAATTCTCAGGTTAAACGTGCAACTGGCAAGACGGTTTTCTGCAAGGTATTACTTGCGACCTTTCAATATCGAGAATGAAGAGGACATTGTTGAGTATCGAGGGGTGTTGAAGGTGATCGAAAAGGAACTGCCTCTGCCATCGGTGACATTAAGTACGTCAACCATGGCCAAGCGGTTTTACTTTGCAACCTATGGTTTGATCGATTACATCGGCAAAATCGTAGATGGTGCATTGCTGTTAGCTTTGTTAGAGAAAAGTGCACTCGTGACAGAAAAACATTATGCCGAAGCTTTCAAAGAGGAGGTGTGGCGAGATGTGCCCGATAAGTTAAATCCTTTTACAAGCAATGGATCGTTAAGACCGCTTACGAAAACAAACGAGCCTTTTGAGAACATGGTTGATCGGCACCAAGCTAGGGTAAATCGCGAAACCTTGGCTGAAGAGGCTGGCTTATGAGTACCATCACACCATTGATTTTTCGTCCTCAGCCGTTTGCGGATGAAGGTATGCAAGGCTTCATTTTGCGCTTGGCAGAAGGTAATCATGTAAGTCCTCCACGAAGACTTTGGAATGAAGCTACTCCGAGCCCCGATATATTGGTCAGGCTTTTAGGTTTAACCGATGCGCGTTGGACTGACAGACTATTCCGTCAACATGACAATAAAGGCAATCGCCCACTTTGGAATAGCAGGACACGTCGCTATTGCCCAGCTTGTCTTCATGAAAAACCTCATTGGCGACAGGGGTGGGAGTTGTCACTTATGACGGTTTGCACAGCGCATAGAGTCAGTTTAATTGAAATTTGTCCGAAGTGTGATCAAGTGCAATCATGGAAAAAAGGCAATTTACTAAGTTGCATTTGTGGGCACGATTTACGTCACTCAAAATCTCTTTCAGCAGATCAGAAAGAGCTGAAATTAGCCCAAGTATTAAATCACAAGGTATTTGGCCATGATTCAAGAATTCCAAACTTAAAGCTTTTAGAGTTGGAGCAACTACATTCGCTGATTGTGACCCTTGGGGTATATGGAAAGGCTGGAGTCAGTTCTGCTTTGCGAGAACAAAAGATCGATTCAATCGCTAGTGCTCAGCAATTGATGGGAACTGCTTCCGAAGTTTTACTTAATTGGCCCCAAGGATTTTATCGAATGCTGGATCAGATACAACAGTCGATGGGGGCAGATGAGTCGGCGAGTCTACCAGGTCGTTTCGGCAGATTTTATGGATATCTTTACGGCCATTACAAAGAACCAAAATACGGTTTTCTACTGCATGCCTTTGAAGAATATCTTGAGCAGAATTGGCGTCATTCGTTTGCTGAAAGAAATAAGCGTCTTTCCATGCCGTTACGCAAAAAGCATGTTTGGGTACCAGTAAAAACGATTGCGACTGAATTAGGTGCTGGTCTTAAGCAAGTCATCGCTTTGGTAAATAGCGGAAAAATAGAGAGTAGCCAAGTCAAGACAACAGGTGGACGCACGGTGCTTTGTATCAATCGTCAGCAAGTTGATGTGATACGTGGCATTTTGACAGATCGTGTCGATCTAAAAATGGCGAGTGAAATTTTAGGCATTAAGGAGCAGCGTGTACTGCAATTGGTGGATCACAAGCTACTGGGTAAAGTTATTAGCCCACAAGAAAGTGGCAATGGGCGTTGGCATATCTCCAGAGCGACTTTGGAGCAAATACTGATACTAGGCTCTGATTTGCCGGAGTTTAAATCAGCGGAACATATGGTGAGTTTAGGCCATGCGATACGCCATTTATTCACAAGACCGTACCTCTTCCCAGGAATAATGATCGCCATCATTAAAGAGGATTTACTACCTATTGCCGTCAATAAAAATGAAAAGGGCATTTGTGGTTGGACGTATGAACGTAAGGCTTTAGAGAGTTGGATAGCAGAGCAGATTAATGTCGAACGTAAAGGCGCTATGCCAATTGCTGCTGCGGCAAAACACCTGAAGATTAAAGAGGAAGTGATTTATCACTTGGTGCGGACAGGTATCTTAAAAACCATCGTAGAAGTTGACTCCAAGCAGCGGCTTGTAGCGTTAAATACTCTGGACGACTTTAAGCAATCTCATATTTTTGGGGTGGAGGTTAGTCGACAACTCAAGGTGAGTCCTAAAAAGTTATTTGAAATTCTAGCCAAGGAAAATGTTTTTCCGATCAGTGGCCATTGGATCGATGGCGGCAGACAAAATATTTACCTTCGCACAAGAGAGCTTGAGCGATTGATGAAAGGGGAATGTGATGATGCTATTTATTGATACCCAATACACAGATCTGGGTGATGGCGAACTGATCAGTCTTGGAATGGTGAGCAAAAATCTAAAGCATGAATTTTATGCTGAAAGGTTAGATTTCAATCGAGATGCCTGCAGTGAGTCGTTGAAAGCCAAAATATTTCCTCTACTTGGCAAAACGCCTGATGCTCAACTAACGGATTCGCAACTTTCGGAACGTATGTATAGCTGGTTCGGGAGTTTGCCTCAGAAAATTACTCTTGCCGGGTACTCTCTCGTGGAGCTGAATTTGATGTGGAATGCCTTCAATGGAAAGATTCCCTCGAATCAATTCACTGACTATTACTTACGAAAGCTAAATAAAAGTCGAGATTTTCATGAGGGTATTGAGAAGTATCTCGAACTGGAGGGGCGGTCGCCCTATCATGCATTAGATGCTGCTAGGGCTAAACAGGCTGGATGGAAGGCTTGGGAGATATCCCATCGAGAGTGGCTTGAACGATATAATCAAAAGACAAAATTTCTATAAAAAATAAAGCGGATACTTTTGATTAAGCGGGCTCTATCCTACAGCCCACGCCAACATTTGATCAACCGAAAGAGCATGTGGGCAGATTGCATATAGTCCATTAGTGCCTAAATCAGTATTAAAACGCGCCCACTCTCTTTCAGATTTTTCAGTGAGACCTAAATGGGCTTCGACATCACCTTGCTGCCAAAGCCATATTTCTTGAGCTAATAATTTTGCATGTAAGGAAGCGATGTGAGTTATTGCTCTTGGTTCTTGAGCGAGTATCACAAAAGCAGTGGCTGCCGGTACTACACCACTTTGTGGAAGTCCGTTACCACCAATAGTTATTTTTCCATTGGCGCTAAGATTAGCTAGAATGGATTTAAGCGCTGCAATATCAGAATCCGTAGCTTGGAGAAACCCATCTCGAATTGCTCCATTAAATGCATAGTCTAAATCTACAATAGCTTTAGATGGAATATCCATAGCAGCTAAGATTTCCATTGATTTCTTTGTATCATTAGCCCCGCTTTGAGCAACTAATGCGCATCGATCCTGCCCTAAACTGCGAGATCGAAGCGATTCGAAAATCGCCGGTAGTAATCGTTGTTCCGTTTTACCTTCTGTAAGTAAAACCTTATCAGCGAAAAGGACTTGGCTAGAGTTTCCCAGTGTGAATAATTGTTCCATTTGATGAGTGGAATTTGGAACAACCGTTTGAATGGCATCTTGTAATCGCTGTCTTACATGACTACCTCTTGCATCACTTTTTCTCATTAATAATGAGAACTGTGCATCAGAAGATGAAACAAGTTGAGCCGAGTGTGTTGAAAAGATGACTTGATATCCTGTATTGCCCAACGATTTGAGTGCTGCACGAACTTGTTCAACCGCAAAAGGATGCAGGTAAAGTTCAGGTTCATCAATTAATAATAAAGTAGTTCCTAATACTGGTGCAGCTGCACGTTTAACTTCTGCAAGATGTCTTATAAGCGCCATTTGAACAGAACGTTGTGTTCCATGCCCATAAGACGAGAATTCACGAGCCGTTGCGCCTCCCTCTTGCAAGCGCAGTGTACCTCCTTTAACTAAATCTTCGAATTTAGGTACCTCAAAATGAAGTTTGGCGCTAATCCCAGGAAATAAATCATTTATTTTTGTGCTAATTTGGCTCTCAATAGTCAAAAACTCAGCGAATCGTATGTCGCCATCTTCACAGACACGACGTGATATTTCCTGTAAAAAACCAGATAATTCGGCCTCATGCGCTGCTTTAACTGGAGCAATGAATTCGGCAAGTAACTTGCCAATGGTAGTTGTCGATTTTGATTTAGAAGCATCCTCAGCAGAGTCCTCCATTGCACCTATACGAATTGGATCCGGCATTAATGTACTTAAGGCATTATCAATTCCAACAGGGTTTGGACTCCACGTTGCGGTAGTGGGATTCCATACAGAAAGTATTATTTCGCTAACTTTGGTTGCAGAAGATGCTTGTGTGCGCTTAACTTTCAAGATCCCATTGTTTATATATGGATTAATTTGTCCTTGTTGCACTGCTGGCATGAGGCCGACGTGAGCAGGAGTTAATCCAGAAATAACACCAGTAACTTCTATCGGTTGGGCACTATTATTAAAGTCTGTTTTACCGAGTAGAGATCTCCTTAACAGCCATTGGATAGCAGAAATTGCATTACTTTTTCCGGAGTTGTTGTAACCAATTATTGGAGTATAAGTACTGAGTAGTAACTCGCAATTAGAGATTGATTTAAAGTTTGAGATATGGACGGATTCAAGCTGGATGGGCATTGCGCCTCCTGTTGTTATTTATTTTGTTCGCGGGATGCTCGTTGCTATTGCAGAGTATTAGCAATACTATGGAGAAAAAATTTTAACGCAATTATTTGGGCTTTGCCTACTCTTTCCAGATGGCTGACTACGACTTTTCAACTCTAAATGACAAAGAATTCGAAACACTTTGTACCGACCTTCTTTCAGGCGTGTATGGGCATAGATTTGAACGATTCAAACCAGGTAAAGATAGTGGCGTAGATGGCCGCTATTTTAAGGCAACTGGAGAAGAGGTAATTCTTCAGTGCAAACATTGGCAGATAACACCTCTTGAACGACTTGTTTCTCACCTTGAGAAAGTCGAGCGTCCAAAAGTCGAATTGTTAAAACCAGCCCGTTATATTTTAGCCGTATCTCATGCACTTTCTCGAGCTGATAAAGCAAGAATTCGCGACATTCTTAGCCCGTTTGTGGTTAGAGATGATGATATCTTGGGTAGAGAGGACTTAAATGATCTTTTATCGAAAGACCCTAAAATAGAAAGAAGGCACTACAAGCTCTGGATTCGTAGTACCTCAGTTCTTCAACATATGCTAAACAAGGCGATCCATGATCGAAGTGCATATTCGCTCGAAGAAATAATTAGAGACGCTAAGTTATATGTTCCAACCGAGTTGCATGAAATCGCAATAAAAAAACTCGAACAGCTTGGAGCCGTGATAGTGACTGGAGCTCCTGGAATCGGGAAAAGTACGCTAGCAAATCATATGGTCTTACACTATGTGGAAAAAGGTTTTCAACTAGTTCAGATAGCAGAGCGTCTTAGAGAGGCTGAAGATGCATATGTGAATGATGAAAAGCAGATCTTCTATTTTGATGACTTTCTTGGACGTAATTATCTTGAAGCGCTTTCAGGACACGAAGGTAGTCACATCATGCAATTCATTAGACGTATTACGCATGATAAGAGCAAACGATTTATTCTTACTTCCAGAACAACCATATTGAATCAAGGTAAAGCTTTAATTGATGTGTTCACTCAGAATAATATTAATCGTAATGAGCTCGAGGTTAAGATTGAATCTCTGAAAGATATCGATAAAGCTAGGATTTTATACAATCACATATGGCACTCAAGTCTTGCTATCGAATATGTAAATGAGCTATATCTGAATAAGCGTTATAGGACTGTAATCGAACATCAAAATTTTAATCCACGGTTGATTCGATTTATAACCGATGCCAATTCAGTTACAGATTACCCTGCAGAGCAATATTGGAGTTATACCACTAACTTGTTGAAAAATCCTGCTCGAGTCTGGGAGCATCCTTTTGAGGCTCAACTTGATGATTTTGGGCGAGGTATAGTTTTATTGGTGACCTTGAATAATCGCACAATTAGTGAAGATGTTTTAGCAGAGGCTTATGTACGTTTTGTTTCACGTCCTGAGAGCAAGGGAATGTCAGGCCGTAGAGATTTTTTACTTACACTTCGTCATCTCGTAGGGTCTTTTTTGAATAGAACGGCTACCGCTCGATCAAGTACAGTCACTTTGGATCTTTTTAACCCTTCCATTGGAGATTATGTGCTTCAAAGGTATTCAAAAGATTTGCCATCTTTACGAGTAGGGCTAATATCGCTTAGAAGTGCAAGTTCAATATCAACCTTGACAGGACTTGTTTCAAGTAAGTATGTATCAGAAGATCAAGCCGTTAGCTTGGCTAGCGACATATTAATTGATGCTATTTCAAATAATTTTGTTAGCTATTCTGTCGATCATCTTGCAGCTGCTGCAAATTTTCTGTTACGTAAACTAAGATCTAATGATGAAGCTGACCTTATCCAAAGCACAGCCGATTTTATTCTTCAAAATGAGCCATCATTCTATTTTGAGGATGCTGCCAATGTCGTTGAATGGGCTGCTAAAAATGGAAGCTTTGATCCTGAGTCGGTTGAAAAGTGGGTAAATATGGCATGTTCAAACTCGCCATTTCCTTCCGAGATTCATACTCTTTTTCAAATTATTGAAATGCTAGAAGAAGAATCTAAATTAAAACTTTTACCAAACATTGATGCCGCTACCGTTGAATATATTGCAAATCATGCAGCTGATGAATTTGATGCTAGTGAAGTGTTTGGAGATGCTAATCCAGACGATCTGCAAGCTGCAGAAATATCAATTCAGTTACTAGCACGTAAAAAATTAGAGGAATTTGGAGCTATTCCAAGTGAAAAAAACATTCAAGAGATTGTTGATTCTTATGACATAAATGGACAGGCTGAAAAATATTTTGCAAGTCATGAGCCAGACGAAGATTGGCGAGAGTATTTGAAAGCTGCACCAACGGATGAAATTGATGACTTATTCGAGCGTACGTTGTAAAAACGACAAATAGGCAATTCAGTTTGATGGTAACCGATAATTATAATAATGGCTTATTGAGAGATTCCAAAACTCCTTTGGTGATTGATGGCAAGTTGAAAGCACTCCCAATTGATAGCGAACTATCATGGGAAGATTTTGAGCGGTTAATTGTGAGACTTGTCCGCTATTCTTTGTCAGGTACTATTCAAAATAGCTTTCAATATGGTCGTCAAGGTCAAAAACAGTATGGGATTGATATAGTTGCTTTTAATGCAGCAACAGCTGATACATTTGTACTCCAATGCAAACATGTTAAAACGATATCCCGTGGAGATATTACTAAATGGATAAGAGAGTTTCTAACCGGCGAAAGACGTAAAGGGGTTAGTAAATATTTCCTCTGCACTTCATTCAGTATTGAAACAGATACTGCTCTAGTTGATGAATGGAAAGAGGCAGCTTTCTCGTTATTTGAGGAAAAAATTGATAGTGCACTTTGGGATTATGGCGAACTTCAGAGCTTGTTGAGATATGCAGAACCAGTTGTATTGGAGTTATTTGGCGAGGCTGCAGCAGAAAGATTTTGTGTTCGTTTAGAACCCAATCAACCGACAGAGTATCCAGTAAACTACCGTCAAAAGTTTGCTCATCGACTCGATTCAAGTTTAATTTTTGAGAATTTGACGTGTCGATTAGATTTATTAGTGCCTAACGATAAGCAACAAATTGTCTCGGCACTACTTTCATTTGCTCGAAAAGATCTGAACGGTATAACGTTAGGTATTGATTCAGATGAACTGATGCACTGGTTACAGTGGCGAGCACATGCTCAAGAAATAGATTCTCGTCCATATGCCATTCCCACAGACAATAAAGAACGCTGGATGCTTAGTACAAAGCATGCTCGTCTAACATTATCGACGGATGAGCTCAGTCATTTGGATTGGATATTAAAAGAAGCTTGGAATAGGCTTCTACCAGTGATCTTTGCTAATGAAGCAAAATGGCAAACAATGAGGTTCAAATTAATCGAGCATAATTACAACAGGGATTCTTACGCACTTGTGAGTGTTCATCGAAATTTGTGGTCAATTATTTTGGATTTTGCATGGGAATATGATTTTGCAAATGGAGATTCAAATTGGCATATTTTTGATGCTGCTCCAGGAATGTTAAAAGTCTATGTTAGAAATCGAAGAGCTAGGCTTGAACCCGGATACCACTTGATGATGCAGGCCCATAATGAAGTTGGGGTAGCTGGTCCTTGGGATGAAAATGTTGTACTTAGCTGGACACCTCTTAGTGATTTTGATGACCAGGCAGAGGCGGTGGGGCCAACAAAGGCTTGGGATGCGGAATATACCCATCACTGGATTATTGAACGTTTGATACCAACCGTAATTGAATGGCACCAGAACAAAAGAATGGCAAATAATAGATGGGTCTCATTTAAAACGAGAGATGTAAAGAAAGGTTCTAGCAGTGCACTAGGTTCATCTGATTTGTGTTATTCCTTAGCGCAATGTGGGAGCCGTGAGCTGGGGCGTAATATCAATGACACCACAGCAATTAGATGTGCTGTATCTCAAATGCAATCACACTTCAATGGAGGACACAAAGATGTCCCTGTCGATATTGCTTTAACACGTGCAGTACTTAAGCTATCAAAGCGTATCCTTCCATTTGTTTCGTTGCCTGACGAACATTACATACGCGGAAAATTGCCTCTAAATCCAAAGTTAGCTCTGGCAGATGGACTGGAAGTGTTGGCAAGCAGTGATCAAGTTATGGCAACCCGACAATGGTTAGATTTAAGCCTTCGTTGTCTATCAGCAATTATAGATGATGTAGATGAGTTACCGCCGAGTGAGCTAGGACATGCAATTGATGAGTTGATTCCAATATGGCGGCAGCTCAAAGAGGACTTGCTTTGTAGCGTATTTCGACAATGATCGCCATGTAGTTAATGAAAAATTGTGTAGATGAGTTTGAATCGCCAAGATCAGCCAGAATTAATGTTAGAACTTAGTTGAAAACTATAAATTCGCATTCATAGAATAGGAGAAAATTTTAATGCGAAGTGAATTAGAAATTGGATTATTGTTAGAGGAATTGAGTGGATATGGCTATAAATTCACCAAAGAGTTTATATCGCGAGATCACTATTTAGATAATGAACGTCCAGAGAGTTTGCTCAAAGCTATTATCCTAGATACAGAGACAACGGGAATTGATTTTATCAGTGATCGAATTATAGAGCTTGGTATGGTTTTATTTGAGTATTGCCCAATAACTGGTCAAGCTTATCGTGTTTTAGAAACGTATGATGAACTAGAAGATCCCGGGATATCTATTCCTCCTGAATCGACGAAAATACACGGTATTACTAATACTATGGTTAATGGCCACCATTTTGATGAACTGGCGGTCCAAGCATTCATAGCGGAGGCATCACTGATTATTGCCCATAATGCGAAATTCGATAGAGCGTTTGTTGAAGCTAGATTTCCTTTTTTTCAAGAAAAAGCATGGGGCTGCTCCTTTTCGCAAATTAATTGGAATGAAGAAGGGCTGGGAGGGGCTAAATTAGAGTTCCTCGCCTACCGTTATGGCTTCCATTATGCAGGGCATCGCGCATCCAATGACTGTCATGCTTTGCTTGAGGTTTTACAAAATAAATTGCCGGAGTCAGGCGAATTAGCGATGAAACGATTGTTGGATAATGCTAGTTCGAAAGAGATTAGAGTGTCGGCAATTAATTCTAAGTTTGATACTAAAGATATCCTAAAGAAACGTAGTTACCGCTGGAATGGAGAAAAAAAATTTTGGTCTATAGTTATTGATTCTATAAATCTGGATAGTGAAATTGAATGGCTAAGAAACAATATATATAACAACAAGTCCTTTCAAATTGAATTAGAAACGATTGATGCATTCAATAGATTCTCACTGCGTTCAGGACTGACTGAAGTTATAACTCTACGTTGACTTTAAATTAATAAATTGATTTAATAAATTATTCCTTAAGGAGGAGAGCGGGCACCCTTAGCACTTGATGGATTACCATTAAGGGATGGATGATAAAGAATAAAGCTATTTTTTATCATATGTAGCGACTTACTTTTACGTGGTTGTGTCCGTGGGTTAACCTGGCAGAGATGCTGGGTTTTCTTTTATAAAGGCTACAAATGGCATTAGAAGAAAAACTAAAAAAACTAATTGAAGAAGAAGCCGTTAAACTTCAAACTAGATACCATTCATATCATAATGCCCTCGAATTAGAGCATGCTAGGAAACAAAGGCGTACCTCTTCTGTAAGTGCGAAGGTCTTGAAAACTCCAGCCACTTGGCAAGACAATGACCTTTTTAATCCTTTTCATGTATATAAACGCAGACGCCAAATAGCAAAATCTATAGCGTTAAAGATTACTCAAGGGACATATTCTCCTAACCCGCCAAATGTAAAAAATATTCCTAAAGCTTCAGGTGGTTATAGACAGGTAACTACCTATCAAATTCCTGACGCCGCAGTATCCAGACTATATTATCAACAATTACTCTGGAAGAATAAGCATCGATTTAGTTCATTTTCGTATGCCTATCGAAACGACAGAAATGTACATTTTGCTATTCAGGATATAGCGGTTGAACTAAGACAAAACTCTCGATCGTTTATAGCAGAGTTTGATTTCTCAAAATTTTTTGATTCGATTAATCACGAATATCTTTTTGATCAGTTTGCAGAAAATGGGTTTTTCGTTACCGAGGCTGAAAAAAAAGTTATAGAAGCATTCTTAGGACCGAGTGGGAAAGGCATACCACAAGGGACATCAATATCTTTATTTCTTGCAAATTTAGTGTGTTGGAAATTAGATAAGGGGTTAGAAAAAGCAGGTTTGCAATTCGCAAGATATGCTGACGATACTGTTATTTGGTCACAAGATTATCAAAAAATAAGTCGAGCATACGACATTATCTCCGCCTTTTCTAAAGAGGCTGGTGTAGCAATTAATGTAAAAAAATCAGATGGAATCAGCTTACTCTGTTCAAAAGACATGCCTTCTGAATTCGTAAGTAAAAAGGAATACATAGAATTTCTTGGGTACTCTGTATCTGTAAGTAATGTAGGAATAAAAGAGCGGTCTGTTAATAAAATTAAAAAGCAGATTAGCTATATTTTATATAAACATCTTTTGCAGCCGTTGGGTGGAACTCAGCTCACAGCCCTAGTCATTCCCGCTAATAATAAGGACACGGCATTATTAAGCGCGATTCAAGAAGTAAGAAGATATCTTTATGGAAATCTAACAGAAGAGATGATTAGAAATTACCTAAATGGTAATAGTAATAGAATATTCTTTAAAGGTATTATGAGCTTTTATCCTCTAGTGGATAATGAAGATCAGCTAAAAGAACTAGATGGTTGGCTTGTTAGTACAATCTATAAAACGATACAAAAAAGGGCTAAATTACTAAAAAAATGGAAATTTAATAGAGATCATATTTTCCCTTTCAATGTTAAAAGAAATCAATTAACTGTAGAGTTCAAACGTAAACGAATTAATGGGAATAGGTTGTTGCAAATACCTAGCTTTTTTAATATTTATCGTGCTTTGAAAAAAGGGCTCCAAGAAGTTGGGGTTGAGGGTGTTATGAATGCCTCATCATTAGATTACGATTATTGATGTCTATTTCAGATAATGATTACAAACTTTTGTGGGGCCGCGCTGCAGGTATTTGTTCTAATCCGTCTTGCCGTGAGGATTTGACAATACTTTTAGAAGGCGCCACTAGTTATAACGTGGGTGAAATGGCGCATATAATTGCACATAGCCCATCCGGTCCTAGAGGCAATCAACAAGGCGGAAGTGATAAATATGACAATTTGATATTACTGTGTCCCACTTGCCATAGAACCATCGATAAATCCCCTGAAGGTTTGTACCCGATTGATTTATTAAATTCATGGAAGATAGAGCATGAAGCTGTGATACGTTCTTCAGGGTCAGAAAAGCGTTTTTCATCCTTAAATGACCTTAAGAAATATGTTAATCGCATGCTTATGGAGAATAGAGCAAATTGGGAAGCATTTGGCCCACAGTCTGAAACTGCTCGGAGGGACTTAGGTTCCAATCTTCACATTTTGTGGACACTACGTAAATTGGATACTATTGTCCCTAATAATATTCGTATAGTGAATGTTGTGAATTCAAATATTGAGTTACTTGAGCCAGAAGAATTTAAAGCATTTATTGATTTCAAAATTCATGCCTCAGCTTTCGAAGACAATCAACTTAACCGATTGGATTCATATCCTACTTTCCCTCTTCATTTTGCAGAGCTATTCTCGGTATGACAAATAACGGGTCAAATACCTGGGACGTTCCATTTTGCGATATAACATGGTTTGAAAATCTTTTAAATACGCATTCAAATATTACCAATGTTATTCGGCATGATGACATTGTTTTTGAAGTCGATCGAATAAAGCAATCTGATCATTTAAGAATTTTTTGCTGCCGTCAATATGCAATGAGTTTAACAAGAGTGCAAAGCGCCATAGCGGAGTTTGGTCCTCTGGATCTGATTTATATTGGCGGAGGTTGGAATGGGTATACATCTGTAGCTAAGCTCTTTTGCGAAGAGCAACATATTGGTTTGTATGTAACGGATGAGATGTCTGGGGCGCTTTGGCAGAATGAATATTGGTCATATTACAAACGAGATAAAAAAGGCAATCCTGTATATTTCAATCGAGGTTAAAGGATTGAGTGCTCTATATGGTTTTGGGTCTTTCTTTCGATCGGAAATATACTCTGATATAGATCTTTTGGCAGTTGCCTCTCCTGATTGCTCGGACCCACTGTCAGTTTATTATGTACTTAAAAAGCAATTGGATACTTTATCCTCAAATATAAAAGTGCCTATTGATCTTACATTTTTAACATATCAGGAGTTTCTTGAAAGACCATTATTAGAAATGGACCAGTTAGTGCTTCTCTATACTAGTGATTAGTACACTTAAGTATTTCTGGGATTTATACCCGCAAAGAAAATTATGAGCCAAAGTGTAATTTCAGATAATTGGTCGCTTCAAAATATATCAGAGCTTTTGCTCAATGGCATCGATGCCGAGGTGACTCATTTCATTACACCAAGCAGCGAAACCGACTCTCATCAGTATGAAGAAGTGCCTTCTGCAGTTGTTGCAATCGAGGCTATGTTTGATTTGATTACCGATATTATCTTGAGAGATCAAATACTAGTCGAAGAAGAATTCGCCAGTGTGTGGTTAGATGAAAATGGACCCCTCAAGAATCTAGCGGAACAATCAGTGATAAAAGCCTTTCCCTTTCTAGGAGATCCTGAACTTTTAATCGGGCCACGTGACGAGTTCGTTTCTAGATTGTGTTTAACAAGCTCGTTAAAGAAAGAGCATAAAGAAAACGTCCATGGATGGGCTTTGAATAATCAAGTACCTCATCCTTATCTCTCTCAGACAATCTGGGGGGGAGCAGGTATGCTTGCCCGAGCTTTTGTTTATGAAAAAGGATATACACCGCACCCTGTTAGACGGCGACTTTTACAAAAGGCAGGAATTGCACTTTCCGATACTGATGCAGTAATTCGAACTTGCAACGTCATAGAAGAAAAGCGAGCTTCTATTCGGTCACAGCAATCTAGTAATCATGAGCTCTACTCTCTTCAAGTAAATATGGAGCCCCTACCAATTAAAGTAATTCGAGAAGCCAGTTCACCAACAGATATTATGACTGTCGCTCTGCAAATTCGAGATGATTACGCAGAATTGAGGGATTGGTTGGGGCAATATCAAAAAAGTATAAATAACGGTGATTACAAAGAGATTCAAAAGCATCAGAAAATACTAAGCTCAATATCTAAATATGTTGATTCGACAATGGGTAAGTCTACAACTGACAATACTACATTTACTGTAGGTATCAACATATTTAATATTGCCATGAAGGGAAGTCCAATCAACACTCTCCAGAATCAATTTGGTGTGAGAGCTATGATTAACAAGTTGATACTTGGTGCATCAGGAACAGGTGAACTTAAAAGGCTGCTCAAATTTTTCGAGCACCATAATACAAGCATAGGGATGCAAGTGCTTGAGCATTTTTCAGCCTAGCATAAACAGTGTCAGAGATTGAACTCAGACATGAGCATGCAATTCTGAAATTAAACTTGTAAGGTCTTTATGAATCTTTCTCCAAGATTGATCTAAGTTTAGCGTCACTAAAGAAGTTTCTTACCCACATAAAATGAATGGGGAATCAGCAGAAAATATACTTCAAATCATTTTGAATCGTTTGACTTAGAAAACTTACTACAGCACGGGTATCTCGGGCAGGGAGGGGTAGTGGAGCAGCTTGAAAGATCACAAAGATATTTAAAAAGAATCAAGAATATCTATTCAGGAGTCTTTTCTCCAATCGGCCACGACAAAGATTCATATGATGACGATGTTATATCGTTTTTTATTCATTGTTATCATATTCGGGATTGGGTAATTCATTTAAACAAAGTCTGCGTTAATGCCAAAGAGGTCGATGAGTACATAAATAACCATATACCCTTAAAAATTTGTGCTGATTTAGCTAACGGATCTAAGCACTGTAAACTTACAAGAAATCTGCGTACAGAGCGGCAGCCACATTTTATTACCAAAGAACATAAAACCTCTCTAATGTTTACCAGTAATGGAGGCGGAGAGCTTTTATTATCCAAATATCAGATTTTATCTGATGGAGTAATCTATGATGCGTTGGAACTAGCTGAGGAAAGTGTTTTATTGTGGAGCACTTTTATAAGCAAGCTCTACGAAAAGGGATCAGTAAAATGGCAAATGGGATGAAGATTTACTTTTCAGATGTATTTTCTGTATCCCCTGAAATTCTTGAGGCTTATGGGGCATTCAATATCGCTCTTGTTAATGATCTGCCATTATTCGTTGATCCATTTCTTCTGTACGACAGTAAAAATCCCGCCTATCAGAAATTGCATGAAGAAATCATTACTTATTTATGTTTCCTTCGTGATCGAGCATTAAGTGGGGAATTGACGCCTGGTGCAATCTCACAGTGGCTGCTTTTTAAAGAAATTAAACAAAACTGGCTGGGTTTTAGTAAGACTGGTAATAAGGGAACTGGTCTTGGTCCAGAATTTGCACGGGCTCTCTCGCGCAATCTAACAACAGCTTTCAAAGACTTTGGCACCGAAACAGTCTCACATAGCTCCCACATAGAGAAACTTGGTTTGCTGAGTGGAGGAGTGGGACGAGATCATCTTAGTGACTTCACTACTAACTTAATCAAAGCTTATTTGCTTGATTACACACAAGCATTTGCTCTTGCAAACATTCGACCAGAACAACGATCACGATTCCGAATTGAGCGTGTTAGATTTGACTATGCAACACGACGTTGGCAAAGCGACTATTTCGAACTTCCTGTTATTAATGGCGACTATGTGGTTCTTACCCCCAAAGAGATCCTGACACGAGATGAAGCATGGATTAATCAGACAGATCTTCTTGATCGCTTTCATGACATTTGTGTTTCGTTGCCTGATGATGCTTTACGAGCGCAAGTTAATGAGCACTTTTACAGTCAAATTAATAGAAAATCTAAAGAAAAAGAAGTGCGCGAAGCAGCGATGCGAACAATTGAGAAATTTCATTCGCTTTTAGATTATTACATTCGTTGGAAAGAGGAGCATGGTTCAGAAGCTCATAAATCTGCTAATGGCAAGGTAAGAGAGACTTACGAACAATTCGTTGAGAACGTTCGTACTTTAGTAAATGATTATTTGGTGGGGGCGGAGTTCTATAACGGCGATCATTCATATGAACAAAGTATGAAGCGAGTGATGTACCTTAAGCATGTGATTGAAGATCAAGGAGGGCATCGTCTCTTCTACATTAATGGTGAGCCTGTTCAACGAGAGGTAGACTTGCACGTGATGTTTAGGCTCACATGGTTTGCTAACTCAGAAGATCTCGATCTAAATGCAGAAGTAAATAATGGACGTGGTCCAGTAGATTTCAAGATATCTAAGGGGAGTAAGAACTCAACTTTAGTAGAGTTCAAGCTTGCAAAAAACACCTATCTGGAAAAGAACCTGCAACATCAAGTAAAAATCTATGAAGAGGCTAGTGATACAAAGCAATCGATTAAAGTAATTATGTATTTTTCAGATTCAGAGCTTCAGCGTGTAATGGATATTTTGAAAAGATTAAAGTTAACTGAATGCAAAGATATTGTGTTAATTGATGCAAGTCCGAAAGCATCTGCATCAAAGGCCAACGAGCATTAAATATTAAGTATTGATTAATACCGCATTTTCAGTAGAGATAAATCTTTACTCGGGTTAGCAAGGTTATATAACTATTTGACATAATGTAACAAATTTGTTATAATTCAAAATAAGATGTTAAGGTAGTGGGTGTGATGGACATGTCGGTGGTGAAAGCACGGTGTCTAAGCCCCAGTCTGTGGTGGTCACGGCTAGGAAAAACAACAACCAAAAGATTTACGTTGAAAAACCTAACCATAAGAAGGAGAAGACCATGAAATATAAAACCACAGAAAACGTAAAAGCAGTAAAAGCAGTAAAAGCAGTAAAAGCAGTAAAAGCAGTAAAAGCAGTAAAAGCAGTAAAAGCAGTAAAAGCAGAGGTAGCAATTAACACTAGGATCACGCAGCAGTTCAGTTTGAGATTGAAAAAACTTGCCGTGGCCACCTCTCTGGGGTTTGCTGCTGGATTTGCAATCCAGGTAGCCTCACTTCCTTAGCATCTTATTCAGAAAGCCTTAGTAAAATACTTTACTAAGGCTTTTTTCATTAAATATGCGAGAAGTTAGGAATTTTTCACATTAAGTGCGAATTTGACGTTACTAGTGCTTCAATTAGCATGAAAAGTTTGTTGATTTTATTGGGTGTTACTTTTCATTTTTTGTGAGAACCTACATTAACATGAAAAGTTTATTGATTTTATTGTGTGTGATTTTTCATTTTTTGTGAGAACCTACACGAAATCCGTTTTCACCTGAATTAAAAAAGCGCCTTCGGGCGCTTTTTTATTACTCACTTTAAAGCTTAAAAACATGCAAGACTCAAACCCGCGCTTTAATCATGCCACGCTGGTCGGTTGTTGCGCCGTGCTGATGTGGAGCGTCACTGTAGGCTTATTCAGGAGTGTGGCTGAAATTTTTGGCCCAATAGCGGGTGCGGCCATGATTTTTAGCGTTGCCGGGTTATTTGCCAATACGATTATCGGCGCGCCTAAGCTCAAAACGTTCCCCAGGCTATATCTATGGGTAGGCGGCGGCCTGTTCGTGCTCTACGAGGTCCTGCTGGCGCTTTCTATCGGCACTGCGACTGACAGGGGGCAGGTACTTGAGCTGGGGATGATCAATTACCTGTGGCCCAGCCTGACCATTTTGTTTGCAGTGATAGCTCGCCAGCAACGCGGTCACTGGCTATTACTGCCGGCCATGGTGCTTTGTTTATTGGGCATCGCCTGGGTGATGAAAGGCGAGGGTGCCTGGTCGCCCGCCACCTTCTTGCACAATGTCCAGCGTAATCCCATCGGCTATGGCATGGCGTTGTTAGCTGCCATCATCTGGGCGGTGTATTCGGTATTTACCCGCCGCTTTGGCAAAGGTATCAACGGTGTGCCGCTATTTCTCGTCACCACGGCTGCGGTGCTATGGCTTGCTTACAGGCTTAGTGACGAAGTGACTTTGGTATTCAATCTGGCCGGGTTACTCCAGGTCTGTGTCATGGGCACGCTGATGGCCACCGCCTATTCATGCTGGAACTACAGCATTCAGCACGGCAACCTGGCACTACTGGCAACGATGTCGTATTTCACCCCGGTATTATCGGTGTTACTGGCCTGCCTGTGGTTAGATGTCGCACCAGGCGCCGGGTTTATGTACGGCTTGGGTTTGGTCACGCTGGGCTCATTACTCAGTGGCCGGGCCAGCCAGTAGTTCATGGTGACGACCCGGTAAACTGCCTGATTAACTGGCAAAGCGTGTCAAAAGCCGGGTGCTGCTGGTTGCTCAAATTAAAAGCGCTGTCTTGCAGTCTTTGTACTTGTACCGGTACGCCCGCGAGCAGCAGTTTCGTGGCATAGGTTTCGGCTTCATCCCTGAGCGGGTTGCTGTCACTGCTGATGATCATCGCAGGGACCAGTCCGCCCAGCCGACAGGAATTCACTGGTGACACATACGGGTGCAAGGCATTACTCGCCACCTGCGTATAATCTGCCCAGGCCCGGCGGCACGGGCTATCTGCCACGGCTGCCAGTGACTTTGAGGTTTGTAGCGCGTCCAGCATGGGGTTGATCAGTATTTGGCCTTGAAGCGTGTTGCGGCAATTCAGGCCACGGTCGCGGAACAACATGGACACTACCGCAGCCAGGTTACCGCCAGCTTGCTCCCCGCCAACAAATATCCTTTTGGCATCTGCACCTATTGTTTTTGCGTGCGCACACACCCACGCCAGCGCTTGGTAGGCGACCTCTATGGTGTCAGGAAACTGCATGGCAGGCGCCAAGGGATAAGCCACACACACTACTACCATGTGTTCAGACAGTGCATGGGCCAAATCATATGCCGTTTCAATACTGCCACAGTTAAACAAGCCGCCATGAAAATAAATCAGGGCAGCTTGCCTGCTTTTGGCATCGCCTTTGCCAAATACCTGCAAAGTAATTGGTGCGGCACTGGCCGGATATTCAAAGCTTGTGGTCCACATGGTTTAAAGTGTGGGCACTGCCATGCCCAGTTTCACTGCAGGGCGTTCGCCTATGCGCTTCAGCCAGCGTTGCAACGCTGGTTTAGTGTCAAACGAGCCTTTCAATGCCTCTTTGAAATAGACCGTGGCTGCTTGCACCCATGGGTAACAGGCGATATCGGCGATGGAGTATTCTTCACCTGCCAGGTAAGCATGGCTTGCTAACTGCTTCTCCATCACGCTGAATAACCTTTCTGCCTCTTCGGTAAAGCGTGCGATGGCTAATGGCGATTTTTCCTGGCTACGCACCGCGAAAAAACCGAGCTGGCCCAACATGGGCCCAAGCGCACTGGTTTGCCAGTGCAACCATTCCAGGGCGTTATAGCGCGCCTGCCCAGTAGGTGCCAGAAACTGGCCGTACTTTTCGGCCAGGTAGGTCAAAATAGCGCCGCTCTCAAAAATCACGACCGGGTCACGATCTGGTTCGGTATCGATGATGGCCGGAATCTTGTTGTTAGGCGAAATCGCACTGAAGTGTGCAGAAAACTGTTCCAGCTTGCCCAGATCAACCGGGCTCACCGCATAGTCGAGTCCTAACTCCTCCAGCAGGATAGAGATCTTTCGACCATTTGGTGTGGCCCATGTGTATAAGTTGATCATTTGTTTGTTCTCTAAAATTAACGCAAGCCACCGCCCACCAGCAATTGCTCGCCAGTCAGCCAGTAAGAGTCTTCAGAGGCTAAAAAGGCCGCCACTGACGCAATATCATTCGGCTGGCCAGTGCGCCCCAGCGGTGTTTGTGCCACATAGCCACTCTCCATCTCTGAGCCAATCACACCTGCGGTTTGCGTACCTTCCGTGGTAACCAGGCCTGGGTTCAAGGCATTGACGCGAATCTTGCGTGGGCCAAGTTCTTTGGATAACGAACCGGTGATAGCATCTACCGCGCCTTTGGTGGCGGTGTATACCGCCGCGCCGGGAGGCGTTAAACGGCTGACCACAGAACCAATATTGATAATGCTGCCGCCTTCAGGCAGATATTTAACCGCCGCTTGCGTGGTGAGTAACAAGCCCAGCACGTTGATATTGAATTGTTTGTGGAAGTGTTCAGGGGTGATTTCTTCGATGCTGCCAAATTCATAAATACCAGAGTTGTTGACCAAAATATCCAGCTTGCCAAAGTTACTAATCGCCGCATCGATAATCGCTTGTGCGTCGGCAGCTTCACTCACATTGCCACCCACGGCCACAGCCTTGCCACCCGCGGCGGTAATGTCAGCGACCACCTTGTCAGCACCCGCTTTGCTGGATAAATAATTGACGACGACAGATGCGCCATCACGGGCAAAACGTCTGGCAATTTCTGCCCCAATGCCTTTAGATGCACCAGTCACTACGGCTACTTTACCTTCAAGTTTCTTGCTCATAAAAATCTCCTCAATAAAAAGTAATGAAGTTGTTTGAAACTGGTGACCACTATAAATAAATAAAAAACACAGATAAATCACCTAAATATGCAATCACTGTGCTAATTTATTGGACAATTAAGATCAATCAGGACGTTTATGGACCGCTTTGACACCATGCTGGCCTTCACAAGGGTAGTAGAGTTGGAAAGTTTTACCAAAGCCGCCATGTCACTTAACTTGCCCAAAACCACCGTCTCGGCCCAGGTGCTGGCGCTGGAAAAACGCCTGCGGGTTAAGCTGCTGCACCGCACCACCAGGCGCATCAGCGTCACCACCGATGGCGCCGCCTATTACGAACGCGCCATCAGATTATTAAACGAGCTGGAAGAAACCGAAGCCGCGCTTAACCAGGCCACGGCCAGTGCAAAAGGGCGCTTGCGGGTAGATGTGCCCACGCCATTGGGGCGCCTGGTGATTATTCCGGCCCTGCCAGATTTTTTTAAAAAGTACCCGGAGATACAACTCGAAATCGGCTGCGATGACAGGCCGATTGACCTGCTAGAAGAAGGCGTCGACTGCGTAATTCGTATCGGTCATCCGCTGGATTCCACCCTGGTCGCCCGCCGCGTAGGCACCATGCAATTTATCCTGGTCGCCTCACCTGAATACCTGCAAACCCACGGCAGGCCAACGCATCATGACGACCTACAACGCCACCAGGCCGTGCACTTCTTTTCATCCAAAACCGGCAAAGTGCGCAATTTCGTTCTTGAGCACGAAGGGGTAGAGCAAGAAATCCCCGCCATACGTAAACTGGCCATCAATAATGGTGACGCCATTGTTGCCGCCGCACTGGCAGGCATAGGTATCTGCCAACTGCCGACGTTTATGGTGCAAGGGTATTTAACTGACGGAAAGTTAGAAAAAGTGTTGGGCGATTACCCGACGGGCAGTTTGCCTATGAATGCGCTGTATCCGCAAAATCGGCATTTATCATCCAAAGTGCGGGCGTTTATTGAGTGGGTGGCTGAGTTGTTTGCAGAGTGTCGTTTGCTTCAAACCTCAGGCAAAAATGAGCAAGCTGGGGAAAAATAACAATCATTATTTAAGAAGCTGGCGAATCGAAGACAACATTAAAATTTCAGAGGGTGTTTGTTTGATGCCAATAAGTTAATATCTAGGGTCAAACGAGTTTTAAGCTTTTATTAAGTAGCATGGGTGCAAAATCCTCAGCATTGGGTCAAGAAATAGAAAATGGCAAAAGTAGAGAAGAAAAATATTAAGGGAGATCACTTGGGTTTTGAGGCTGATCTTTTCAGAACAGCCGACAAGCTGCGCGGCAACATGGAGCCTTCCGATTACAAGCACGTTGCGCTTGGGCTGATCTTCCTTAAGTACATCTCCGATGCCTTTGAGGCTAAGTACAAAGCTTTGTTAGCTGAGGATGCGCGGGTAGCTGAGGATAAAGACGAATACCTAGCAGACAATGTGTTTTGGGTTCCGAAAGAAGCGCGCTGGTCGCATCTTCAGGATAACGCAAAGCAACCAACTATCGGTACTTTGATTGATGATGCGATGCGCGCCCTTGAGAAGGATAACGAGTCGCTCAAAGGTGTACTTTCCAAGGACTACGCCCGCCCTGCGCTCAATAAAGTGATGCTAGGCGAGCTAATCGACCTGATCTCTGGCATTGCACTCAATGAAGAAGGCGATCGCTCCAAAGATGTGCTTGGAAGGGTGTATGAGTATTTCCTTGGGCAATTCGCTGGCGCTGAGGGTAAGCGTGGCGGTGAGTTTTACACCCCACGTTCCGTGGTGAGTGTGTTGGTCGAGATGCTCGAGCCCTATTCCGGCCGTGTCTATGACCCTTGTTGCGGCTCGGGCGGCATGTTCGTGCAGTCTGAGAAATTCGTTCAGGAGCACGGCGGCCGCATTGGCGATATTGCAATTTACGGTCAGGAGTCTAACTACACCACATGGCGACTGGCCAAGATGAACCTTGCGGTGCGTGGTATTGACTCCGACATCCGCTGGAACAACGAGGGCAGTTTTCATAAAGACGAACTACGCGACCTAAAAGCTGACTATATCCTCGCCAATCCCCCATTCAATATCTCAGACTGGGGCGGCGACCGCCTGCGAGAAGATGTACGCTGGAAATTCGGCGCACCGCCAGTGGGCAATGCCAACTACGCGTGGCTTCAGCACATCTACCATCATCTCGCGCCGTTTGGTACGGCAGGCGTGGTGTTGGCTAATGGCTCGATGAGTTCCAACACCTCTGGTGAGGGTGATATCCGCCGCGAAATGATTGAAAAAGACGTCGTGGATTGCATGGTCGCCCTCCCAGGTCAACTCTTCTACTCAACCCAAATCCCCGCCTGTTTGTGGTTTTTGGCACGTGACAAATCCAATGGCCGTTCAGGTAAAGAGCATCTGCGTGACCGTCGTGGGCAGGTGCTATTTATCGATGCCCGCAAACTGGGAGTGCTGGTGGATCGTACCCGGCGCGAACTGACAGATAAAGAAGTACTGAGGATCGCCAACACTTACCACGCTTGGCGTGGTGAGAAAGATGCAGGTGAATACGCTGACGAGGCGGGTTTCTGCAAATCGGCAACGTTGGATGATATTCGTAAGCACAGTCACGTGCTGACACCAGGCCGCTATGTGGGCGCGGCTGATCAGGAGGATGACGGTGAGCCCTTTGAGGAAAAGTTACTACGGCTATCGGCGCAGTGGCGAAAGCACCAGGCCGACGCCGCTAGGCTGGATGCGGCTATTGGGGCTAACCTGAAGGAGCTTGGATATGGCGAATGATTGGCAAGATGCGACTCTTCGTGATGTTTGCCAATTACGTGCTGGGTCGGTCTTCCCTCCAGCACTACAAGGTAAATCAGCTGGCATCTACCCATTCGTCAAGGTCAGTGATATGAACTTGGCTGCGAATGTAGTGCAGATTCAGGATGCAAATAACTGGGTCGACGACGACGATCTCTTTCAATTAAAGGCGAAGGTGTTTCCTCCTGGTACAACTATATTCGCAAAGATTGGTGAAGCACTTAAAGCTAACCGACTCCGTTACATCATTCGGCCGACGATCATTGATAACAATATGATGGGTGCAATCCCAGCTTCTGACGCTGTCGACAGTCGTTTCTTACACTATGCTCTTTCGCAGTTTGATTTTGGTGAGGTAGCTGGAGGTACTGCGCTGCCCTATTTGACCGTTGCGGTACTCTACGAACTGAAAATCGCAATTCCACCTTTGCCAGAACAGCGGGCTATTGCCCACATACTTGGTACCCTCGACGAAAAAATCGAAAATCTGCGCATTCAAAATGTGTCCCTTGATGCGATCTCTCATGCCTTATTCAAGGCGTGGTTCGTAGACTTCGAGCCAGTACGCGCCAAGCTGGAACGCCGCTGGTTCAACAACCAATCCTTGCCGGGTCTGCCCGCACATATCTATGAAATCTTTCCCGATCGGTTAGTTGAATCAAAGTTGGGTGAGATGCCAGAGGGATGGGAAATTGTACCGATGAGCAAACTCATTGAGTTCAATCCTGCTGAGCCTTTACGAAAGGACACTGAGGCTCCCTACATCGAGATGGCCGCATTGCCGACTTCAGGAAGCTGGCCTGAGCCACCTATATTGCGAGCCTTTGGCAGTGGCATGCGTTTTCGCAATGGCGACACCCTGCTGGCGAGAATTACCCCTTGCTTAGAGAATGGCAAGACGGCCTTCGTCCAGTGTTTGCCGGATAACACCGTAGGATGGGGATCCACCGAGTACATCGTTATGCGCCCTAAGCCTCCGGTGCCGAAAGAGTTTGGGTACCTGCTTGCCCGCAACGCTGCCTTTCGAGAGCAGGCTATTCGGAGTATGACCGGCACTTCTGGGCGCCAACGTGTTCAGGCTGATTCAGTAGCTGCATTCAAGCTTGCAGTGCCTTCAAGCAAAGCTGTGTGGGATGCATTTTCGCATGTTGTTGAGCCTATGTTCATTAGCATCAAAACTAACGAGGAAGCAATCGCAACGCTCGTCCAACTGCGCGATACCCTGCTGCCCAAGCTTATCACTGGCGAGTTGCGCGTCCCGGATGCCGAGCGTATCGTTGGAGCAGCAATATGACTTTGGATTGGTGCCCTGGCATTCGCGAGGCATGCGGTCATTGGCGCGACGCGCCTATGTTGCAACAGACCTTCGAGGCCATGGAGCGCAATCTAGAACAGAACAACGACGCGTGCATAGACTGTGCCAAGACTGTCGTTGAAGTGGTCTGTCGCGTGGTGGTAGAAAGTTTTCACACTCAACAAATCCCCCTTAGGCCTACGCAAGAGACACCCTCGCTCTCCGACTGGTTGACGGCCGCAATTCGTGCACTCAAGTTGGGAGATGTTCGTGATGACCGATTCAAAAAGCTGGTGTCCAGCCACCATAAGTTAGCCGATGCACTGAACGACCTTCGCAACAAGGCGGGTCCTGCTAGTCACGGTAAAGATCCTTATCTAGCTCGTTTGGCCGAACATCATCGCCGCAGTGCGGTTTTGGCGGCAGATGCCATCGTAGCTTTTCTGCATCAAGCCTATCTGGATACGCAGCTTGACCCGAGCAGTTCTCGCGAGCCATGGGAGCGCTTTGCAGATGACAATGCGTTGATTGATGCACATGTAGGACTGGCGGTGAGTAATGAGAATACTGATTCACCGACCTTGCTTTTTGTACTACCTGGCGGAGATGAGATACCTATCAATATTGAAGTGAGCCGTTTGCTCTATCAACTAGATCGGGACGCGTATGTCGAGGCCTTGAACGCTACACGTGGATTACCAGCTCCGGTTGCAGATGCAGTTGAATAATAAGATGGGTTGTAATAGGGTTTTGTCGCAATGGAGTGACTTAACAGATGATGGCCTAAACATGCATAAAAATTTCTATTTTTTGAACATATTCCAGTTACCATGTTAAAAATATACAATTTTATTAACACGATGAGCGAATCATGTTAACGCCGAGTTATATCATTCCTCCTCTGCCGCCTGTTGGTGTCGATTTCGATGCGCCAGTTTTGCTGAAAGCATTGGCATTGGCTCATCGGCACTTGGCGGAACTGAAAGGCTGCGCTAAGAGTATCCCCAATCAGGGCATCCTGGTCAGCACGCTGGCATTGCAAGAAGCTAAGGCGAGCTCGGAAATTGAAAGCTATGTCACCACGCAGGATGAGCTGTTTCAGGCAGATTTGCAGTTGGCAGCAGGGATATCAATAGCAGCTAAAGAAGTTTCGCGTTACCGTGAAGCCTTGATGTTGGGCTACGAGCAGATGCGTGAACAACAAGGGTTGTTGACCAATGGTTTGCTGATTAGCTTGTTTCAGATGCTGAAAAATAGCGCAGAGGAATTTCGTCAAACACCGGGCACGGTACTTAAAAACGACAAAACGGGTAAGACGGTGTTTGTACCACCGCAAGACGCGGCGGAGATTTTGCAGCATATGCATGCGCTGGAACACTTTATCAATACGACTGAGGATGGGCTGGATGATTTGTTGAAAATGGCAGTGATTCATCATCAGTTTGAGAGCATTCACCCATTTAGCGATGGCAATGGGCGTATTGGGCGGATAGTGAGTGTACTTTATCTGAGTAAAACGGGGCTGCTAGAGGCGCCGGTGCTCTATCTTTCGCGCTTTATCAATCAGCATAAGACGGATTATTACCGTCTGCTGCAGGCTGTGCGTGATCAAGGTGATTGGCAAGCATGGTTATTGTTTATGTTGCAGGCCGTGGCTGAAACGGCACAGACTACCGTGGTGCTGGTTGAGGGAATGCGTGAGTTGATGGCGGAAACCAAGCAGCGTTTACGGCAGGAGTTGCCCAAACTCTATTCTCAGGATTTACTTAACAACTTGTTTCGGCACCCTTATACGCGCATTGAGTTTGTACAGCGTGACCTCGGCATCACTCGCCAGACAGCGGCTAAATATTTGAAGCAGCTCGCGGCCAAGGGCATCGTGCAGGAGTTTGCACAAGGCAAGCATATGTATTTTATTAATACACCACTGGTGCGATTGCTCACTGAAGGGGAGCGCTAATGGCATTTTTATCCGAAGCGCAAGTGGAGCAAACACTATTGGATCAACTGCAGGCACTGGGTTACAACATTGCGTGCGAAGAAGAAATTGGCCCAGACGGCAAGCAGCCGGAGCGAGAGAGTCACAATGAGGTGATACTCAAACAGCGGTTTGAGGACGCTGTAGCACGGTTGAACCTGAGTTTGCCAGCTGAGGCGCAAAACGATGCGTTGAGGCGAGTGATGCAATCTGAACTGCCATCGCTGCTTGAAGAAAACCGCCGCATCCATAAGCTGATAACGGAGGGTGTAGACGTTGAGTACTATGCGAACGATGGTACGCTGACGGCGGGCAAAGTTACTCTGATTGACTTTGAGCACCCAGAGCATAACGATTGGCTAGTGGTGAGCCAGTTTGTGGTGATTAACGGCCAAAGCAATCGTCGACCCGATGTCGTGATCTTCGTCAATGGCTTGCCTTTAGGCGTAATAGAACTCAAAGCGCCGGGGAGTGCAGGGGCACATCTGTTAGGTGCATTCAACCAGCTGCAGACCTACAAGCAGCAGATTCCGGCGTTGTTTAATACCAATGCACTTTTGGTGACCTCAGACGGTATTGCGGCACGGGTTGGGTCGCTCTCGGCAGACCTTGAGCGCTTTATGCCCTGGCGCACCACCGACGGCGTGGATGTTGCGCCTAAAGGTGCGCCAGAACTCTCGACATTGATTGAAGGCGTATTCGAGCGGCGCCGCTTACTGGCTTTGCTACGCGATTTCACCGTGTTTGGTGAAACGGGTTCTGGGTTGGTCAAAATCATTGCAGGTTATCATCAGTTTCATGCAGTACGGCATGCGGTTGCTTCAACAATTCGAGCTTCAGCTTCTGTACAAGGCGCAGCGCAAGATCCAGCGGATTATGGTTTGCCGAGTGTGAAGACACAGAGCCAAGGTGACAGACGTGCAGGGGTCATCTGGCATACGCAAGGGTCGGGCAAAAGTTTCTTGATGGCGTTTTATGCAGGGCAACTGGTGCGGCATCCGGCGATGGCAAATCCGACACTGGTAGTGCTGACTGACCGCAACGATCTTGATGATCAGCTATTTGCCACTTTTTCGATGTGCCGTGATTTGATCCGGCAGACGCCGATACAGGCCGAAAGCCGTGACGATTTGCAGAAGATGTTAAACCGGGCTTCTGGCGGTGTTATTTTTACGACGTTGCAGAAGTTTGGCGAGGTGACAGAGCCGCTTACCACAAGACGCAACGTGGTCGTCATCGCGGATGAAGCGCACCGCAGTCAGTATGGCTTTAAAGCCAAGGTGGACGCCAAAACCGGCGAGATTTCTTATGGCTTTGCCAAGTACATGCGCGACGCCTTGCCAAATGCATCATTTATCGGTTTTACTGGCACGCCGATTGAAGCGGACGATGTAAACACACCGCTCGTGTTTGGTAATTACATTGATGTTTACGACATTAGCCGTGCGGTGGAAGACGGTGCCACCGTGCCGATCTACTATGAATCGCGGCTGGCGCGGATTGAGCTTGATGAGGAAGAGAAGCCAAAAATAGATGCCGAGGTGGAGTATCTCACCGAAGAAGATTCCGAGGCCGACCAAGAGCGCTTAAAGAAAAAGGGGTCTACGATTGAAGCCCTGGTTGGCAGCGATAAAAGACTGGCATTGGTCGCCAAAGACATGGTTGCCCACTTTGAAGATCGGGTAGCTGCGTTAGATGGTAAGGCCATGGTGGTGTGTATGAGCCGCCGCATTTGCGTGAGGTTGTACGAAGAAATTAAGAAACTACGCCCCGATTGGCATAGCGATGATGACAATGCAGGCGCAATCAAGATTGTAATGACTGGGGCGGCGAGCGATCCTAAGGAGTGGCAGCAGCATATAGGCAATAAGGCTAGACGTGATTTATTGGCCAAACGCGCCCGCGATCCGCAAGATCCACTCAAACTTGTGATTGTGCGGGATATGTGGCTCACTGGTTTTGACGCACCTTGCATGCATACGATGTATGTGGATAAACCTATGCAGGGACATGGCCTGATGCAGGCAATTGCGCGGGTGAATCGGGTGTTCCGCGATAAACCAGCTGGTCTGATTGTGGATTACATCGGCATTGCGCAAAATTTGAAGTCTGCCCTACAACAGTATTCTAAAAACGACCAGGAAAACACTGGTATTGATGAGGCTGAGGCCATTTCAGTAATGCTGGAGAAATATGAAGTTGTACGTGATATGTACCACGGCTACAACTATACCTCTGCAATGAATGGCACACCCAAAGAACGCTTGGTAATGATGGCAGGTGCCATAGAGTGGATTCTAGACCTGCAGCAGAGGTTGGCGGCGAACGAAAAAACTAAGGATGGTAAGAAGGATGCTCATCGTCGATACCAAGATGCTGTACTTGCATTGTCCAAGGCGTTTGCCTTGGCATCCGCCTCTGATGAAGCACGTGATATCCGGGAGGAGGTCGGTTTCTTCCAGGCGATCCGTGCCGCACTGGTTAAGAGTAGCACGGGTTCTGGTGTTACTCAGCAAGAACGCGAGCTTGCAATTCAGCAGATTGTCAGTCGTGCTGTAGTTTCAACCGAGATCGTGGATATTCTTGCTGCTGCTGGCATCAAGAGTCCGGACATCTCAATTTTGTCTGATGAGTTTCTTGCTGAAGTGCAGCAGATGGAGCGCAAGAACCTTGCGCTGGAAGCTTTGCGTAAGCTGATTAATGATGGCATTCGCTCACGTAGTAAAGCCAATGTAGTCCAAACTAAGGCGTTCTCGGAAAGATTGGAAGATGCCGTGGCACGTTATCACGCCAATGCGATCACGACTGCCGAGGTGTTGCAAGAATTGATTCAACTGGCCAAGGATATACGTGCAGCTCGTCAGCGTGGCGAAGAGTCTGGGCTATCTGATGAGGAAATCGCTTTCTATGATGCTCTGGCAGAAAACAACAGTGCTTTAGAGGTGATGGGCGACGATAAATTAAAACTGATCGCACATGAGTTGCTAGTAAGCCTTCGCGAAAATGTCACTGTAGACTGGGCACATAGAGATTCCGCTCGGGCACGTATGCGTGTACTGGTGAAGCGTATTCTGCGGAAGTATGGCTACCCACCTGATTTGCAAGATGCAGCTGTGCAAACAGTCTTGCAGCAGGCAGAGGCTTTGTCGTCAGGATGGCGTTTTTAGTCATCAGATAATCACTAGATTTAAACGATACTTGCATAGCAAACACATCCATCGGGGGTGTAACAAAGTCTTAAGGTTATCAGCAACTGTCAAGTAATCCTTGACAGTTGCTGATGAGAATAAATGTTAGAGGTCGGATATGGAAAACCCAGAACCTACCCGCGAAGAAGTAAACTCCTTAACAGGCGCCACAGTGCTGGAGTTTGGCGCTACTTGGTGCGGCTACTGCAAGGCCGCGCAATCTGCGATTACGTCTGAACTGGCTCAGTTTCCCAATATCCGCCATATTAAAGTTGAGGATGGCAAAGGCCGCAGGTTAGGGCGGTCGTTCCACGTGAAACTATGGCCTACGTTGGTTTTTATGAAAGACGGTGTTGAGCTCAAACGCCTGGTTAGGGACATTGACGCGAGCGAGTTGAGGTTGGCATTACAAGAGCTTTCAGCGTAGCTGGCGTTTATATCGCTTTATTTTCGTGAACAGCAGGCGCCCACGATGCCTGCATATCAATTTCATCAAACGGCTTGGGTTTACTATAGAAGTAGCCTTGCACCACTTTACAGTCACAGCTTTCTAAAAACTTGGCTTGTTCGGCCTTCTCCACGCCTTCTGCCACCAGTTCTTTACCCAAGCTTTTCGCCATGGAAATAATCGCCTGCACAATGAGCCGGTGATCATTGTTGTCTGCGATGCCTTGCACAAATGACTGGTCAATTTTAATTTCACTGACCGGGAATTTGTTCAGGTAACTCAATGCGGAATAGCCGGTGCCAAAGTCATCCAGGGAGATTCTGAAGCCCAGGTTATCCAGGCTTTTGAGGGTTTTTCTAATATGCAGGTTGTCATTTAGCAGCAGGCTTTCCGTGATCTCTAAGGTGATCCAAGCCGGGTTGCAGTGGGTTTTCTTTAACAGGTGCTTGATGGAGTTGAGCAGGTTGTTATGGATAAACTGGCGGCTGGATAAATTGATGGCGACACTAATGGGGTCTTTGCGGCCAGTGTTCCAGCGGACCGCGTCTTTAAATGCCGTTTGCATGATCCATTCACCAATCTCGACAATCAAGCCTGAGTCTTCCGCAATGCTGATAAAGCGATTTGGCGGGATCATTTCGTTGTGGTTACGGTTCCATCTGAGTAGCGCTTCTACGCCGACGATTTTATCGGTCTCTAAATTCACTTGTGGCTGGTAGTGCAGCAAGAACTCGTCGTTTTGCAGGGCGGTGCGCAATGAGCGTTCTATGTCTATGCGTTCAATCGTGGTTTGCGATAAGTCGGCGGAATAATATTGGTAGTTATTTCTGCCTTGTTTCTTGGCTTTGTACATGGCGATATCTGAATACTTCACAATATCGCTGACATCGCTACTGTGGTCAGGGCAAATCACGATGCCAATGCTGGCGGAAATAAACAGTTCTGTGCCACGGATTAAAATGGGTTGCTTGATGGATTCGAGTACTTTTTTTGCCACACCCCCGGCATTTTTGGGGTCTTTGACGTCTGACAGCACAATGGCGAATTCGTCGCCGCCCAGGCGGGCAACGGTATCGGTTGGCCTCACCGAGCGTTCAATGCGTCTTGCCATTTCGTATAGCAGCAAGTCACCTTCGGAGTGCCCAAGCAAGTCATTGACTGCCTTGAAGCCATCTAAATCCAGCATCAGAAATGCAAATGAACAGCCTGAGCGGTGTGATTTTTTGATGCATTGCTCTAGCACTTCCAGCAAAGAAATACGATTGGGCAGCTTGGTAATAGAGTCGAAATACGCCAGGTGATGGATGCGGTCCAGGTTTTCATATGACTGCGTCATGTCCTGGCCGATGGCGATGACGGCTTGTACTTCGTGGATGGCGTTAAATTCGGGAGTTAATACCGTGTGCATGATTTTGTGCTTGCCATGTTTGGTGGTCAGCTTGAATGCAACATGTTGATTTTCCCCGTTTTGAAATACCTCTTGTATGCTTTTCTCAAGGACTTTGGCGGAGGCGCCACCGGGATATTGCGACGGCGTTTTGCCTATCAGGCTGGTGGAGTCGACTTCATAAAACGAGGAGTTGGCTTTGTTGAGAAAGATGCGTTCGCAATCGCGGTTGTATTTGGCGATGCAGTTCGATGAATTTTCTACAATGGATTTGTATTCGTTTTCTTTCTGGATGCTTTCGGTCACGTCTCTGGCGTAACCAAGCGAGCCGACCACTTTGCCGTCTACAATCACTGAGGATTTGTAAGACTCTATCCAGTAGTACTCGCCTTCTGCGTTTTTAATCGGCACCGTGACCGCGCTCGGCGTGGTACTCAGCATGGCTTTTTTATCACCATCGACATACTCTTGCGCTAACTCTGGCGGAAAAAAATCAAAGTCTGTCTTACCAATCAGTTCAGTACTCGAGTGAACACCCACCATGTTGGCGTAGGCTGTATTCGCCACCAGGATGCGGCTGTTCACATCCTTGAGCCAGACCATGAATGGGAAGTTATCGATCAAGGTCTGGATGTATTGATTATTTTCAATATTCTGATTTTTAATATTTTTCATAAAATGAACGAATATTTCTAATATTGATTTATCTGACGCTTCCCATAATAAAATTAACTTACATTGTAATAAATTGTTTTCGGTAATATTTAAATTTTCTTAAATATCAAAATACCTAGCCGCCCATGAACGCGGTTTTTAAGGCCAGTACCCCTTTCTCTAACTCGGCGGTAGTTAGACTGCCAAACCCCAAGCGTATGGCATGCACGCTTTGCTCTGTCTCAGAAAACAAGGTGCCAGGCAAAATGCGCACATGATGTTTCAACGCCTGTCCGGCAACCTGTTCTACGTCGTAACCTTCTTTTAAACGTAGCCAAATGGCGAGCCCGCCATCGGGGGCGTCGAAGGTGACGTATTCTCTGAGTTCTTTTTTAATCAGCGCAATCAGCAGGTTTCTGCGCTCGTTATACACCTTGAACGTACGGCGGATATGGCGTTTGATTTCGCCGGAGTGCATGAGTTCGGCCACGGCGAGTTCGGTGATGGAGTTGCCCTGACGGTCTATGAGCATGACTTCCTGCGCACAGCGATCTATGAGGCTGGGGGTGGCGACCAGGTAGCCCACGCGCAAGCCGGGCGCGAGCACTTTGGAGAGCGAGCCAACATAGATCACGCGGCCGCCGTGGTTGGTGCTGGCCAGCGGGAACACCGGGTGATATGAAAAGTGGAACTCGTGGTCGTAGTCGTCTTCGACGATGGTGAAGTCGTATTGTTCGGCCAGCATCAGCAGTTTTAAGCGCCGCTCGGCGGTCATGATGACGGTGGTGGGGAACTGGTGGTGCGGCGTGACATAAATGGCGCGGATAGGGTGCTGCTGGCAGAGTTTTTCCAGCGCAACGACATCGATGCCATGCTTGTCTTGTTTGACGGTGAGGATGTTGGCGCCGCAGGACCTGAAGGCTTCTTTGGCGGCCGGGTAGCTGAGCTGCTCGACGACAATATTGTCGTTCGGGCGTGTCAATACGCGTGCGGCCAGGAAGATGCCCATCTGGCTGCCACGCGCAATGCAGATCTGGTCGATATCCACACTCAGGCCTCTTTCCATATTGAGCATGGTGGCGATGGATTGGCGCAGGGCCAGCGTGCCGCGTGGGTCGCCATATCCTAGGCTTTTGCCTTTGCTGGAGCCGATCAAGGCATGGCGGAATGCCCGCGACAGGATATTGAACGGGATCAGCCGTGCATCGGGGATGCCGTCATTAAAATCAATCACGCCATCGACTGGCGATTGATAATTGAGTAGCGGGTGCGTCGGGCCTTCCACCACATTGGCGGGTTGATGACTACTTTTAGAAGTTTGCGCCTGTGTACTAAAGTTGGGCAGGTTGGCCGAGACAAACGAGCCTCGGCGTTGCTCAGACACCAGCCAGCCCTGGGCGATGAGTTCGTCATAAGCCAGGATCACTGTTTTGCGGTTTACATTGAGTTTCTCGGCCAGCTCCCGCGTGCCTGGCATGGCGGTGGAAGGCGCTAAGCGGCCACGCTGAATTTCCTCCATGATTTGCTGGGCAATTTGCAGGTACACCGGCAAGCCTGAGGTGTCGGTAATTGTGAGTTTAAGACTCCACGAACGTAGCATTGCGCTCTCCATCAGTCACACCAAAAACATGTCATGTCAGGAATAAATCCCTTTCTTTTACGGGAAATCTGGATTACTCAATCGGCACTATATCGCAAAAATAACTGGACCAGTGAAGTTCTTAAAACTGGAGGATTGTGGACTAGTGTCACTCTGTTACATTTTTGAAACATTTTGTACATTCAGATAAATCGTTCGGGGAGATCTTCTCCATGAGCGTATTTTTAACCGTGGTTAGAAAGGAAGAGTCATGTCACCTCCATTAGATATCCAACTGACAGATTGGCGCCATCATGCGCTGGAACTTGAAAAGCAGGTGAACCAGGTGATTGTCGGGCAGAGTAAAGCCATCCGCTTGATGAATATTGCGATTTTTGCCCGCGGCCATGTGTTGCTGGATGGTGGCGTAGGTGTGGGCAAAACCACCTTGCTGCAATCGATTGCGCGCGGCATTGGTGGCGCGTATGAGCGGATTGAAGGCACGGTCGACCTGATGCCGAACGACCTGATTTACCACACCTTTTTGGGGCCAGATGGCAGGCCGCAAATTGATGAGGGTCCGTTGTTGCGCGCCGGGGAAGATTTATCCGTGTTCTTTTTTAACGAGATCAACCGTGCGCGGCCGCAGGTGCATGCCCTGATGTTGCGGGTGATGGCGGAGCGCCATATCAGCGCGTTCAAAAAAGAATACCGCATGCCGCACATGATTGTGTTTGCTGACCGCAACCAGGTGGAGAAAAACGAAACGTTTGAAATCCCTTCCGCGGCGCGTGACCGATTCATGATGGAGATTCCGATTGATATTCCGGCGGACCGTGAGTTGAAAAAGTCGCTGGTGTTCAATACCAAGTTCCAGCACGCCGAAAAGCTCACGCAACAGGTGGAGAGCAGCATTTTGAAGTTTGACCAGTTAAATGCGTTTTCTGACCGACTGCAAAATCATATTCAATCCAGCGATGTGCTGGAGGAATACACCATGGATTTGTGGGAGGCCACACAGCATCCGGAGAAATTTGGCGTGACCATGGAGAGTGTGGATGTCAGTCGTGTGATCCAGACTGGCGCCAGCCCGCGCGGCATGGGCATGCTGATGAAAGCCGCCCGCGTCAATGCCTGGTTGAACGGCCGCGATAGTTTGTACCCGGAAGATATTCATGCCGTGTTCCACGAGGTGATTTCGCACCGACTGGTGTTTAACGCGGCCTATGAAAACCGCAGGACAGCCTTGGCCAGGGAGCTGACGAGCAATATTATCCGCACGGTGGCGGTGCCTAGCCTGTCCTTTAGCAAAGCGGCTTAAGCATGCGCGCCACACTCAAAAACGCCTGGAAAAAAGCTGAGCAGAAAACGCCGCGGTATGACGAAGAGGCCGGTTATGCGCGGCCCTTTGAATATGTGGTTGGCTGGAAGTCTGACAGCATCCAGCTCGGTGATCATCCCGGCACTCAGCGTGGGATAGGCTCAGACTACCGTGGCACCATCAACCTGGTGGATTACCCGGATGCCAGGCGTATGGATTTGCGGCAGACCATACGTGACCCGTTTGAGCAGGTGCAGGTGCGGCAGTTTAACCAGGACAGCACGACGCCGATTTATGCCGTGTGTGATTTATCCGGGTCCATGCAGTTCAGGGGGCGCCAGCGCAAGCTGGATACTGCGGTAGAAATCGCCACGGCGGTGGCGAATTCGGCTTATAACATGGGCGATTTGTTTGGTTTTATTGGCTACAACCAGCAGGTGCTTGAGGATTTCACCTTGCCGCTGAGCCGAAATTATCACCAGAGCAAACAGACCATCGCCTTGCTGCATGAGTATCACTCGCTGCGTATCGGCATGGAGGGCGTCACCGACATGCCTAATTTTCTGGGGCAGACGCGCGCCCTGGTGTTCTGGATTTCGGATTTTCATATGCCCATGCAGGTGATTGAGAAAACCTTGCTGGCGATGTCTGCCCATAAGGTGGTGCCGATTGTGCTGTGGGACGATGAGGAATACAAAAAACTGCCCAAGTTTGGCTTTGGCACCATGATAGACCTGGAAACCGGGCGTAACCGCACGTTGTTTTTCCGTAGTGAAGTGAAAGCCAAATTCATTCACGCCTTTCATGCGCGCAGGCAGGCATTAGAAGCTTTATTCATGCGTTATGAGAGTCCGGCGTTGTTTATGCATGGCGACTACAGGCCAGAGCTGATGACGCATTATTTTGAACAAGCAATGTGATGGTGAAAAAACAATCATGCTAAAACAGATTTCAAACATAACCGTTCGCAGGGGCATGCAATGCCTGTTACTGGCGGCCAGCGTATTGCTCACGGCCAATAGCAGCCTGGCAGCTGCCCCTACTTTAAGTGTGGTGAACCCACCCTCGACGTATGGGGTGCATATTGGGGATGTGCTGACCAGAACCCTAGTGGTTGAGGCTTCCGGCGGAGACACGCTGGCAAAAAACAGCTTGCCTAAAAAGGGCCGCAAACAGAATGGCATCGAGCTGGTTGGCATCGCCGTACAAAGCCAGGCGCAGTCCGGGCATACCCGTTATACCGTGCAATTTGATTATCAGGTATTTGCGGCCAGTGCCACGCCCAGCGTGATGTATTTGCCCGCAGAAAAACTGATAGTTGCAGCCACTACAGTGGATATTCCCGCCTGGGGATTCTGGTTTTCACCACTGGTGACGGGCGGGACGACCACCGCCAGGAAGAATATCTTGCCCGAAGTGAAAACACCCCTGATTGACAGTCATGTGCATCAGCAAGGGTTGGTGGTCAGTCTGAGCATGACGGTGATCAGCTTGCTCGCCTTGCTGTACATCAATGCCGATGGCCAATGGCTGCCATTCATGGGGGGGGCATTTGCACGGGCGCACAGGCAACTCAAGCGCCTGGCAAAATCCGCCAAACCAAAAACTGCGGCAGAAGAGAAAAAAGCGCTGGTTTATTTGCATCAGGCCTTCAACCAGCATTATGGCGCGAATATTTTCGCCCGCGATGTGGATGAGTTTGTGCGCTTGCGACCAGGCTTTAAAGGCCTGCAGCAGGAGATTACGCAATTTTTTGAGGCGTCCAATCAATCGTTATACGACGTGAAAAGCCGCGATAGCCGCCAGCTGATTGCGCAGCTGGTGCAGCTCAGCAAGCGTTTGCGTGATTGTGAGCGGGGCGTGTCATGATCATTTTAAATCCATGGGCATTTGCCCTGTTGCCCATCGCGCTGCTGCCTTTCTGGTTAAAAGGCCATCAAGGCCAGCATTACAGCTGGCTGGAGCTGATGCCGGAAGACCTGTTTTCTGACCGGCTCAACCTGGCGGTGAAGGTGATCATGTCTTTGCTGTTGCTGAGTATCGTGATTGCACTGGCGGCCCCGCGAGGTTCAGATGAACAGGTACCACGCGTAGGCAAGGGTGCCCAAACGGTGATGGTGATAGACCGCAGCGTGAGTATGGACCACCCGTTTGCGGGAGATGCTTCAGGTGGGCATGTGGCGGAAATCAAGTCTGCCGCGGCGCGCCGTATCATCACGCAATTTATTGACTCACGTCCGAATGACATGATGGGGGTGGTGGGGTTTACCAACTCGGCGTTGTACGGCATCAAAATCACCACTAACCGTGATGCCATTCATGCAGCGATTCTTGCCGCCACCAGTCCTTCGCTCAACCAGACCAACATTGGCGCTGGGCTTACTGAGGCGGTTGGCTTGTTCGATAACATCCAGAGTTCAGGCTCACGCGCGGTGATTCTGCTTTCGGATGGCGCTGGCAAACTGAGCCCGCGCGTGAAGTATTTGCTCAGCGAGCGCCTGAAAAGCCGCAAGCTGAGTATTTACTGGATCATGCTGCGTGAACCAGGCGAGCCGAGTATTTTCTCCAAAGATGAATACGAAGAAGACCGCACGCCTAACTCCATCGTGCTGCACAAGTATTTCCAGTCACTGGGCCTGAAATACAAAGCCTATGAAGCCGATGACCCGGAAACCTTGCAGTCGGCGATTAACGATATCGACTCGCGGGAGAAAAAGGCCATTAAATACCACGAGACCATTGCCGGCTATGACTATTCCAAGGTGTTTATGGTCTCTGCGCTGGTGTTGGTCTTGCTGATTCTGGTGATTAAAAATGTAAGGGTATACGAATGAAAAACCATTTAACGCGCAAAAACCAGGTGCTGGGATTGCTCTTCATTGTCGGCGTGCTAGGGAGCGCGTATGAAGGCTATCAGGTGCATACCATCTCTGCGGCCAATGGCCTTTTACAGGCGGGCGAAGTGCTGGCAGGAGACCCGTTTCCTTTTCACCAGAAGTTTGCCGATGCATATCAGCAAGGCAAAACGGGTAACTACAAACATGCAATACAGAATTTTGGCCAATTGCTGGAGGCGCCGAAACAGCAGGATGCCTCGGTGTTTAAACCCAGCCAGGCATTAAAGTCGCAGATTCATTTTAATATTGGCAATCATTTGTTCCGCTCTGGTTTGCAGCGCCTGGTCGAGACGGATGGCTCGATTCAGGAGCAAGCCAAGTTTGATTATTTACAGGCGCGTGCCGCGTATGAGCAGTCACTCAAGCTCGACCCTGGCAACCAGGCAGCTAAATTCAATTTGAGTTTATTGCACGGCGTGATTCCCAAACACATTAAAACCGTGCCGCAGGATCCTTCCGGCATGGAGATCAGCAATCTGCCACAGGGGTTACCATGAAACGCTTTTTTTCACTGCTTAAAGCACATTATGAAACCAGTTTATTGTTGGGCACCATGCTGTTTCTGGTGCTGGCCCTGGTCAAGCCGGAGATACAACTCAAACAAGAAGTGCATAACTATTTGTTGCTGGCAGATATTTCGCAAAGCATGAACGCCGAGGATATGCACGTTGCCAATAAACCGGCGACGCGCCTGGCCTACACACAGCATCTGATGCGGCAGGTGGTGAAAACATCGCCCTGCGGCACATATGTGAGTGTGGGCGTATTTGCGGCTGAGAATGTCGCGTTATTGTTTATGCCATTAGAAGTGTGCGCTAACTTTGACATTATTAATGACAGCATTAATCACCTGGAATGGCGTATGGCCTGGAGTGGTAACAGCCGCATGACGTTTGGGGTGAAGGCCGCTGAAGCCACGTTTGATTACCTGAATATTCCGGCGCAAATGCTGTTTTTTACCGATGGTGACGAAGCGCCCAAAGCCAATGGCATTAACAAGCTGGATATCAGCGATGTGCGCATAGGCAAAAATGTGATTTTTGTGGGTGTCGGTGGTAAGGAGCCTGCACCAATCAAGCGCTTTAATGCGAATAACCGCTTTGTCGGCTATTGGGGTACCGATGCGGCGGCCGAAAGCGCTGGCGGCGGCGTCAATTACAGCGATGCCAGCAAGGATGATCCTGATCCACCGGTGGCGTATGCCGAGTTTGACCGCTATTTATCCAGCCAGGATGTGGACCATTTGAAAGACATGGCGACAGAGATCAAGGGCCAATATATCGAAGGCATAGACGAACCGGCATTTTATCAGTTTGTGCAGTCGCAAACGCCCGCTGCTAAGTTTGTCACCAGCTATTCGGTGAAGTGGCTGTTTTTAACCCTGGCGGCATTGATGGTGATTGCGACTTACCTGCCGGATGTATGGGCATACCGCCTGCGTGACCGCCAGACCGCCTAGGCTGTGTCAGTCTGGATGATGTGTGTTCAGCACAAATCATCCAGACTGGTCGGCTCATGCACCGGCGCGCCTGCGGGGGCCGCATTCAGGTTTCTGGACATTTCATAGCTCATTTTTCGCAGCCGCATGACGGAGCCTAGCGGCCGGTGCGATTGAATGCCATGCCATGGCGAGAACATCATGCCCTCATCAACGACATGCGAACGATAGGGACTCCAGGCGATTTGTGGTTTGGCCGTAATGCGGGCAATCGGGATATAAGGCGACACATCTGCCGACCAGATCACCGTCGAGTCCTCAATAGGCATTTGCTTGATGTCGGTGCACAGTTGCACGCGTAACTCCCAGATGGCAGTGTGGGCAATAAAGTAATCGACGATAGACTTCCTGAGGCCATCGGAGGCGAGGGTATCAATCGGTTTGTTAGTGAGGGTGATTAGGTCAGGGGAGATCGGTACAAAGGCGATTTTGGCCATGTAGTTGCCGTATAGAATCGGGTCCTGGCTAAAATAGGTTTCACCTAAGATATTGGTTTCTTGTGGCTGGTGCAGGTTTCTGATCAGGGTTTGCTGGCCACTTTTGAGCGATTCGACCAGCTTGGCCGTTGAGCGGAAAATTTGTGATAAAAAATGCCGGAATTCAGTGTTGGTTTCCGGCGTGGAGGCGATGTGTTTCAGGTTGGAGAGAAACACCTGTACGCTGGATGACAGGAAACTGGCGCCGTTCACAAATAAAAAATCCTGCGTGATGGCTTTTTCGCTGCCAGGCAACCGGTCGCCATCAACGCCAAGTACCTTGATGGCCAGGCTGCGCGGCGTGCAGGTTTTGTCGTGCAAAATATCACCCGGCACCGTTGAAAAGCGCATGACCAACGGCAAGGTTTGCGCTTTGGCAAACATGCCTTGCGCCAACAGTGGGGGAAGGTTATCGTAAATCTCCATTTCGGCAGAGATCAGGCCATGACTTTTTACATGTACGCTACGGGCGCTGTAGGCGGCATGCCTGGCTGTGATTTCGGAGATTTTGCGCAGCGTATATTGCAGGTTTTCCCGGCTTTTGGTTTCGCTTTCGGCCAACACCTCATAGGCTGGTTGGTAGTTGAGTGGTGAAATTCCAATATCAGCAGTTTGTTGCATAATAACCCCCATTTTTTAAACAGGTCTGGCAGGGGCGTTATAGCAATGACCCCATCAAACCTGCATGGATCTTATTGAACATTGGTTGAACATGGCACTGTGTTGATGCATTAAAAACCGCGCGATTCAGGATGAGTTATCCTTGGTTTCACCCGCTTGTTTGCGTTGCTTGTTGACGATACGGGCGGCGACTTCTTCTTCGCGGCCGGGGTAGCGGTGGTCTTTCTTGAACTCGTGTTTGAGGGCTTCGTATTCTTGTTCGCGCTTTGGGTTGGATCCTCTAGGCATATGCATACTCCTTCATTCGTTGAGTACAAACGGCAGCCGTGAAGGCTGCCGTATTTGTCTTGTTATGAATGAAACTCGAAATGCATTCGACACTTCATTTCAAACGCGACAATTGCAGATTACGCTAATTGACCTGAATACTTAATAAGCAATGTTCCTATTGTTGTGTAGGAAATGCTTTATGGCGTGGCGCAAAGAAATACCATGCAACTATTAGACAAAAAGTATCCGAAAAAAGTTCCGTGTAGTTCTGCAATTTGCCAATTTTTTACCTGGCTTGTTGCGCATTGAATGCAGTCATCAAGTTGCGGTAGTCTGGAATATGATTGGCGCACAGGGTGCCAAGGCCTTCGATATCGTTGCGCCAATCGCGATGCAACTCGCAGGCCACGCCAAACCAGGTCATCATTTGTGCACCGGCTGCCTCCATGCGGCGCCAGGCGGCATCGCGCGTCAGTTCGTTAAAGGTGCCTGAGGCATCGCCCACCACAAACACTTCAAATCCTTCTTCAATCGCTGACAGGGCAGGGAAGGCGACACACACTTCGGTGACGACGCCAGCGATAATCAGTTGCTTTTTACCCGTGGCTTTAATGGCTTTGACGAAGTCTTCGTTGTCCCAGGCGTTGATCTGGCCAGGGCGCGCAATATAAGGCGCATCCGGAAACAGTGCTTTTAATTCTGGCATCAACGGGCCATTGGGGCCGGTTTCAAAGCTGGTGGTCAAAATCGTCGGCAGGTTAAAAAACTTGGCGGCATCGGCCAAGGCCAATACATTGTTCTTAAAACGGTCTGGCTCAATGTCGCGTACCAGCGATAACAGGCCAGCCTGGTGGTCTACCAGCAAAACGACAGCGTTGTCACGGTCCAGGCGTACATAAGGTTTGTTGTTCATGATGAATATCCTCTCAATGGATTTAGTCGGGTGGAGATCATGGCCGTCAGCGTAACGCGTGAATGCTGACGGCCGTGTTTCCTTTTTTTAAAATGTTTGACTACTTTACAAGCCGTTATGCGGTGACAAAACGGCCTTGGTTAAAGTCATTAATGGCTTGGTCAATTTCTTCCCAGCTATTCATGACAAACGGGCCATGACCCACCACAGGCTCATTCAGCGGCTCACCGTTGAGTAACAGCAACACGGTGTCTTGCTGTGCCTGCAATACCAGTTCATTGCCTTCGCGTTGCATCACCGCCAATTCAGCCGGGCGGATGGTATGCACTTCACCGGTTTTCACCGCGCCATGCAGCACAAAAATGGCGGTGGTGTAGCCTTCCGGCAAGGTGAAGGTGGTGCGTGTACCGGCATTCAGGCGCACATCCCACACATTCATCGGGCTAAATGTATTGGCTGGGCCTTTTTGGCCTGCATATTCACCGGCAATCACGCGTACTTTACCCGCCTCTTCCGGCAAAGCGACCTCCGGGATCTGCTCACGGGTAATGCCTTGATAGCCAGGTGCGGTCATTTTGTCCTTGGCCGGCAAGTTGACCCATAACTGGATCATTTCAAACGGGCCACCGCTGCGTGCATAGTCATCGCCGTGATATTCCTCATGAATAATGCCTTTGCCTGCGGTCATCCACTGCACCTCCCCTGGGCCGATGGTGCCACCGGCGTTGGTGGAGTCGTGGTGTGAGACCTGGCCATCGTAGACAATGGTCACTGTTTCAAAACCACGGTGCGGGTGTTGGCCGACGCCGCGTCTGTGTGTGGTTGGCTCAAAGCTGGCAGGCCCGGCGTAATCCATCAGCAAGAAAGGTGAAATGTCATTGGCAATGTCACGGTAAGAAAAAATACTTTGTACCGGAAAGCCGTCACCCACCCAGTGGTTGCCGTTGCTGCGTTTGATAAAAGCCAGTTTTTTCATGATGATTCCCTTTCAGAAATGTTTGCGTGTTTGCATGGTTCACACTATAAACACATGACTTTTAAGGCACTAGATGGTTAAATGTAAAATTACTTTTCAATTAAATGAACAATTGAGTCATGGACTTTAATGAAGCCGCTGTATTTGTGAAGGTGGTGCAGGCGGGCAGCTTTAGCGCTGCCGCGCGGCAGTTGGGATCGCCGACCTCGACCATTAGCACCCGCGTAGCGCGGCTGGAGCGACGGCTGGGCGTCACCCTGTTGCAACGCACTACACGCCGCTTAAACCTGACTGAAGCTGGCGCCTTGTATTTTGAGCACGCGTCTACCGGCCTGGGCTACTTGCTCGAGGCGGAGGCTGCGCTGGACGAAGCGCGTCAGCAACCGCAAGGCGTGTTAAAAGTTACGGCACCGGCTGACCTCGGGGATGCTTTGCTGGGAGGCTTGGTGACACAGATGCAGCGCACCTACCCAGCCTTGTCACTGGAGTTAATGCTCACCGAGCGTTATGTTGACCTGGTGGCAGAAGGCGTGGATGTGGCGATTCGAACCGGGGAATTGCGCGACTCCAGTTTGATTGCCAAGTCACTAGGCACCATACAATGGGCGCTATTTGCCAGCCCACAGTATTTGCAGTCGGCGGGACAGATTGCCACGCCAACTGACCTCAGCCAGCACCAATGTGTGCAATTCACGCCCATGGGGCGTCATCAATGGGATTTGCAGCGCGGTACAACAGCCATACGCGTCCCCTTGGCTGCGCGTACCCTGGTTAACAGCATTGGCGTGGTGCGGGCTATGGCCGAAAACGGGCAGGGTGTGGCTTTGTTGCCCACATTTATCTGCCAGCCTACGGTAGAGACTGGCGGCTTGCAGCATGTATTGCCAGACTGGCGCGGGCGCGCGGATGCCGTGCACCTGGTTTACCCGAAGCAACGCTTTATGCCACCTAAATTGCGCAGTTTTATTGACCTGGCGGTGGCTGAGTTAAAGCAGTTGTTCAGTACGCAATAGGCTTTTCTCCGCTGGCTGCCCGTTTGGCAACGTATAGTTACCTGTTGTGACGTGGTTATCTGAACGGCACCGCTGACATTTCTTAGGTTATTTTTGCTATTCTGCGATGAGAAACAAGCCGTTGGATAGTGTTTTTTTTCAATTTTGAGCGCATGATAAGTGTGTAAACTTAAAGTATCAGCCTGACATAACCGTTGTTAAGAGATTAACAATAATATATATAGGGGATACGTGCGTTGAACACGACGGCGGAATCATCGGCATTGCACGCAGAAATTGTCGGCATGCTGTATGCAAACAATCGAAGATCATTGATGGCTGCCATCGTGGTCATGATTGCGCTTTTGCTCGTGCAATGGCACCTCATCGACCATGCCATCCTCGCCGTGTGGTCCAGCATTTTCCTGGTGGCTTATGGCATTCGTGCTTACCTGACCTATCAATACGAAAAAGACGAGCAACGTGAACTGCATAGCCGCCAATGGCTACAGTGGTTTCGCGCCAGCACCTGTTTTTGCGGCCTGGCCTGGGGTTTGGGTGGCATCCTTCTTTTCCCAGAAGCCGACACCGCACATCAGGCGTTTCTGATTTTCGCGCTGGTTGGGGTGTCTGGGGCGGGCATCATTATTTATTCCGTCGATACTTTAAGCACCAACCTGTTTAGCGGCGGCATCGTGTTATTCATGATTCCACGCTTTTTGATTCATGGCAGCTCAGTCTCCCTGGCGCTCGCCGTGTTGTTTATGGTGTATGTGTTCTATGTGACGGTGGCAGGCCGCAGCCTGGCTAACAGTCTGCGTGAAAATATCTCGTTGCGGATTGCCTCCAATCTGGATAACAAAAAGGTACATCAGCTGGCTTATTATGACTTTTTAACCGGCCTGCCAAACCGCCGCTTACTGACAGACCGCTTGAATCAGGCATTTGCCCGCTGTGTGCGCCATCAGAGCTATGGCGCCGTATTGTGCCTGGACCTGAATAATTTCAAAGGCCTGAACGACAGTAAAGGGCACCAGGCGGGGGATGAGTTGTTGCAACAAGTCGCTTTTAGGCTGCAACAATGCTTGCGTAAAAAAGACACCATTGCCCGCATGGGCGGCGATGAATTTATTGCCGTGCTCGACGAGTTATCTACCGACAAGGCAGAAGCGATTACTGCTGCGCAGACCACTGCCGAAAAAATGATGGCAGTGTTTTCACAGCCTTTCGAGCTGCAAAACAGTAAATACCGTACCGCCCCCAGCATTGGTATTTGCCTGTTTCTGGGCGACTTGTTGAAAGAAGATGAAGTGTTACGGCGCGCCGATATTGCCATGTATCAGGCTAAAAAATCGGATAACCTCAACAGTATCCAAATGTATGACGAGGCCGTGCACCCGGCACTGGAAATGCGTGCCACCTTGGAAAATGATCTGGCATTTGCCTTGCAGAGCAAGCAGTTCTTGTTGTATTACCAGGTGCAAGTCAATGAGTTGCAGCAGCCAACAGGTGCAGAGGTCTTGTTGCGCTGGCAACATCCGACGCTGGGCATGATTCCCCCAGACCAGTTTATTCCGATTGCCGAAGAAACCGGTGAAATTGTCTCGATTGGGCAATGGGTGCTGGCGCAAGCTTGCCAGCAACTTAAGCACTGGTCACAGTCTGTGCATACCGCCCAGCTTAAATTGTCGGTCAATGTCAGTGCCATCCAATTCAGCCAGCCGGACTTTGTGCAAATGGTGAAAGAAACCGTACTGGCGAGTGGTTGTGACGCCAGCTATTTGCGGCTGGAGTTGACCGAAAGCCTGATTGTGAAAAATATCGATGAAGTGATCGAAAAGATCAATGCCCTGAAAGTATTGGGCATCACTTTTTCGCTGGATGACTTTGGCATTGGCCAGTCGTCGTTGTCGGTCTTGAAGCGGCTGCCGCTGGACGAATTAAAAATAGATCGCAGCTTTATCAAGGACATCGTCCATAACAACTACGATTCATTTATTGTGCAAACCATCATCAATATGGGCAAAAACCTGAGCCACAGTGTGATTGCTGAAGGGGTGGAGATGCAGCAGCAAATGGTCATGTTGCAAAAGATGGGTTGCCACGCTTTTCAAGGCTATTTGTTTAGCCGTCCGCTGCCTTTGCAAGAGTTTGAAGCCAGTTTGCAATCCACGCTGCACGGCGCGGCAAACGCGCCATCCACAACCAGGCAGCGCAAAATGTTACGTAGCCGACTCAGCTAGACCTTGATCCACTCTTCGCCCTGGCTTAACCAGCGCTGAAGATGGGCGGCAACCGCCGCTGGTTCCCGTCGCAAGAGCTGGTCCGCCTTGATTTTGGCTGTTTCCAGCAACGCCATATCCCGTTCCAGATCGGCAATTTTAAGCATGGGCACACCACTCTGGCGCGTGCCCAGCAATTCGCCCGGGCCGCGGATATGTAAATCGGCCTGGGCAATTTGAAAACCATCGTTACTCTCAAAAATCACCTTCAATCGCTGCCGCCCAATTTGCGAACATTGCTGTTTGCTATAGAGCAAAATGCAGGTACTCTTGGCTGCGCCACGGCCGACGCGGCCACGTAGCTGGTGTAACTGGCTCAGGCCCATGCGCTCCGCATGTTCGATCACCATTAAACTCGCATTCGGTACATCGACGCCGACTTCAATCACTGTGGTGGCGACCAGCAGGTGAGTCTCATTGGCAGAAAATGCCTGCATCACCGCCTGTTTTTCTGCAGATTTCATACGGCCGTGCACCAGGCCGACTTTGAGTTCCGGGAATGCCTCTTGCATATAGGCAAAAGTGTCATTCGCGGTTTGCAGTTGCAGCGCTTCCGATTCTTCAATCAGCGGGCATACCCAGTAGGCCTGATGGCCTTGGGCGCAGGCATCATGTACGCGCTGCAAAATTTCATCGCGCCTGTCATCGGCCACCAGTTTGGTCACAATCGGTGTGCGGCCAGGGGGCAGTTCATCAATGACAGAGACGTCGAGATCGGCGTAATAGCTCATGGATAAGGTACGCGGAATCGGCGTGGCCGACATCATGAGCTGGTGTGGTTCCAGCAATTGACCACGACCTTGGCTGGCCGTGCCCTTTTTGCGCAGTGCCAGGCGTTGCCCGACACCAAAACGGTGTTGTTCATCGACAATCGCTAACCCTAATTGTTTGAACTGCACCTCATCCTGAAACAGGGCATGGGTGCCGACGGCGAGCATGGTTTCTCCACTGGCAATGCGTGACAGTGATTGCTCACGTTCTTTTTTTGGCTGGCTGCCGGTGAGCCAGGCGATGGTGATGCCTAATGGTTGCAACCAGTCGCTGAGTTTTTTGTAATGTTGTTCGGCCAGAATTTCGGTGGGCGCCATCATGGCCACTTGCCAGCCATGTTCTATGAGTTGCAAGGCTGCCAAGCAGGCAACAATGGTTTTACCACTGCCGACATCGCCTTGTAACAGGCGTTGCATGGGGTGTGGCTGGCTCAGGTCGTGCTTAATTTCTGCCACCACTTTTTGCTGGGCGGCCGTCAGTGTAAACGGCAGGCTGGCTAGCAGACGGGCAACCAGTGTGTGTGAGGCAGAGATGGCCGGTGCGCGCGATTGCTTGCGACGCGCGTAATGCTGGCGCATGGACAGCTGTTGTGCCAGCAGTTCGTCATAAGCCAGGCGTTGCCAGGCCGGATGCGAGTGGTCCTCCAGTGTCGCTAGCGATGTCTCAGCTTGGGGTTGGTGCAGCAACTGCAGGCTGCTGGCGAAGCCGGGCAATTGCATGGACTGGTATACCCAGCCTGGCAGGGTTTCTTGTAAATACTCTGCTTGCAATACACGGTTGACGGCTTTGCGTATGGTGGACTGGCTTAAGCCGGCGGTAGTTGGGTAGACGGGCGTCAGCGCACTGCTGACCGGGGTATCTTCACCGACTTTGCGTTGAGTCGGATGCACCATTTCATAGCCGAAAAATCCCGGCCGCACTTCACCAAACACGCGCAAACGCTGGCCGGTTTGCATGGCGGCTATCTGGCTGGGATAAAAATGCAAAAAGCGCAGGTTGATGATGCCAGTGTCATCCTGCAACCTGACATTGAGCATTTTGCGTGGCTTGTAGGCCACTTCGTTGTGTACTACCACGCCTTCGATTTGCGTTTGCTCACCCAATCGTAAATCGCGGATGGCCGTGATGCGGGTTTCGTCCAGGTAGCGTAGCGGTAAATGCAGCAACAAGGCCTGCACTGAATGAATATGCAGTTTTGCCAGCTGGCTGCACACGGCGGGTGTGAAGCCTTTGATGTCGTTCAAGGGACGCATGCTGGCATCACCGCTGGTTTACTGGATACGTTGTTCCAGCTGGTTGCCTTTGACCCGGTTGATGCGCACGATTTGCTGAATCTTGCGCAGGTTGCGGATCAGGGTCGCCAGGTGCACACGGTTATGCACTTGCACCGTAAAGTTCACATTGGAGTACTGGCTGCCATCACTGGATTCAACGCTGACATTATCAATGTTGGCATCTGCATTAGAGATGGTTGCCGCAATTTTGGCCAGCATGCCGCGCTCGTCGACCACCGTGATGCGCAGGTTGACGCTGAACAGTTTTTTCGGGTCGGCATCCCACTCCACATCCAGCCATTTTTCCGGATCCAGCCTGAACTTGCGGATGGCCGGGCAATCGTGGGTATGAATGACCAGGCCTTTGTCTTTATTAATAAAGCCCAGGATAGGGTCACCTGGAATCGGGCGGCAGCAGGGCGCAAACTGTACGGCCATGCCTTCCGAACCGCGGATGGTAATGGTATCCAGCACTTTGCCGGACTTCTCTTCTGCATCTGCCGGATGCGCCAGCAACTGGTGCGCCACCATCAGGCTGTTGCGCTTGCCGAGGCCGATATCGGTCAAAATGGCCTGGCGGGTTTTACTGCCATAGTCATTCATGACTTTTTGCCACTGCTTGTCGGTAATTTCTGCTGGTTCGATATGCATGGCGCGTAAAGCCACATTTAGCATGCGTTCGCCTAGCTGTGCCGACTCTTCCACCTTCACCGTTTTGAGGTAATGACGGATATGCGAGCGCGCCTTGCCGGTGACCACATAGTTGAGCCAGGCCGGATTGGGTTTCGCCAGTGGCGCGGTGATGATTTCGACATGATCACCATTGCGCATCTCGGTGCGTAATGGCGCCAGTTCATTATTGATTTTCACTGCGACACAACTGTTACCGACATCAGAGTGCACGGCGTAGGCAAAGTCGACCGCGGTCGAGCCGCGTGGCAAGGCCATGATGTTGCCTTTAGGTGTGAACACATAGACTTCGTCTGGGAACAGGTCGACTTTAAAGTTCTCCAGGAACTCGTGGCTGTCGTCACTCTCGGTCTGGATTTCGACCAGGCGTTGCAACCATTGGTGGGTTTGCTGTTGCAGTTTGGTCAGGTGCGCATCGGTGGTTTTATACAGCCAGTGCGCCGCCACGCCAGCATCGGCAATGTTGTGCATTTCCTGGCTGCGGATTTGTACCTCGATGGGCGTGCCAAACGGGCCGAACAGCGTGGTATGCAGCGATTGGTAACCGTTGGCTTTAGGGATGGCAATATAGTCTTTGAAGCGGCCCGGAATCGGCTTATACAAGGCATGCAATGCGCCCAGTGCGAGGTAGCAGGCTGCGGTATCCTTAACAATGACGCGAAAACCGTAAATGTCGCCAATTTGCGACAATTTCATCGATTTCTCAGCCATTTTCTTATAAATGCTGTAAAGGTGCTTTTCACGCCCCTGTACATCATATTCAATCTGGTATTGCGTCAGCTGGTTCTCAATGGCTTCCTGGATTTTGCTGATGACTTCTTTGCGGTTGCCGCGCGCCAGGCGAATCGCCTTATCAATCACCCGGTGGCGATTCGGGTACAGGTACTTGAGACTAAGGTCTTCCAGCTCATGGTAAATCGGGTTCAGACCCAGCCGGTTGGCAATTGGTGCATAAATTTCCAGCGTTTCGCGCGCGATGCGTTTTTGTTTTTCCGGGCGCATCGCCTCCAGCGTTTGCATATTGTGCAAGCGGTCGGCCAGTTTGACCAAGATCACGCGTACATCCTGGCTCATGGCCAGCAGCATTTTGCGGAAATTTTCGGCTTGCGCCTGGGTGGCAGTTTGCAGTTCAACCTTGTCCAGCTTGGTCAGGCCGTCCACCAGGTCAGCCACCTGTTTGCCAAAGCGCTCGGCAATCGCCGCACTGTCGACCTCTGTATCTTCCACTACATCATGCAGCAAAGCCGCCAGCAGCGTGGGCAAGTCGAGATGCAGTTTGGCCAGGATGCAGGCCACCGAAATCGGGTGGGTAATGTAGGGTTCGCCGGTTTTGCGGGTTTGACCGGCATGCGCCTGCTCGGCATAGCGATACGCTTGCCAGACCAGTTGCACTTCTTCTTCGTTGAGATACTTGCGGATCAGCTGGGTAAGGGGGGAATCCTCACGGTCAGCAGGGAGCAAGTCCACTTCCTCCAGAGGAGGCCTGGACTTGCGATGGGCAGCGTCGCCTTGGCTTTGCGGCATAACTGTTTATGCTTGGCCCTTTTTCTCTAACAGCTCTACGCCTACTTTACCGGCGGCGATTTCACGCAGTGCAATCACTGTTGGCTTGTCTTTTTGTGAATAACCGCTGACTAATGGGTCTGAGCCATTCGCCAATTGTCTGGCGCGGTAAGCGGCGACCAAAGTCAATTGAAAACGGTTAGAAATGTTGTCCAAGCAATCATCGACAGTAATACGAGCCATAAAAACCTCTTAATATATGAGCCTGCACAGAGCGGCAGGCGCGCTGGGTCAGGTAAGTGATTGAATCAATGACGCGTGGCAGGCAACCTGGCGGTCTAACTGCAAGCGCTGGGCGCGAACAATCGCCATCAGATCCTGCAAGGCCACGTCAAAATTATCATTAATTGTAACATAATCAAACTCATGCACGTGACGCATCTCCTCACGTGCTGCGGCGAGGCGTTGCGTAATCACGGCTTCACTGTCCTGGCCACGATTGTTCAGGCGGTGCGCCAGCGCTTCAATCGAGGGCGGCAAAATAAAGATGGAGGTGACTTGCGGGAACAGTTTGCGTATCTGCTGTGCGCCTTGCCAGTCGATTTCAAGAATCACATCACGGCCGGATGCCAGTGCATTTTCCACTTCGCTTTGTGCCGTGCCATAGCGAGCACTGTGTACATGGGCGCTTTCGAGAAAGCCGCCGTTATCCAGAATGCCCAAAAACTCGGCTTCTGAGACAAAATGGTAATGGATGCCGTCTTCTTCGCCCGGGCGCGGGGTACGTGTGGTGTGTGATACCGACAGTTTTAGAATCGGGTCTTGCGCCAGCATGGCACGTACCAAGCTGGTTTTGCCAGCACCAGAGGCAGCGGAAATCACATATAAATGACCATGGCTCATGATGCACACCATTCCGGGTTAGGCAGTGAAGAAAAAACGGATTTCAGGCCTTCGCCCCAACCTTTGCGGATGCAGGCGTAATAAGGATCATCTTCCGTCAGGCGTTGCCGGCAATCGGCGCTAAAGGTGTCAGTGCGGTATATCATCAAGTCAATCGGTAAAGCCACAGAAATATTGCTGCGGATGGTGGAGTCAAATGAAATCAGCACGCATTTTACCGCATCTGTGACATTGGTTTGATGTTTGATCACGCGGTCGATGATTGGCTTGCCATATTTGGTCTCGCCGATTTGCAGATAAGGCGTGTCCGAGGTGGCTTCAATGAAATTGCCTGCCGCATAGACATTAAACAGGCGCGGCTGCTCGCCTTTGATTTGCCCGGCTACCAGAATGCTGGCGCTAAAGTCTATGCTATGTTCCTTGAGGGCTTTGCCATCGCGCTGATGCACGGTGCGCATGGCTGCGCCGACGACACTGGCTGCTTCAAACAGCGACTGCACGTTATGCAGGTGGGCGTGTGGTTCAGGTGATTTGAGCTGTTCACGGCACAGGTTGACCACCGATTGGGTAATCGCCAGATTGCCCGCCGTCAGCAGTACAATCATGCGCTCGCCCGGCACTTCAAATAGGTGCATTTTGGGCGCAATCGCTACCTGGTCGACACCAGCGTTGGTGCGCGTATCAGAAGCCAATACCAGGCCTTGTTGCAGCAAAATACCGACACAATAAGTCATAAGAAAAGAGGAAGGTTAATGTTTAAAAGTCATCATAGCATGCACGGGCAAGCTACTGCTGCGCACTTTGTGCCTGCTGCCGTAGCTGTTGTTTATGCTGCTCGCGCTGTTTATCTGTCAGGCCAATGTGCTGGTTGACACTGACCATGCTCGCCATGCCTTCTGTGCCGCCACCGATACGCGAACCCGTGATCGGACTGGCGCTACGATAGTCCAGGCCAGTGGCCAATCTGACATGCGTTTCGTTTACCAATGTGCCGTTAGACACATCCAGCCCTAGCCATTGATCGTGTTGCCACACATCCACCCAGGCATGCGTTTGCATCAAGTTGCCGTTTTCGGTGAACAGATAACCGCTGACATACCGTGCGGGCAGCCCCAGGCTGTGGCAACAGCCAATAAAAGCATGCGCATGGTCCTGGCAAACCCCTTTGCCAAGCCTGAAGGCCTCGGCTGCCGAGGTATCGACCTGGGTCGCGCCTGAGATGTATTGCATCTGCGCGCGCAGTGCCTGCATCATGTCTGTGAGTGGGGCCTTGGCAAAACGCTGGGCAAACGTCGTCATGGCGGCATCGGCCTGGGTCAATGGCGTATCGCGCAGAAAAATCTCCACTGGCAATGGTTGGTGCGCGTCCATATCCGCCACGCCGGTTTCTACTTCGCCGCATACGGCGATGAGCAATTCATTATGCGGCTGGTCGATGACCAGGGTATGCGCCAGATTGCCAAATGCATCCTCAAACGCAGCCAGCTGCCCGTTGACCTTGATTTGCCAATGGTTGACTTGCTGGCCGTGACCATTGCGTGGTGTCAGGCGCAGTTGCTGAATGGTGTATTGCGCCATATCACTGAAAGCATAGTGGGTCTGGTGTTCAATATTGAGCAGCATGTGTGTGGTGTGCCAAAGTAAAAAAGCGCAGCGCTGTGTTAAACAGTCTGCGCATGAGGGGGTTCATGGCAATCTATTGTCGTTGTCAGGCCGTCGCACTTAAAAAATTGCGTTGTATTTCTTCACCCAGTTTGCGGTTGGCCAGAATAAATTCATCCAAAAAGTGGTGTACGCCATCTTTCAAAATATCCAGCATGCGGCCGTAGTGCAGCCTGGCATGCATTTGTCCGGCCAGGCGCTCGGCCTCGGTTTGGCGGCTACCGGCCACCTGGCGCAAAATTGGCATGATTTCAGCGTAACAGGCGTGCAGTGAACGTGGCATGTCTTCACGCAAAATGAGTAGCTCAGAGACTTTCATTGGCTCAATCGCATCGCGGTAGACTTTCTGATAGGCCTGGAAGGCTGATACCGAGCGCAATACCGCGCTCCATTCGTAATAATCCACCGCGCCGTCATTCGCTTCCTGCATGGGGATTAAAAACTCATATTTCACATCGAGCAGGCGTGCCGTGTTGTCGGCGCGTTCCATAAACGTGCCCAGGCGCACAAAGCTAAATGCTTCGTCGCGCAGCATGGTGCCAAAGCACACGCCGCGGAACAAATGCGAGCGGCTTTTGACCCATTCACAAAACTCGCTCAAGCCAGTCTGTGTCAGGTCCTGCTTGATATATTGGCCAAATTCCAGCCACAGCGTATTCATGTTTTCCCAGGTTTCTGTGGTCATGGCCACGCGCACTGCACGCGCATTTTCACGTGCGCTACGCAACGAGCTGTAGATGCTCGAAGGATTACTGCTATCCATGACCAGATGTTTAATCACATTGGCGGCATTGAGCTCTTTATAGGTTTTGTCATAAATGTCGCGGATACCGGCAATTTCCAATACCGTATCCCAGAGTTCTTCTTCGTTGCTGCTGTCAGAAGGCAGCAACGACATGTTGTAAGTCACATCCAGCACGCGTGCAACGTTTTCGGTGCGCTCGATATAACGCGCCATCCAATATAAATGATCTGCGGTACGACTTAACATATCACGGCCTCTTGATTCGCTTGTTGTGCAGCCATTTGCGACTGCATGGTTTCTACACTGACATCATCGCGTTCCAGCACCCAGGTATCTTTGGTGCCGCCGCCTTGTGAGGAGTTAACCACCAATGAGCCTTCCTTGAGCGCCACGCGCGAGAGGCCACCGGGCACCACACTGACGGTTTTGCCCGACAGCACAAAGGGGCGCAGGTCAACATGGCGCGGTGCAATGCCCTGGTCGACCAGCGTTGGGCAGGTAGACAGCGCCAGCGTAGGCTGTGCAATGTAGTTGGCTGGTTTGGAGACAATCCGTAAACGGAATTCTTCGATTTCCTGCTTGCTGGCAGTCGGGCCGACCAGCATGCCGTAGCCGCCGGAGCCTTGTACTTCTTTCACGACCAGCTCGGGCAGATGATCCAGCACGTAGGCCAGATCATCTTCCTTGCTGAGTTGATACGTAGGCACGTTCTGCAGGATGGGAGACTCACCCAGATAGAACTTAATCATCTCCGGCACGTAGACATACGTCGCCTTGTCATCAGCCACGCCGGTGCCTACGGCGTTAGCTAACGTGACGCCACCATTGCGGTAGACGGAGAGCAGACCTGGCACGCCCAACAGGGAGTCGGGCTTGAACACCAGAGGGTCAAGGAAGTCGTCGTCGATGCGGCGGTAAATCACATCCACCCTTTGCGGGCCTTGTGTGGTGCGCATGTAGACGGCGTTATTACGGACAAACAAATCTTGGCCTTCCACCAGCTCGATGCCCATTTGCTGGGCGAGGAAGGCATGTTCAAAGTAGGCGCTGTTATAAGCGCCTGGAGAAAGCAGGACCACAGTCGGGTCAGTGACACCGGTTTGCGCGACCGAGCGCAAATTGTTGAGTAACACGTGTGGGTAATGCTCGACCGGCGCAATCGGGTATTTTTTAAATAAATCCGGGAATAACCGCATCATCATTTTGCGGTCTTCCAGCATGTAAGAGACCCCTGAAGGCGTACGCAAATTATCTTCCAGCACATAAAACTGCGATTCGCTGGTGCGCACCAAGTCGATACCGGCCACATGCGCATAGACCTGGTTAGGCACATTGACGCCCACCATTTCCGGGCGGTATTGCGAATTGCTTAAAATACTATTGGGGACGATGCCGGCTTTGATAATTTCCTGGTCATGATAAATATCATGCAGAAACATATTGAGTGCGCGCACGCGTTGCACGGCGCCTTTGGCTAGATGTGCCCACTCACTGGCAGAAATCATGCGCGGAATCACGTCAAACGGAATCAAACGCTCGGCACCGTCTTCTTCACCATAAACGTTAAATGTAATGCCCACGCGGCGAAACAATACTTCAGCTTCGGCACGCTTGGCTGCCAGCTGTTGTGTGGGTACATCGCTTAACCAGCGGTTATACGCCTGGTAAATCGCCCGGACATTGCCCCCATAGCCCTGCATTTCATCGAAAAACTGTTTGGCCGATTGCGTCATGATGCTGGACCTTTGCCTTACTTGTAAAATTCAATTAAATAAGAGCAAGCCGTGTGCCAGCAAAGAATAGTGTTTTAAATCATATTGTTATTGATTTTTAGCTGTTGCTACAAAAGCAAAACGCACCATTGCGGTGCGTTTTGGCGTCACGATTTTGGTGCAGTGTGAGGTGTTTATTCAATGTTCTGGATTTGTTCGCGCATTTGTTCGATCAGCACTTTGAGCTGCATGGAAACTTGCGTGGTTTCAATCGCGACCGATTTTGAGCCCAGCGTATTGGCTTCACGGTTCATTTCCTGCATTAAAAAGTCCAGTTTTTTGCCCATGGCCCCACCAGCACTGAGGATGCGGTCCATTTCTGTAATATGGGATTGCAGGCGTGCCAGTTCCTCGTCTACATCAATACGTTGCGCGTAGAGCACAATTTCCTGGCGCACACGGTCGTCATCGGCTTGCATGGCTTCGCGCAGTTTGGCCGTGAGTTTTTCCTGGTATTGGCTCACCAGCGTGGGTAGCAGGGGTTTAACGATGCTGATTTGCTCACGCACGCCTTGCAGGCGGTCAAGTAATACCTGTTTGAGCTTTTCGCCTTCACGTGCGCGTGCAGCAATCAGTTCATCAATGCCGCGTGACAGGCCGGTTTGTACGCCTTGTGCCATGGCTTCGGCATCCACCGCTTCGGTTTGCAAGACGCCGGGCAGTTTGAACACGTCGACCAGGTTGATCGGTTGCGCCTGCGGAAAATGCTGTTGCAGCTCGCTGAGCGTTTGTGCAATTTGCGCCACCATGGCCGGGTTGAGCGCCAGTGTGGTGGCTGCGTTGTCACTCTTGAGGCTCATGCGGCATTCGATTTTGCCGCGACCGAGCCTTGTCTGTAATTGTTCGCGAATTTGCGCTTCGAACTGGCGCAGGCTGTCTTCAATTTTGACATTGAGCTCAAGGTAGCGATGATTCACTGCCCGCAATTCGATCAGCAGCAGGCCACCAGGAAAGCGGGCTTCACTTGCAGCAAAGCCCGTCATGCTTAAAATGGGTTGTGCGTTTTTGGTTTCTTTTTCTGTGGTTTTGTTGGCAGTCATTATCGCGCTCCGGGCAAACGGGACGATTGTATCAAATGCGCTATCGATATGCGAAAATAGGGCATAGATAAAAGAAACCTGCTTTTATGCGTGCCGGGCACGCGACTGAATGCAAGGTTTCCCTTAAAAAAGCCATGATTGTGACGTTAAAGCGTTAGTGAAGCTCTCTAATAAATTTGATTTTGCCTTGCCGGTAGGCACTGCGCTGCATGACTACACCATTACACGGGTGCTGAGTCTGGGCGGGTTTAGTTTCGTCTATCTGGCGCAAGATCCGCAAAAAAACACCGTTGCCATTAAAGAATATATGCCGGTGACGCTGGCGGAACGTGACGAACATACGCATATTCGCTCCAATGGTAAAAATGAAGCCGCCTACAAACATGGCATGAAGTGCTTTTTTGAAGAAGGCTTGGCGCTGGCCAATATCGAGCACAAGAATATCGTGCGTGTGAAAAACTTCTTCCGTGCCAACAATACCGTTTACATGGTCATGAAGTATGAGCGTGGCAAGTCGCTGCAAGATTACATCATGGCCTTGTCGCAGCCGGTGCCTGAGAGTTTCCTGATCCGCATGTTTGTCGAGTTGCTCAATGGCTTGCGCGAGGTGCATACACGCAAATTACTGCACCTGGATATCAAACCCGCCAATATTTATATCCGTCTCGATGGTTCGCCTATGTTGCTGGACTTCGGATCGGCGCGCCAGGCCTTGTCTGAGGTGACATTGGCGCCGACGTACACGCCGGGCTTTGCGCCGCCGGAACAATATATAGACCGTAAACACCTGGGCCCGTGGAGTGATATTTACAGCATAGGCGCCAGCATGTATGCCTGTTTGCAACGTGCATCGCCCATTTCGGCCAATGCGCGCCTGAAAGATGATACGCTGGTGCCTGCGACTGAGCTCGGTAAACAGATATACTCTGAGAAATTGCTGGCGATTATTGATGAATGCATGCAGCTGGACTACCTGTTACGGCCGCAAAGCGTGTTCTCATTACAGAAAAAAATGATCGGCATCCGCGTGGTAGAAGACCCTCGCGGTTCGCTGGTGGATAAAATCATCAAGGTATTGAATAAACCGCTATGAAATTCACCATTGCACAAGGTAGCCGCCAGGGGCCGCGGCCTTACAATCAGGACAGGCTGGCATATTCTTATCACAGGCACGCCATTTTTATGGTGTTGGCCGATGGTATGGGCGGCCACCAGCATGGCGATGTCGCCGCTGAAATCGCGGTGAAAACCATGATAGAGGCCTTTCAGCGTGAATCGCAGCCTTTAATTACCCAACCTGCACAATTTCTGCGTGAGCAAATTGCCCGTGCGCATGATGTGATCGAAAATGTGCGTTTGCAAAAACGCCTGCTGGAATCGCCACGCACCACCATTGTTGTCGCGCTAATCCAGCACAACAAACTGTTTTGTGCGCATGTCGGTGACTCCCGCTTGTACCTGTATCGAAATGGCCTGGTCGAGCACCAGACCGAGGACCACTCAGTCGTGCAATCGTTATTGCGTGAGGGAAAAATCACGGTAGATGAGATGGATCATCACCCGCACCGTAATAAAATTTATAATTGCGTGGGTGGAGAGCGTCCGCCAAAAGTGGAACTGGCGGCGCCGATCCCGCTGCGCGAAGGCGATGTCATCATGCTGTGCTCGGATGGTGTATGGAACACTGTGCCTGATATCAACATGGCGCAACATATGCTGGCTGCAGATATCAACGATGGCGTGAACCGTTTATTGGATGATGCCGATGCCGCCAGCATTACTGTCGGCGATAATATGAGCGCGATTGCCCTGCAATGGGGGCAACGGGTGACTAGCCCGCTGACGATTTCAACACTGGATTTACCGGTAGACGTCACCACTACCATGATGAACGAAACCACGGCCCCGCCCAGCCAATATGCGCTGGACCTGACCGATGACGAAATTGAAAAGGCGATTGCCGAAATACAGGAAGCGCTGGGCAGGACCCGGCAACATATTAAATAACAGGAAGTTGTAAACCATGATCAGACCAAGCCAGCGTGCCAATGACCAATTGCGCGCCATCGAAATTATCCGCCATTACACCAAGCACGCCGAAGGCTCAGTGCTGGTGAAGTTTGGTGATACGCACGTGATTTGCACCGCCAGCGTAGAAGAAAAAGTGCCCGGCTTTTTAAAAGGCAAAGGCCAGGGTTGGGTGACGGCTGAGTACGGCATGTTGCCGCGCTCCACCGGCTCCCGCATGGACCGCGAAGCCGCACGTGGCAAGCAAAGCGGCCGCACACAAGAAATCCAGCGTCTGATCGGCCGTAGCCTGCGCGCAGTGATTGACCTGCAAAAGTTGGGTGAGCGCACCATCCATTTTGATTGTGACGTCATTCAGGCCGATGGCGGCACACGTACCGCCAGCATCACCGGCGCTTATGTTGCTATGGTAGATGCAGTGGGCACCTTGCTGCAAAAAGGCCTGCTCACCGAAACGCCCATCAAAGACTCAGTGGCAGCAATCTCAGTCGGTGTCTATCAGGGCACGCCAGTGCTGGACCTCGACTATATCGAAGATTCAGACTGCGATACCGACATGAATGTGGTCATGACCGGCAACGGTGGCTTTGTTGAAATTCAGGGCACGGCCGAAGGTGAGCCATTCAGCCGCGATACCATGAACCAGATGCTGGACCTGGCTGCCAAAGGCATTCATGAGTTGGGCCAACTGCAAACCCTGGCATTGGCCAAATAACCATGGCCTTGCCATTTAATAAACTGGTCATTGCCTCTGGCAATAAAGGCAAAATCCGCGAGATTGCGCATGTGCTGGCGCCGCTGAATATCGACATCGTGTCGCAATCAGAATTTAATGTGCCGGAATGCCCCGAGCCCTACGGCACCTTTATTGAAAATGCCTTGGCCAAAGCGCGTCATGCCAGCCAGCACACAGGCTTGCCTGCGTTGGCCGATGATTCCGGCCTGTGTGTCGATGCTTTGCAAGGCGCGCCGGGTGTGATTTCGGCGCGCTATGCTGGGCCGCAACCGGCCAATAGCCTGCTCACGCAAGATGAACGAAACAACGATAAACTGCTCACAGTATTGTCACGTATCAGCGAGCGCCAGGCGTATTTTTACAGTGTGCTGGTGCTGGTGCGTTCGCCACAAGATCCGCAACCGATTATTGCCGATGGCCTGTGGCGTGGAGAAATTTTGCGCGAATTTCGCGGCACCGAGGGGTTTGGCTATGACCCGTTATTTATGGATATTGAAACCCGTAAAACGGTTGCCGAATTACCATTGGAAGTGAAAAGCCGCATGAGCCATCGCGGTCAGGCTTTGGTAAAATTGCTGCAAGCCTTGGAAAGAGTCAGTGTATGAAAAACGAATGGCCAAAATGGGTACGCGATGACGGTTCGGTGGTCTCTTGCACCGAAAAGGTCAAAGTCATGGCCGAAAATTTTGATGAACTCAAGCAAATCGCGCAGGATGCAATGGAAGACGGTTTGCTGATGGAAGTCAGCGAAGAGCAGATGCGTGCTGCGTTGCATGCGCTCGTCGATACTCTGGTTAATCCTTACAACAAGCTATAGGCTTGCCAATATGGCAGGTCTCTCACCGCAGCAAATCCTCCACGACGTTTTCGGTTACTCGCAGTTCCGTCACCAGCAGCAAGCCATCGTTGAGCACGTGATCGACGGGCGCGATGCGCTGGTGCTGATGCCTACGGGTGGCGGCAAATCGCTGTGTTACCAGATTCCTGCCCTCGCACGCGAAGGCCTGGCCATTGTTGTTTCACCGCTGATCGCCCTCATGCAAGACCAGGTCGAGGCTTTGCAGCAATTAGGCGTCAACGCCGCCTTTTTAAACTCCAGTTTAAGCGCAGAAGACAATAGCCGCATTACGCGCCAAGTGCTCGCAGGTGACATAAAGCTACTTTACGTTGCCCCAGAGCGGCTCATGGTCGGCAGCTTTTTAAGCCTGCTCGACGAAGTGCATCAGCATGTGGGCCTGGCACTGTTTGCCATCGACGAAGCGCACTGCGTGTCTCAGTGGGGGCATGATTTCAGGCCAGAGTATCGCCAGTTGACTGTGCTGCATGAGCGCTTTCCGCAAGTGCCACGTATTGCGCTCACCGCCACGGCCGATGCGCCCACGCGCGCCGAAATCATCAGCCAGCTCAACCTTGAAAACGCCGCCCAGTTTGTCTCCAGCTTTGACCGACCGAATATCCGCTACCACGTCGGGATCAAGAATAATGCGCGCCAGCAATTGCAGGCCTTTCTTGAGCGTGAGCACCCAGATGATGCCGGCATCATTTATTGCCTGTCGCGCAGAAAAGTCGAAGAGACCGCCGCCTGGCTAGTCGAAAAAGGCTGGTCAGCGTTGCCTTATCACGCTGGTTTACCCGCGCAATTACGTGAACATCATCAGCGCCGCTTTCTGCGTGAAGAAGGCATTATCATGGTGGCGACCATTGCATTTGGCATGGGTATCGATAAACCTAACGTCCGCTTTGTCGCCCATTTAGACCTGCCAAAAAGCATGGAAGGCTATTATCAGGAAACCGGCCGCGCCGGTCGCGATGGCCTGCAAGCGAATGCCTGGATGGTCTACGGCATGGGCGATGTCGTCTCCATGCGGCAAATGCTAGATAGCGGCGAAGCCTCCGAAGAGCGCAAACGGCTTGAACGCCTGAAGCTGGATGCCTTGCTAGGCTACTGCGAATCTACCGCCTGTCGACATCAAACCATTCTGCGCTACTTTGGTGAAAGCCATCCCGGCGCCTGTGATCAATGCGATAACTGCCTCCATCCCGTCGAAACCTGGCAAGCTACCCAGGTCGCCCAGATGGCACTTTCCTGTGTTTACCGCACCGGGCAAAGGTTTGGCGTCGGCCATTTAATCGATGTGCTCATCGGCAAACTCACTCCGCAAGTCGAGCGCTTCGGCCATGACAAAGTCAGCACCTTTGGTATAGGCAAATCCCTCAATCAAGCCCAATGGAGTGGTGTCTATCGCCAACTAATTGCGGCTGGCATGCTTGAGGCCGACATGGCAGCGTATGGTGGCTTAAAACTGACTGAAGCTGCAAGGCCAGTGCTCAAAGGCGAGCAAGAAGTCTGGCTACGCCGCGACGCCGAACCCGAAAAACGCATGAGCAAAGCCGAGCGCAGCGCCCGCGCCAAAGAAGCTTTTGCCGGTGCCAATGATGATCCACTCTGGCAAGCGCTTAAAGCCAAACGGTTGGAACTGGCAAGAGAGCAGGGCGTGCCACCGTATGTGATTTTTCACGATAGTACTTTGCTGGAAATCCATAATAGAAAACCGCAGACCTTGGATGAAATGGGACAGATTAGCGGAATAGGGCAGGCGAAATTGCAGAAGTATGGAGACGAGTTTTTGGGTGTGTTAGAGGAAATGGCTTAATCTGCATTAATCCTGACTTTGCCGGATTTCAATTGTAGGGTTACAGGTTAAAATGTCCGAATGATCCCGATTTATCCCGCCAATAGCCTCAAGGATGCGCCTTTGCAAGGTGATGTCACCTTGAGTGGCCTCACCAATCCACCACCACTTTCTCTGTATATTCACATCCCCTGGTGTGTGCGCAAATGCCCTTATTGCGACTTTAATTCGCATGAAGCCCGGCAAGAAATCCCGGAAGCAGCGTATGTGGATGCCTTGATTGCGGATTTGGAGCAAGCGACGCCGCTGGTGTGGGGGCGCAAAATCCGGAGTGTGTTTTTTGGCGGCGGCACGCCCAGCATTTTCTCTGCGGAGGCTATTGATAGAATTCTGAGTCATGTGCGTATGCTGACGCCGCTGGAGTATGGGGCTGAAGTGACGCTAGAGGCCAACCCAGGCACGGTGGATATCGCTAATTTTCAAGGCTATCGCCAGGCGGGTGTGAACCGGGTTTCACTGGGTATCCAGAGTTTTCAGCCGCAATATCTTAAAGCGCTAGGGCGTATTCATGACCGTGAGCAGGCATTGGCGGCGGCAGAATTGGCGTTAAATACCTTTGATCAGGTGAATCTGGATGTGATGTATGCATTGCCGGAGCAAAGCCTGGAAGATGCATTGAAAGATGCCGAAACGGCTTGCCAGATCAAACCGGCGCATTTGTCGTTTTATCACCTGACGCTGGAACCCAACACACCATTTCACCGTACGCCGCCGAGCTTGCCGGATGACGATACCAGCGCCACCATGCAAGAGGAAATTGAGAAGGTGCTTGCTAGTCATGGGTATCAACATTATGAAACTTCTGGTTTTTCACAGTCTGGGCGGCAGTGCCAGCACAACCTCAACTACTGGACCTTTGGGGATTATTTGGGCATAGGCGCTGGTGCGCATTCCAAGCTGAGTTTTCACGACAAAATTGTCCGCCAGAGTCGACATAAGCATCCTAAAAAATATCTGGAGAGTGTGGCCAAAGGCCAGATGGTCGATAGTGAGTGGCAGATTGGCCGCGAGGATTTGGCGTTTGAATTTATGATGAATGCATTGCGCTTGGTGGATGGGGTGGAAGCAGATTTATTTCAGCAGCGCACGGGATTGCCGTTACGGAGTATCCAATCTACTTTGCAGGAAGCACAGCAACAAGGCTTGTTGGTGGAGCAGAGCGGGGTGATTGCGCCGACGTTAAAAGGGCAACGGTTTTTGAATGAGTTATTGGGGATGTTTTTGCCTTAATTCCTAGTGGTAGTAGGCGTTTGAAAGGTTGTTTTTCGCTTTTACAGCGAGTTACTTTTCTTGGTTTCTTAAGTTAGAGCTTGGTTGTCTAATCAGTCGATGTGTTTCGCCTCTCGGCGACCATTCTTTCTTATGCTTGTCCATAAGAAAGAAGGCAAAGAACAAGACACCCCAGCTTCCGCTTCTTCCTTGCGCTACTCGGTTTGCCGGGCGTCCATCGAAACTCGCCCTGACAAGCCACACACTTCGTGGCTTGTTGCGGAACTCGGACAGCCGATGGCCGAAAGCTTCCGCCAATCCTGCGTTGCTCGGCGCGGCAGATGGGGACCCCGAACACCTGTGAGTACCATCCTTTAGCGGGTTTAACAAACGAATCTGTTTTTTGAACCATTCAGATTCCCACAATGTGAGTTTGGCGAGAATAATCCCATCCCATCACGCTGAGTAGCGGAGACAAAACAAGGGAGAAGGGAGCGACTGTTTGAGCTCCGCGGCAGCTTGCGTAGTGTGCAAGCTGCTAGGGCGAGTTTCGTGACCGCTTGTTTTGTTGAGCAACGCAAGGAAGCCGAAGGCCGTGATGGCTGGGTGCCCTCCTCTTTGGTTACTTTCTGAGGGGCAAGCATCAGAAAGTGACTCGCCGAGAGGCGAAAATGTAAGTGACGAGTATCTATAAGAATTATTTTTTAGACTGCCGCTCTTCCAAAACACCCCAACTCAAACTCAACACCAGCAACAAGATCGCACTCACTACAATCACCGCCAATTGCGGTGTTTGATACAGTCTCTTCACTGGCGTCCGCGCAATCGCCCGTGCATTGGCCTGATAGGTTTCCACAATATGTGACTTTGCGGTTGCGATTCGCCCGGTTAAATTCGACACAGAAAAAGAATACCCTTTTAACGCGAGTCCTTCTGGCAGATTCAGCTTTGGCAAATGCCACCCGGTCGCGTTTTGCTGCGATGCTTGTGTGAGTTGCACGCTCATCACCAAGCCTGGTGTGACAAATGCGTCGGTGTCGACTTCATCGGCTTTTTTAATACGGTGGGTGAGGGTGTGCAAGGTTTGCGCGTTGGGCACGGCAATGAGTTGTGCGGTTGCACTGCGTTCATCCGGGCGTAGCAGAATGCCACGGCCCCGACTGAGGGTGATGGATTGCTGCACAAAGCGCTGCTGTAGCACCGGGCTTTGCGGGTAAAGTTTGGCGGCCAGGCTGTTGACGCTTTCACCTGGCAACAGCGGCCACAGCATGGCTTGTTCGTGTTTGGGGTTGGCGATGCCAAGCGCTGCTTGCGTGGGCTGGGTCGCCAATAGGCTGATGGCTAACACCAGCCCCATCATTACCGGGTGTGATTTGCACTTACTCGGTGGATGATGGTGGTGGGACATTAGCTGCCTATTTGTTGCCTGGCTTGGGCGATGGCGCGGCGCACTTGTTCGGGCGCGGTGCCGCCGGTGTGGTTGCGGCTGGCGACGGAGCCTTCTAGCGTCAGCACTTCAAACACGTCGTCGCTGATGGTGTTGCTAAAGGCTTGTAACTCAGCCAGGCTGAATTCAGCCAGGTCACGGCCTGATTCCACGCCTGCTTTCACGGCGTGGGCGACCACTTCGTGCGCGTCACGGAATGGCATGCCTTTTTTCACCAGGTAGTCGGCGAGGTCGGTGGCGGTGGCAAAACCTTCCAGTGCGGCCTGGCGCATATTGTCGGCTTTGACGGTGATGCCGCGCAGCATGTCGGCGTAAATCTGCAAGGTCACCAGCAAGGTGTCAGCCACATCAAACAGCGGCTCTTTGTCTTCCTGATTGTCTTTGTTATAGGCCAGTGGCTGGCCTTTCATCAGAGTCAGCAGGCCGATTAAATGGCCATAGACGCGGCCGGTTTTGCCGCGTACCAGCTCTGGTACGTCAGGGTTTTTCTTTTGCGGCATGATGGAGGAACCGGTACAAAAACGGTCGGCAATATCAATAAAGCCGAAGCGCGGGCTCATCCATAAAATCAATTCTTCAGAAAAGCGCGACAAGTGCATCATGAGCAATGATGCCGCGGCGTTAAATTCAATGGCAAAGTCACGGTCAGACACGGCATCCAGCGAGTTCTGGCAGACGCTGTCGAACCCTAATAATTCTGCTACTAACTCACGTTTGATCGGGTAGCTGGTGCCTGCCAGTGCGGCGGCGCCCAACGGCAAGCGGTTGATACGTTTGCGTGCATCGGCAAAGCGCTCGGCATCGCGGTTGAGCATTTCAAAATAGGCCATCAGGTGGTGACCAAAGGTCACTGGCTGCGCCACTTGCAAGTGGGTAAAGCCAGGCATGATGGTGGCGGCGTGTTGCTCAGCTAAATCGAGCAACGAGGTTTGCAGTGCGCGGATACCGGCAATGGTATCATCGACCACACTGCGCAGCCACAAGCGCACATCGGTCGCCACCTGGTCGTTGCGTGAGCGGCCGGTATGCAGGCGTTTACCGGCGTCGCCGATTTTTTCTGTCAGACGTCTTTCAATATTCAGGTGCACGTCTTCCAGGTCCAGCAGCCATTCAAACTGTCCGGCCTCAATCTCTGTCAGAATCTCGCCCAGGCCGCGCTTAATATCGGTGACATCTTGCGTCGAAATAATGCCTTGTGCGCCTAGCATGGTGGCGTGGGCAATCGAGCCCTGAATGTCGAATGTGGCCAGGCGCTTGTCGAAATCGACAGACGCTGTGTAGCGTTTGACCAGCTCGGCGACTGGCTCGTTAAAGCGGCCGGACCAGGCTTGGTCTTTTTGGTGCAAAGATGACTGTGTATTGGAATTGGACGTTGTCAAAACAAAAATTCTTTCTGCCAGAAATAGGGCGCACAGCGCGTGCTTGCGCCAGTGGCACTTAATACTTATGATGCTGGCACGACATTATAAACGAACATCACGCCGTGCGTAAAAGTAGCCGCATCCCCAATTTTCGCAATCTGGGCATACACTTACGTGTATTGTTGTTGCATCTGTGTTTGCTGGCCTTGCTCACGGTGTATGACGGCCAGTCTGGCTGGAATGTCACGTTGTGGGCCAGTGACCTGGCGCGTATAGGCAGCCAGTGGTTGCCGCCCCTGTTGCTGGTGTTGGGGGCGCTGACGCTGGCATACCCTGTGATTAGTCGCTGGCCTTATCGACAAGCCTTGGCGGCCCTGTTTTTGCTGGCGATTGGCATCACTGCATTATCCAGCTATGGTTACCAGCGCTGGATAATGCCATTGAGCGCCGCACAATATTGGCAGGTGATGCTGCTGTGTGTGGCCGATGTGCTGATGTGTTTGTATTACCTGGATTTATTGCAGCGCGCTTATTCACCGGCGATTGCCGAGGCGCGTTTGCAGGCTTTGCAGGCACGTATCCGCCCCCATTTTTTGTTTAATAGCCTGAATGCGGCTTTGTCGCTGATCCGCAGCCAGCCGCAACGAGCCGAAACGGCGCTGGAAGACATGGCCGAACTGTTCCGCATGCTGATGGCCGATAACCGCGATCTGGTGCCGTTGTCACAAGAAATTGCCTTATGCCAGCAATACCTGAATATCGAAAAACTACGGCTAGACGAGCGGTTGCAATGTGACTGGCAACTGTCTGACATCCCTGCCGAGATGATGATCCCGCCGCTAATTCTGCAACCTTTGCTGGAAAACGCGGTGTATCACGGTATAGAGCCGCAATCGCAGGGCGGGGTGGTGGTGATTGAAATCAACATTAGCGGCAAAAGTTTGTTGTTGCGTATCAGTAATCCGCTGCCGCCACGCAGTGACAAGTCTGGCGGCAATAAAATGGCACTCAAAAATATCCGTGAGCGCTTGCGCCTGCACTACGACCTGGAGGCGCAATTGCGGCAATATGAGGCCGACCAGCGTTACATCGTAGAAATCGTGATCCCAACGCGCCCGCTGTCCGAGGTTGTGCATGGCTAACCAGCGCTTGTTAATTGTAGACGATGAGCCGTTGGCCCGGCAGCGCTTGCGGGATTTGGTCGGCGATGTGGGCAGCTACGACGTCGTGGGCGAAGCCGCGAACGGCGTGGAAGCGTTGCAGTTGCTGCAAGACGCTACAGTGGATATTGTGCTAGTGGATATCCGCATGCCTGTCATGGATGGCATTGAGTTAGCGCAGCATTTACGGGGCTTGCCGCAACCTCCCAATCTGATTTTTACCACCGCTTATGATCATTATGCGGTGCAGGCGTTTGAGCTCAGTGCGATTGATTATTTGCTCAAGCCCATACGCAGTGAGCGCCTGGCGGCAGCCTTGGCCAAAGCCAAGCCGCTGCAGACTAGTCAGTCACAAGCGTTGGTGTCTTTGCAACAAACGCATGATCATTTGAGCATACACGAGCGTGGCAAAGTGGTGCTGGTGCCTATCGCAGATGTGCTTTATTTAAGGGCTGAGTTGAAGTACGTGACCGTACGCACGCGTGATAAAAGCTATTTGCTTGAAACCTCGCTTAACCAGCTTGAGCACACCTATGCAGCGCAGTTTGTGCGTATCCACCGCAATGCGCTGGTGGCGCGCAATGCCATTGGCGGGTTTGAAAAGCAACGGATTGCCGAAGGCGAAGAGGCCGGGGAGACGGCATGGGTGGTGCTGGTGAAAGGGGTTCCGGAGACGCTGGTGGTGAGTCGTCGCCACCAGCATGTGATAAAGGCCACCTGAGGGTGGCCTTTTTGAGGAGTTACTTTTTCTTCTGTTGCGCTTGATCAATCACTTTGGCTGCCCAGTCGCGTCCACCCAGACCAAACGCGATGGCCAGTGCCAAGAATACGGCGCCAAACACAATCACAAACAGTGAATGAATTAATTGCATGCCAATGCCCAGTTGTTCCAGGGCAATGAAAATGGCCAGAATCTGGATGCAATATTCCGCAGAGGTGCTGATGATCAGCGCTTGCTCAAATTTGATGCTATGCAGCCAGGCAAAGACCAGGCGGTTGATAAAGCGGGCAAACAGGGTGCCGAAAATCACCACCAGGATGGCGACAATAATATGCGGCAGGTAGCTTGCCAGCTCTTTGAGCAATGAAGCGACTTCTGTCAGCCCCAGTGAGTTGGCGCCGGTAATGACAAACAGCAAAATGACTAGCCAATAGACAACCTGGCTGATGATGCCGCTCAGCGTGACTTTGTAATTGGCGCTACGCATAAAGGCCTCAAGGCCAGACTTTTGGGCAAAGGTATCGAAATGCGTCAATTCAAGAATGCGTTTCACACCAAGCCTCACCGCTTTTGCGACCAGCCAGCCGAAAAACAGGATGACCATGGCAGCCAGTAATTTAGGCACAAAATGGACCAGTTCGACCCAGAATTGATTGAGAGAAGAAAGGAAAATGTCGATTTGGTATTGCATGGATAGTCCTCCATTTTTATCATTGAATAGCGACTTTTCTAGCCACTTCGGGTTGCTATGCAGGTGTCAGCATAACTCAATCCGACTGCCTTGGGGAGCAAAAGGTTCATCTGTATCGGGCCGGTAATGCGCACGGAACAATCGTCTTGCCGTGCTAAAATGTTGCGCTAAATCCATTAAAGGTAAGATCGTTGTGAGTACATTCAATCCTCCTGCCAAGCTCGTTATTGCCTCACGTGAGAGTGCGCTTGCCATGTGGCAGGCCAAGCATATCCAGGCCAGGTTACAGGCCTTATATCCACAATGCGAGGTCAGCATTTTAGGCATGACCACCACTGGTGACCAGATTCTGGATTCCCCGTTGTCCCGCATAGGCGGCAAAGGCTTGTTTGTGAAAGAATTGGAAAATGCGCTGGCCGATGGCCGGGCTGACCTGGCTGTGCACAGTATGAAAGATGTGCCCATGCATTTGCCCGAGGGCTTTGTGCTGACGGCGACCGGTGAGCGTGAAGATCCGCGTGACGCATTTGTTTCTAACGACTATGCGAATCTGGAAGCCTTACCTGAGGGCAGCGTGGTGGGTACCTCCAGCTTGCGTCGCCAAAGCCAGATACAGGCGCGCTTTCCGCATTTAAAAATCGAGTCATTGCGTGGTAATGTGCAAACCCGTTTGCGCAAACTGGATGAAGGTCAATATGCGGCGATTATCCTGGCGGCAGCCGGGCTCATCCGCCTGGAGTTAGGCGATCGCATTAAAAGTTTTATTAGTCCGGCAGAGAGTATTCCGGCCGTGGGTCAGGGCGCATTGGGTATCGAAATCAATGCTGACCGCAGTGACCTGATGGCTGTGTTGGCGCCGTTGAATCATGTGGATACACAATTGTGCGTGGAAGCTGAACGAGGATTCAGCCGTGCGCTGGCAGGAAGTTGCACGGTGCCGCTGGGTGCTTATGCCACCAAACAAGGTGACACCATCACCATGCAGGGGTTTGTCGCCAGCGTTGATGGCAAGCAGATGCTTAAAGAAACCGTCACTGGTCATGCGGCAGAAGCTGAAAAGCTGGGTCAGCAATTGGCGCTGCAACTCGTGGCACGTGGTGCCGATAAAATCCTGGCCACGCTGGATGGGGTGAAATGACACTGCCATCGGCAGCGACCTTGGCCGGGATGCATATCGCGGTCACACGGCCACCCGAGCAAGCCACCAAGCTGACTGCGGCGATCACTGGCGCAGGCGGCACGGTGATTTCTTTTCCGTTGCTGGATATTAAAAGCCTCGACGACCTGAGTGCTTTTCATGCGGCAGTCACGCCGTTAAGCCAGTTTGACTGGGCCGTGTTTATCAGCAGCAATGCCGTGCAATATGGCATGCCTTTGTTGCAACAGGCAGGTATTTCACCTGCGCTAAAATTTGCTGCAATTGGTCCAACCACAGCCGCCAGCTTGCAAGGTTTTGGCGTGACAGAGGTGCTCACACCGAGCGAACGATTTGACAGCGAAGCCTTGCTGGCGCTACCGGCATTGCAACAGATGCAAGGGCAGCGCGTACTGATTGTGCGTGGCGTGGGTGGGCGTGAGGTATTAGCCGACACCTTAAAACAGCGTGGCGCGGAAGTGGTGTTTGGTGAATGCTACCGCCGTGTGAATCCGCAAAGCAGCGCCCAGCCATTAAAGCAGGCCTATGCCAACGGCCAGTTACAAGGCATCGTTGTCACCAGCAGCGAAGCCTTGCGTTTTTTATTGGCACTGGCGGGCGAGGGTGACTGGTTAAAAGCGACGCCTGTATTCGTTAACCATGCACGCATCGCCGAGCAGGCGTGTGAATCCGGTTTGACCGCGTTTAGCGCAGACCAATCTGGCGATGTCGCCATGCTCAGTCTGCTGCAAACGCATCTTTCAGCCTCCACTAGCTAATTTTTTGGTCTTGCGTCTGCAAGCCATCAGCCCTAAGCCAGCTAATATCATCATATAACCATCAGGTTCAGGCACCGCAGAGACATTGATGCCTGCGCTGTTGATCAATGTGATCCGCGATTCATGAATGAGCATCTGACTTTGTGCGGGTGTGAGTACCAGGCTACCTGCCAAATCTGGCCTATATTCCGTGATACGGTTTATGACGCTTGAACTGGCTGCTCCCATATTGAAAACGACACTTGAATTCAAGCCTATATTAAATGCCTGCCACGCAATCACCGGGCGTGGCGACCAAATGTCTAAGGGCGTGGCGCCACTGGTGAGCACTGCTGTGTGCGTGATGTCGAATAGCACGTTGCTGCCAATAGTCAGGTTGCCGGACAGGGTTGATAAGCTGATTTCCGGCGCGTAGAGGCTGAGGTTGTTGAGTGTCAGGTCACCACCGGCGAACACTGATATCAGACTGTCAGACTTGAGCCAGCCGCCATCCAGACTCAGGTTTCCAGTACAGGCTAATGAGATCCCACTGCCTGCTGACAGAGACATGTCGCCGGAGCAACTCGTGCTTGCCAGGCTGATTTCTGCACTGGCGTGACTCGCCAACGGCAAACAGACAAGCAAACAGGACAATACTGACAGGCGTAACATCTCAACACTCCTTTACATGCGGCATTGCAGTGTAATAGGGTGTGCGCCAACGTTGGATGATGCTTTAATGAAGCGCAGACTAGTCCATGGGGATGGCGGGATTATATGATGCTTGACAAAACAAACTAAATAACTAATTATATAGTTATATGAAAACAGTGACCCAAGTTCCAGAACCCTGGAACGCTATTTCAGAGCTCTTCGTTGCGCTGGGTGATGCCCACCGGCAACGGATTTTGCTATCGTTCGAGAAAAACGAGCGACTGACGATTCTGCAAATTGTGGAGGGCTCGCAACTGAGCCGCACCGCTGTGACCCATCATTTAAAAGTGCTCGAACGAGGTGGAGCCTTGCAGAGCGAGAAAATTGGCCGCGAAGTCTACTTTTGGGTCAATCAATCATTCATGCAGCTGGCACTGCAAAACGTGCTGGACTACATCAAAGACGAAATATAAAAAGAATTTAACAGGGAGCAAACAATGCTGGTGAGTGTATTAAGGGGGATCTGCCGTCTGCTGTTCCGCGTGCAGGTGACAGGGCTGGAGAACGTGCCGCAGGAAGACAGGTTGTTGATTATTGCCAACCATGAGTCGTTTCTGGATGGTTTGTTGTTGGGCTTGTTTTTGCCCAAGCGCGCGACTTTTGTGGTGCATACCGGTGTGCTAAAAAATATCTTTTTTCGCTGGTGGTTAAAGCTGACGCCGCATTTATCTGTCGACCCGGCCAGCCCGCTGGCGATGAAGAAAGTCGTGCAGCGTCTGAATGCAGGGGAGAATGTGGTGATTTTTCCTGAAGGCCGCATTACCCTGACCGGCGCCTTGATGAAGGTGTATGACGGCCCTGGCTTTGTGGCGGCTAAAACCGGTGTCAAAATCTTGCCAGTCAGGGTTGAAGGTGCAGCCCAGTCTTATTTTGGCCGTTTATCCGATGCGCATCCACGCAAATTGTTGCCTCGTGTGACCCTGAAGATTTTGCCCACCACTGACATCCGCATTGAGCAGCACGGACACCACGCACCGCTCACGGCCAAGCAGCGCCGCCGGATCGCGGGTGAGGCCATGCGCAGCATCATGCAGCATATGCTGTTTAAAACGCAGCAAAGCAAAAGCCTGTTCGAAGCGTTCTTGGACGCCATGGATAAATACGGAGCCAAGTCGCGCATGATCGAGGATATGAACCAGGTTGAAGATACCTATCAGGAAGTGCTCAAGCGCAGCCTGGCACTGGGACGAATCGCCACCAAGGTGAGTCAGCCTGCTGAAGTGGTTGGCGTATTGATGCCGAATATCACTAATACGCTGGCCTTGGTGCTGGGGATGAGCGCCTTTAAAAGAATCCCTGCCATGCTCAATTACACCGCAGGCGCGGATGGTATGCGTAATGCTTGCCACGCCGCCAATATCCGTACGGTGATCAGTTCGCGCAAGTTTATTGAAGCGGCCAAGCTGGAGGAGATGGTCGCCAAAATGAGCGATTTGAATATTGTTTACCTCGAAGACTTGCGTAGCCAATTTGGCATGCTAGACCGTGCCTGGCTCATGGGCTATGCCTTACATTATCCGCGCGCGGCCATGGAGCCGGTCACTGCCGAAGAGACAGCGGTGGTGTTGTTTACCTCAGGTTCAGAGGGCAAGCCCAAAGGGGTGGTGCACAGCCATAAAGCCATCTTGGCCAATACGCACCAGATTCTGGCAACACTGGATTTTAGCCCGGCGGATAAATTCATGATGGCCTTGCCGCTGTTTCACGCCTTTGGGTTTACCGGCGCGTTGCTGCCATTGTTAAACGGTATCCCCATGCTGCTGTTCCCCTCACCGTTGCAATACAAGTTGATCCCGGAAGTGATTTACGACAAAGGCTGCACGGTATTTTTTTCCACCAGCACGTTTCTGGGCAACTACGCCAAATATGCGCACCCGTACGACTTTTATAAATTGCGCGTGGTGTTTGCCGGCGCTGAAAAACTCAATGAAGAGGTGCGCAAGATTTACCACGAAAAATTTGGCATCCGCATTTTAGAAGGCTATGGCACCACCGAGTGTGCGCCCGTGGTCGCGGCCAACACGCCGATGGCTAACCGTAATGGCACGGTAGGCCAGTTGTTCCCCGGCATTGAACACAAACTGGAACCAGTGCCAGGCATAGAAAAGGGCGGCCGCTTATTGGTGAAGGGCGATAACATCATGCAGGGCTATTACCTGTATGACAACCCCGGTGTGTTGGTTGCGCCGCAAGATGGCTGGTATGACACGGGCGATGTGGTTGAAATAGATAGTGAAGGGTTTATTCATATCAAAGGCCGCGTTAAACGTTTTGCCAAAGTGGCTGGTGAGATGGTCTCGCTAGAAGTGGTGGAGAAAATGGCGACTACTGCAGCCCCCGAACAACAACATGCCGCTACCACGATCGCAGATGCCAGCCGCGGTGAAAGCATCGTGCTATTTACCACCGATGCCAAACTCAAGCGTGAAGACTTGCAGATTGTGGCTAAAAGTATGGGGGCGCCCGAAATTGCCATCGCCCGCAAAATTATTGTGGTGGCGCAAATCCCGGTGCTGGGCACGGGTAAAACAGATTATGTGACATTGAAGCAGATGGCGGAGCAAGCAGCATGAGTAACCCATTCATCTTATTACGCCAGCAACGGTTTGCGCCCTTCTTCTGGACACAAGGATTAGGCGCTTTTAATGACAATGTGTTTAAAACCGCATTGATTACGCAAGTAGCCTTTAACACCGCCAGCCTGACGACCCTGGATGGGGCAACATTAGCGACCTTGCTACCTGGCCTGTTTATTTTGCCGTTTTTCCTGTTTTCGGCCTCGGCTGGGCAATTGGCAGATAAATACGAAAAATCACAGATTATCCGGCTGGTGAAGGTGCTTGAGATTTGCATCATGCTGTTTGCCAGCATCGGTTTTTTAAGCCGCAGCTTGGTCATGCTAGCGCTGGCCTTGTTTTTAATGGGAGTGCATTCCACCCTGTTTGGGCCGGTAAAGTACTCTTATTTGCCACAGCATTTACAGCCTAACGAACTCACGGCGGGTAACGGCCTGGTTGAAATGGGCAGCTTTGTGGCTATTTTGCTAGGGCAGGTGCTGGGCGCCTGGTTGGGTAGTTTAGAGCAACATGCCTTGTTTACCAGTTTGAGTGTATTGCTGGTCGCTGTCTCCGGCTATCACCTGAGCCGCGGTATTCCGTTGTCACCGGCGCCTGTGCCTGACATCAACATTAACTGGAACCCGATCACCGAAACGATCAAGAATGTGCGCACGTTCTGGGCGCAGCAAACTTTGTGGGTAGCGATTGTGGCCATTTCGTGGTTCTGGTTTTTTGGGGCGACTTTGCTGGCGCAATTCCCTAATCTGGCAAAAAATGTGTTGCAAGGCAGTGAGCGTGACTTTATCAGCCTGCTGTCGATTTTTTCGGTCGGCGTCGGTGTCGGTTCGGTCTGGTGTGAAAAGTTGTCCAAGGGCAAACAAGAGCTGGGCCTAGTCATGCTGGGGGCGGCAGGGATGTCCTTATTCGCTTGGGATTTTGCCAGCACTACCGGCAGTATTCAGCAACAGCTGTTAGCGAATCCAGCACTCACGTTGCGTACATTAGGTGGCCTGGATTATTGGCGCATGTTGCTCGATGTGGGCTTGCTCGGCGTGAGCGGCGGCCTGTATATCGTGCCGCTGTATGTGTTGCTGCAAAGCCGCGCCGAGGCGGGGTATCAGTCACGCGTGATCGCTGCTAACAATATTATGAATGCCTTGTTTATGGTGCTCTCGGCCGGATTTTCGGTGTTGCTGTTTGGCATGGGCGTCAGCATTCCACAATTGTTTGCCATCACAGCGGCGGTCAATGTGCTGGTGGCTATTTATCTGTGTTTTCGCCAACCGGAATATTGGCACAGCGTGCGCGATTACCTGCGTGGGTTGAAAGGCTAAGCATGCGTCGCATGATGGGTGTGGGCTTAGGCCTGATTTCGTCGTTTGCCTGTAGCGAGCCTGGAAGCAGTCAGCTGGGCTTATATGCACAAAACCAATTCCAAACGGTCAATGGTGTTTGCCCGTCATGCCAGGCATTGCCGCAAGCATTATGGTATTTTCGTCATGAAACCTTTGCCTTGCCGCACAGCAATGCATTGATGACCCATTTTGACGCCACTAAGCGTGGCGTTGACGATACGCAAGGATTAACTCCTGAGGCCTTACCTGCTTTAGTGTGGACGGGGGCCAGTCAGCACTGGTCAGGGTTGACCTTGAATGCTGAAGCAACGACGGTCACAAGCGCAGAAGGGGATCGATTTGGATTTAAATTGGCGCCCAAGATCGCCAGCAATCGCTCGTATTGGAACGCTAGCACCAGCCATTTTTTCAACCAGGGCCCACTAGCCATCCGTGGTGAGCTGGAGGAGCAAACGCTGGTGGCGCGTACGGTCTGGCCGCAAGCATTTAAACTCGACCTCACAGCCGACACACAGCCGTTGCAAGCAGGTGAAAGCCTGCAATCTCTGGTGCAGTTTGCCAATGGCGGTGCACGGAGTCCTTACCAAAGCCGTTTGATATGGGAAAAATCGCCTGGCGTCGCGCAAAAATCGTCCGGCAAAGCGGCACTGGGGATTCTGCTGAATGGTGCGCAAGGAGGTGACGACGAAGCGCATGGCGGGCATTTTGCCTTGGCAACCGGCAGGGTGGGGGCTGACGGTGCTTATGATACGTGGCTGGTGAATAACTATTACAACCTTGCCAGCAACAGTGAAAAAGGCATTATTGCCGGGGTGACGCCGTTTGATAAATACATGGGCGATCTCAATAGCGGGCAATCCTTTTATCGTCCTTCGTATATGCTGGTGGCGGTATTTAGTCAGCCTGAGATTCCCAAGCAGGTACAAGCGCTGAATAACAGGGTATTCCAGCATTTTTACCGCAATGACTTTGTCTATGACCATGCGCTGGAAAACTGCGCTGGCATCAGCATAGACACCCTGCGTCAGTTGGGCTGGCAAGTGCCAAAACGTGGTGTAGAAAGCCTGCTCAAAGCCAGTGCAGCTTACTGGTATGTGGCAGCGACGGAGCGCAGCTTGCAAAAAGGCCGCGCTATTTATGATTACCTGAATACCGAAATGACCAGGCTGTTTCCAGCCGTGGCGTTTAATGCGATAGGCAACGATTTGCTTAAAATCGCCCAAACAGGCAATCAGTCAACATTGACCTCTGTTGCTATGCAAGCAATGCCAGAGCAGCTGGAAGCCATTTATTTTGTACGCATCCCACAGATCCCATCCAGCCGGGTATATGGGTTGGCACCTGTGTATAGCTTTGCGCAATACTTGCAACAAGCTCCGGCAGACAGAAACCAGTGGCAAATTATCCCGGTCACGCCAAATCCATTGCCTGAGCCGTTAAAAGAGGGATTGGCGCGCAAGCCAGAGACGCCTGCGGTATTACCGATACCGGCGATTCTGTTTTTAATCAGTGTGATTGGTCTCGCCTGGGTATTGCTGAAAGGACTGAGGCACTTGTTAAGGCGCGCTCTTCCTACAGCAAAATAAGCAAGGCACGGATAAGCAGACATCATGATTCCCTTTTAAATAAAAATGCCAAACCACATTTTTTATTTAAGGACAAAACATGAATAAATTACTGATTGCATTATTGGTTTCTGTGATTTCAACCACGTCGTCTTATGCGGCTGAAAGCAAAGATGATGGCGCAACATTAGGGACGTCTAAAAGCCCGCAAGTCGACAGGCAGCAAAGCCGGACAGACAAAGGGTCTATTGGTAGCAGTCAAGATGGAGTGCCTAATGATGCTAGCAATTTGGGCAATTCGGAGAGCCCTCAGGTTAAAGACCAGGTCCAACGCACGGACAAGGGCTCGGCCGATCGACCCATGAAAAGGCACAAAAACAAAGTGCTGAGGAATAAAGACGAAAAAGCCGGGACGACGCACGGAAATCCTGTGCAACCGACTGAATATGAAGCAGCACCGCCAGCGACGACCAATTAAGGTGGCGGGTATAATGGGATTGCTTGGGCAATCCCATTTTGCTGCGATGCCATGGCATCGCCTGCACTTTTATAATGAAAACCTGTCTTAGCTTTAACTCAATAAAAAGAAGCGCTTTATGTCATTGGCTAGCCAACGGAAACTGATTCTGACCGCGATTATTTGTTTATTGCTTTACCAGGTCGGCACCTGGATCACCATTCTGGCCGGCGCGGTGTGGGGTGCAGGCGCGGCGGTGATTGTCGCCGTGGTGTCTTATGTTTGCGCACGCTTGGCGAAGCGCGGGGCGACCAGTACGATCTGGTTTTTAATCCCCACTTTATTGTTTACAGTGATTCCGCTGCTGGCAAAGGCATGGAGTTTATTGACCAGCCAGACCGGTATTGTCGATATGCTGGTTGACTTGGTACCGCTGCTGGTCGGGTTTGTGATTCCGGTAGGCTTGCTGTCCGTGGTGTACCTCGACCTGCGCAAAAAGTCTGTTTTGCCTGAGTAGCGTTGGCCCTGCGCGAACAATCGTGAATAACCCGTTATAATCACACGCTTGAATCAATCTGATTAAGCAACCATGCAATCAAGTTACTTCGGCAAGCCACGTTCCACTTCAAAATTATGGGCCATTGGTCATTGGTTTGGCCCTTATGCACCGCTCATCGTCATGTTTATCAGTGGGTTGGTGTTGCTTTCTCTCACTCGCCTGGGCCTGGTGACCTGGAAATGGGAACGCGTACAAGCCACGGGCGAGTTATGCCAGATTCTGCTGCAAGGTGTGCGCGTGGATATTATCCAGCTTGGTTTGCTGGCCATTATTCCCGTTTTGCTGTCACCCATATTGGCGACGCGGAAATTATTCAAGGTTTGGCGTGGCTTCACTTACTGGTGGGTATTGTTATCACTGGTGTTTCTGGTGTTTCTGGAAGCGGCCACGCCTGGCTTTATTCTCGAATATGATGTGCGGCCTAACCGTATTTTTGTCGAATACCTTAAATATCCACACGAAGTGTTTGGCATGTTGTGGCAAGGTTTTAAGACCGAGTTGGTGTTTGGTCTGGTCATGACCCTCGTGGCTTTTGCTGCGGTTGCTAAACTGCTTAAACCCTGGCGTCAGGCTGAGGCCAAGTGGGCAAGCCCGGCGGTTTGGCTGGTGTGGCCATTGATACTGGTGTTAACGGTGTTAGGGATACGCTCAACGCTGACACATCGACCCGCCAATCCGGCATTGTTCGCGATTACGCAAGATAGCATGGTCAACAGTCTGGTATTAAATTCTACTTATTCCGTGTTTTATGCTGCTTATAGTCTGCAGCATGAAGCAAAGTCCAGCGAAATTTATGGCAAATTGCCTCGTGAAAAAGTGCTGGCGATCACGGGTGCGCAAGAGGCAGATATTCCTACCTTGACCACGTTAGTGCCCTCCATCAAGCGAGACAAGCCGCTGAACCTGGTGATTTTGCTGCAAGAAAGCCTGGGTGCTGGTTTTGTTGAGTCATTGGGCGGCAAGCCTGTCACACCCAACCTGGAAACACTGAAAAATGAGGGGATCTGGTTCACGCATTTATATGCGACTGGTACCCGCTCTGTGCGCGGCATTGAGGCAGTGGTGACTGGTTTCCAACCGACGCCATCGGATAGCACGGTGAAACTGGATTTAAGCCAGAAGAACTTTTTCACCTTGGCCGCTTTACTGTCTAAACAAGGCTATTTAACCGAGTTCATCTATGGTGGTGAATCGCATTTTGACAATATGCGCAGTTTCTTTATGGGCAATGGTTTCCAGCAAATCACTGACCAGCCGGACTTCAAGAACCCGGCATTTGTCGCTAGCTGGGGCGCGTCAGATGAGGACTTGCTGAATAAAACCCACGAGCAGCTCATGGCGCATCATGCCAGCGGCAAACCCTTTTTTACCCTGGCATTCAGTTCTTCCAACCACGCACCATTTGAATTTCCAGATGGTCGTATAGAGCTTTATGAACAGCCCAAAGCCACGGATAACAATGCGGTTAAATACGCTGATTACGCGATAGGCGAGTTCTTTAAAAAAGCCAAGGCCAGCCCTTACTGGAACGATACGGTGTTTCTGGTGGTGGCTGACCACGATATCCGCGTGCGTGGCGATTCACTGGTGCCGATTGAGCACTTCCATATCCCGGCCCTGATTCTGGGAGGGGCGGTACAGCCCAAAACGGTGGATGCGATTGCCAGCCAGATTGATTTGCCGGTGACGATGTTGTCATTAATGGGTATAGAGGCCCAACACCCAATGACCGGGCATGATTTGTCGAATGTGAGTGCTGACTACCGTGGTCGCGCCATGATGCAGTACAACTACAATTTTGGCTGGATGCAGCAAATGGGCGCAACGGTGGTTGAGAATGAGGTCGTGGTGCTGCGCGAAGGCAAACCCGCTGCATTCGGGCGTTACGATCCTGCCAGCAAGCAATTGCAAAATACGGCTGCACCTGCTGATGGCGCTGCGTTAGCTGAGCGGGCATTGGCGAATAGCCTGTTGCCTGCGCTGTTGTATAAAGAGCAGCGTTATCGCTTGCCGGAGTAGAGATCGTTTTGAAGAAGACACAACCTTCCATGCTCACGCGCCAGGTCATTGTTGATGGCCTGAAATATATCGCTACGGGTGGTTTATGGCTGAAGAACAGTCATTTGCCCGCAATCAGCCATACTATCCCTGATGACTTTATCGGGCTCTGTGTGGCCAGCAATGCAGAGCCAGCCACCGATGACTATGTGCTAGCGCAATTGCAGGCATTGGGCGTGAAGCGTGTGCGTCTGGATATCAGCGATGACGAAGCTAGGCCGTTCCAGGAGCGTTTTTTAAGGCGATTGCTGGAAGCTGGGCTGTCTGTGACCTTGCACGCCGTGCAGCCTTTTGAGGCGGCCAGAAATATGCGTGACAGCCAGGTGCAGGCAGACTGGAAACGGTTTGTCAGCGAACTATGCCAAGCGTATGCGGGCAGTATTGCGGCGCTGGAAATTGGTAATACCGTCAATCGCAAGAAATGGGCGGGTTACGATATGCCGGGCTTTATGCTGGCCTGGCAAATTGCTTATGACCTGGCCAGGGCGCATCAAGTGGTCGTGGTTGGTCCCAATATTCAGGACTTTGAGCCTCTATACAATATCAGCTTGCTGAAAACACTGGGTCAGGACCGCCGCCTGCCAGATGTGCATAGCAATAATTTGTTTGTGGAACGGGTGGTTGAGCCTGAGTTGGCTGACTTCAGGATTTTTAAACACAAATGGACGCGCATCCTTAAGTTCAACCTGATTAAAAAAGCCAAACTACTACAAAAAATTGGTGACGATCTAGGCGTGCCAACACTGGTTTCTCCAGTCTCATTCTGGGCGATTTTTCGTATCAAGCGCCGTTTCCCGGATGGTGCGCAGAAACAAGCCGATTATGTCACGCGTTATTTCACCTTGCTCGCTGCGGCAGGCGCGTTACGGCATGCCAATTGGGGGGCATTTGTCTGTCACCGCGAAGGCTTGATTGATGATGGCTTGAAAGATGCCGATTATCCAGCGCTGGAGCGCGTGGCTTATTACAAGTCAGCCGATGGCGTGGTGGCTGATTACCAGCAGAACCCGAGTTTTGCCGCCTTTAAAATGGTCAGCCATTGGCTCAATGGCGCACAGTATATTGCGCCAGTCAGCACTGGCAATGGCCTTGAAATGCACCGATTGCAACAGCATGGGCAGACCGTGCATATTGCCTGGACCGTGAATGGCCAATGCGCGTTGTTAGACCAGATTTACTCACCGCACAGTTTGCAGCAAGCGCAACTATTTAACCGCGATGGTGAACCGGCGCAGGGTAAGCAAATGCTCACTGAGTCGCCGTTATACCTGGTTTGGCCACAAGCTGAACAGATTGTCTTGCGCACGCCACGGCCTGTGTTGAGTGGTACAGTGATTCACGCGCATATCGCTGGTCAGCAGTATTTTCCGATAGAAGAGGGCGATTGGCGCGGCATGATTTTGGCGGCGAATGCTGAGCAGGCGCAACAGTTGTGGCAGGCCTGGCACCCAGAAACCTTGCTGCCGCCAGCCAAGGAAAACGCTTTGCGCCATGCGAGAAACGCCATCTGGTCACTGCCCGATCCGCGCGATGCCACGCAACAGGTCACCGTTAAAAAACCGGTGCGCATGTATTGGCACAAAACCTTGCTGGATAGATATAAACCCAGCAAGGCCAAGCGTAGCTGGAATGGCGCAATGGAGTTGTTACGGCGTGGTGTGGGGACTGCGATGCCACTGGCTTACTTTGAGCATGCTAATGACTCGACCTTGAAACGGAATTTTTTTATTTCAGCCTATGTGCCGCATGAGTTTGCCATTTCAAAAGCTTTTCTGGCATTTAAAAACGGCGACAGTCATTTTGAAGGCGTTGCTGCAGAGACCTTGTATCATGCGTTCGCCCGTTTTTGCTTACATATGCATAGTTCTGGGATTTATTTCCGCGACTTTTCTGGCGGGAATATCTTGGTACAGCGGCAGAGCGATGGCGCATTACACTTTGTGCTAATTGATACCGCACGCCTGCATGCAAGTGCGACCGCCATCATGATCAAGCAACGCCTGGCAGACTTAACGCGGGCGCTACATAAGCTGCACTGGGACGGCCGCAAACAATTCCTGCAAATGTATCTTGGTATGACCGGGCGTCGCCTGAGCTGGCAGTTCTTGTGGCCGTTTTATCTATACGATTTCAAAGTTTCACTGAAGAAAACCATCGGCCGCAAAGGCGTACGCAAGCTGTTGCGCTATATCAAATCCCGCTTTGCTTAAAGTTTATATCAGGCCACACTCATGAAAATCATGAATGCATGTTGCGTAGTTTAATCACGACAATTGTGGCGGGCAGTTTTAATATGGTCACACGTTGATAGCAATCGCTAACACGAATTTAAGATCAAGGAGAATGACTATGTGGACTAAACCAGCTGCTACCGAAATGCGTTTCGGCTTCGAAGTAACTATGTACGTTATGAACAAATAATTTGTTCTTAATGGCATGAACGGGCGCTCAGGCGCCCGTTTTCATTTAAAGCATATGCTACAAAACCTTTTTTGGTCACGCAATCTCCAATGCACAGATCATTCACAAGGCCACAAACCATGCCAACTATTGCACACTGCGTGACCACATTAGGATTGCTGTTGTTTAGCCAGTCTGTGCTGGCTTGCCTGGATGCGCAGGCGCTGAATGGGTTGGCTGACAAAGAAATGCAGTACATGCTGCAGCGCATTCCGCCAGCCTTTGCCGATGCTGTGAATGACCAGCTGATTCAAGGCCAAATGATGGCAGGTTCGGCAGGCACGTGCCAGGCACATTGGCAATTGCGTTTACCTGCGGCCGATATTGCCGAAGCACAAGCGCTATTGCAGGCAGAGCCTGCCAAGCAAATCATGCTCGCCGCACAGGGCTACCAGATTCCTGAGCAAGCTGTGTTGGAAGCCGATTTTGCGGTCGATGCTGGCAGCTTGCAAGTGAAACATCAGGACACTTTGCAAACGTCAGCGTTGGGCAAATTGCGCGCCAGTGTTGAGTTGATGTACGCCATGCTGACGCAAGCGCGGTCGAATGGTCAACGCCATGACCAGCCGTGGACAGGTGTCGATAAACAAATGCTCGTCGCGGATTGCCAGCAGGCGCTGAGTGTAAAACAGCCTGCTGCCTGTGAATGTTACGCCGATGGCCTGGCAGAAAAATACACCGCGCGCCAAGTCAGATACAACCGTTATCTGTCCACTAATCCCTATGCGTTTGCCACTGGCAATGGTGCTGAATTCAAGCAACTGGATAAAAAGTTGCAGGCTGACTGTGGCCTGACGGCATTACGCTAACCTAACCAAACTTAGTAATTCAGGTTAGTAATTGATCTGGCCAGACACATACCAGCCGGTCTGGTTGTCTTTGTTGGCAATTCTGCCCAAATCAATATACGCCCCGGTGATGGACACATTGCGGTGTGGAAACCAGGTCATAAAAATATCCTGCGCGCTGTTTTCCTGATAAACAGACAAATTATCCGGTTTATAGCGTATCTCGCTACCAATCAGCCAGTTGTCCGAGAGCATGACAGCGGCAGACACCGCCGGATAGATGCGGTAATTGTCATGCTTGTCACCGCCAAAACCGAGCAGGCCAAACTGGTTGGCCTTGGTGGCGTGCAGGTTAGCATTGAGTAACAGGTTATAACCATTAATGGCACCCAAGAACAGCTTGCTGGCCGCGACATAATAATCAACACCGCTGCGGTCTTTTGCCCCCAGCAATTTGGGTACAAAATTAAAGTCTTCGTTATATTTATACTGGGCACCGACTGATATTTGCGGCAACCAGCTATCCTGCTCGTAAATAGCATCCCCCAATACCCGCACTTTTACGCCTAGCGTATTCAGGCGAATCTGCTCGCCAGGCACGGTGTCACTCAGGCCAAAGCGGGCCTGGCTGGCGCTCACTTCCACGCGGTTGAAAAACCCCAGTGCAACGCCTGTGGTGTCAAGCTTGAAGTCGCCACGGGTTTCAGCATGGGTGTAAAACAATGAGCCGCCGATTTGCTTGTCGGTGCCATAGCCGCTGATCACCGCCCATGGCATCAGGCCACCGCCTGCGGCACCTTCAATTTGCGTGACGCCGCCAGTGGCTAGTAGCCGGTCACCGGCATGGGCGGGGAGTGCTGTCGCACAAATCAGTGCAACGGCTTGCATGAGCCTGGTCAAAAACAAATTAGGTGTATACATCGGGCTGAGCTCCTTGATTTTGATTATCGCATTATGTAATTATTGCGATAAATGTAATTGTTGGAACAACGTCGATAAAGCGGTGTTTATTGTCGCCTGGGGCTACCTGCGTGCGCGTTAAGATGTGAGTATTGGCCCAAAGTGTGGAGAAAATGGAATGCGTTTTTTTGTGATGATGATAGTCTGTATGTGTACTGTTGCGGGGTGTGTGACGCCACCCAAAGCTGAGGCCAGCCTGTATCAGCGTATTGGTGGCTTGCCTATGCTCAGCAGAATTTCTAACCAGACGCTGGATATCGTCAGCAAGGATCTGCAAACCAGCCGCTCGTTCGACGGCGTGAAAATGAAAACGCTAAAAGAAAGTCTGACAAATTTTTTGTGTGTGAAAACCGGCGGCGATTGCGTGTATGAGGGCGAGACCATGCAAAAATCACATGCTGATGCCCAAATCACCACAGCGGAGTTTGAACGCATGGTAGACGTGATGCGTGAGCGCATGGATAGCAATGGGGTAGGTACCAGAGAAAAAAATGAATTGCTGCGCATACTCGCGCCAATGAAACGTGATGTGGTGACTAATTAAGAGATCATATGAAGCAACTTCTAATCATGCTGGCAGTACTGTGCCTAAGTCGCGGCAGTGACGCCGCTGAAGTCACTGCAATCATCACTGATGCGGCTGGCAAGCCGGTAGCTGAAGCTGTTGTTGCCTTTTATGATGGCAAGACAAGTGCCTTGCCTGCTGGTGCAGGCGGTAAAATTGTGCAGAAAAACAAGATGTTTAATCCCAAGGTCACGATTGTGCAAACCGGGACCAGAATCAACTTTCCGAACGAAGATTCTGTCAGGCACCATGTGTATTCCTTTTCGCCCGCCAAAAAATTTGAGTTAAAACTGTATTCAGGTGTCCCGACAGATCCTGTGCTGTTTGACCAGGCCGGTGTTGTGACGCTGGGGTGCAACATTCATGATTCTATGGTAGGGTACATCTATATTGTAGATACGCCTTTTTTTGCCAAAACTGATGACAATGGCAAAGCGGTGCTCAAATTAAACGATGGTCAATATAGCTATCAAGCCTGGCTGCCGGGTCAAACCAAGCCCGCGACAGAACAAAAACTGAAAATAGAAGGGTCGGCCGAGATTAAAATCGCGCTCCCGTAAAGTTTCCCTGCATGATCCAGTTCAAACATATACGCTCACGCATTGCCTTTACTTTTTTGACAGTGGTGGTGGTGATTCAATTAGCCGGGCTGATTCCGCTCAAGTACGCCCTGGATAAACATGCGAATCAACTGGCTGAAGAGCAGATGGATGTCGGTGAGCGTGTATTTGTCAACTTGCTGCAGCACAATACACAGAGTCTCAAGCAGGCCACGCAGGTGCTGGCCGCCGATTTCGCCTTCAGAGAGGCGGTGGCAACGAACGATGCCGAGACCATTGAGTCCGCCCTCGAGAGCTATCAGGGGCGTATTCGTGCGCATATAGCCTATTACATCAGCCGCGACGAAAATATGGTGATCGGCACGACCGATAATGAGCATGCTTTGTTTGGTGCCAATGCCAAAGAAGATGCCAGGCAGGCAATTCTCCAAAATCAAAGCGGTACACTCAAGTTTGATATTGTCGATGGTAAGCCGTATCAACTGATCACCGTGCCGGTAAAAGCGCCCGATGTAATTGGCTGGATTGTGATGGGCTTTGCGGTGGACGGGCGTTTAGCGAGTCAGATCAAGCAGTTGACACACCTTGATGTCGCTTTTGTGCAGAACACCCCGCAGAGTCACTGGCAACTGGTGAGTGGTACCACTGGGGCTGATCTCTCAAACTTGCTGGTTCGCACGGTGGCAGACGTCTACCGCCAGAAGTTGTCATTGCATCGCGTTAATCTCGGTGGTCAATCTTTTCATTTAAGAATCCGCTCCTTGCATGAAACCCGTGATGAAGCCTTGCTGGTGGTGCTGCAAGGTTCGGTCGAACCCTTTACACAGGACCTGAACACGCTGTTTAAAGTGATGTTGTTGCTGACCTTAATAGGCGTGCTGATCTTTGCCGCGCTGATTTGGTATGTCTCACGCAAAACGACAGAGCCAATTGCGGCACTGGTGAGGGACGCTGACAACATCGCTATGGGTGACTATGAAAAAGAAATTCAGGTGAATAGCCGCGATGAAATCAGTCTGCTTGCCAAAGCCCTGAACAGCATGCGTGAGGCTGTGCTGCAACGTTCCCTGCGTATACAGCGGCTGGCGTTTAACGATGAGCTGACTGGCTTGTCTAACCGCCTGGCTTTTAGTCAGGGTGTGCATCAGGCCATCATGTCACATGCTGACAGCCAGCAGAAGCTGAGTGTGATGGTGATTAATATCCATCGTTTCAAGCCGATTAATAAAACGCTGGGCCGGGACTTTGGCGACGACTTGCTGCGCCATGTCGGCCAGGTGTTAAAGCAAAATGTCCTTGGTGCGCAGGATATGGTCGCGCGCCTGGATGCAGATGAATTTGCCGTGTTATTGCAGCAAACAGACCAGGCCAAGGCCACGCGTTATGCCGACAAGATTCAGCAGATGTTTGAGCGGCCGGTCAGCGTGCAAGGCCAGGCGATAGATGTGCGTACTGGCATCGGTATTGCGTTGTATCCGGATCATGGGCTGGACGAAGAGTCATTGCTGAACCATGCGGAAACGGCTTTGCAGGAATCCAGAGCCAAAAAATCGCCCTGGATTGTTTATAACACAGCGCTGGAAATTGACCAGTCAGAAACACTGACCCTGATTTCGGATTTGAAGGAAGCTATCCAGCATGATCAGTTGTTGTTGTATATCCAGCCAAAAATTGATGTGGCAACGCGCCGCGCGCTAGGCGGCGAGGCACTTATCCGGTGGGTGCATCCTGAAAAAGGCATGATTTTCCCGGATCAGTTTATTCCGTTTGCCGAGCAAACCGGGGTGATTAGTGATATCACCAACTGGATGCTGTTGCGTGCCTGCCAGGTCTTGGCTGGCTTTAAAAAACAGGGTTTGCACATCACGCTGGCGGTGAATCTCTCCACGCGTGACCTCAATAATATGGAGTTACCAGAACAGATTGGCCATTTATTGTCCTCACATGGTCTGGATGCCAAAGCATTGAAGCTGGAAATCACCGAAGGCAGTTTGATGCAGGACCCGGAGCGTGCTGAGGTGGTAGTGAAAAAACTGGCTGCGATGGGGCTGCATCTGTCGATTGATGACTTTGGGACTGGCTACTCATCGCTGGCTTATTTGCGCCAGTTGCCTGTGCAAGAGCTTAAAATTGACCGCTCATTTGTCATGTTTATGGACAAAAATAGCAGCGACGCCAGCATTGTGAAGTCGACCATAGACCTGGCGCACAATATGGGCCTGATCGTGGTGGCAGAGGGCATAGAAAATGAAGTTGTGCTGAACCAGTTGGCCCGATTGGGCTGCAACGAAGGTCAGGGCTACTTTATTGGCAAGCCTATGCCGGAAAAAGATTTTTCTATCTGGCTGGAGCGCTGGGAAGGTCAAAACGAGATCGACATTGATATTGGCGACGACCTGTCCTACGAGATTAATCCGCTGGATATCGACCCGCAGACACAAGATCCTTTCAAGCTGGATAATCTCGGCTAGATACCCTTTTGCGCATACACAAGCCCTACTTTAACGTGGGGCTTTTGTTTTGCTATCAGTCCGTTTTCCTATGCATCAATTTTATTAATCAGCCTCATAAAAACATTCAACTTTATTTCACTAAATATCGGCTTATGATGGTGACCTATATCCACAGGAGATTGATATGAGCCAGATCAGAATGCATAAAAAAGCCAATTTTATTGTTCACTATGTGATTAATTATTTTCATAAATAAGTTTTAAATCTATTGCTATTAAATAGTGTGCTATTTATAATAGAAACATATGAATGAGCCAGTAAAAAATAAAACACCGGTATTACAAGAGCAATTATGCTTTTCGGTATATTCGCTGTCGCTGGCGATTAACAAGGTTTACCGGCCATTGTTAAAAAAGCTGGATCTCACTTATTCACAGTACCTGGTCATGCTGGTATTGTGGGAAGGCGATCAGCGCACCGTCAGTGATATTGGTGAGCAGCTGTTTCTCGACTCAGCCACCTTAACGCCTTTGTTAAAGCGGCTGGAAGTGGCGGAACTGGTGCAGCGTGTGCGCTCTAGCCAGGATGAGCGCCAGGTGATTATTTGCCTGACTGAGTCAGGGCGGCAATTGCGCCAGCAAGCGGCAGGCATTATGGATGACATGCTGTGTGCCATGGGCTGTTCACTGGAGGAGCTGGGTGCGTTACGTGAGCGCCTCAATAGCCTGCGCAATCATTTGATTCAGCACGTTGCCTGAGCCTCAGGGCCTAAAAACAGGGGTTTCATTTTTTTTGACATTTAAGTAGTGCACGATTTAATTTTGCGTTATCAACCTAGAAATTATTTTTTAATGGGAACATTTTTTAACCGAAGGGAATGAAGATGAAATTAAGCGCCGTTGTCAGTCTGTTATTTGCCGCGTCACTCACCGCAGCCCATCCAGCTCTGGCGGATGATAAACCGGTGACCGAACAGCTGGTGGATACGTTAACGACCTTGTCTGGTGGGCCGCATGCGGGTTATCGCGCCAACCATGCCAAGGGTGTGATGGTGGAGGGCACATTTGCACCGACTGCGCAGGCAGCTGGGATTAGCCAGGCCGCGCATTTCCAGAAAGCGTCGCCAGTACTGGTGCGTTTTTCTAATGCCACGGGCGTGCCTAATATCCCCGATGCGAATGGCAATGCTTTCCCTAAAGGCATCGCCATCCGCTTTCAATTGCCAGATGGCACGGGGACAGACATTGTGAGTATTTCTGTGAATGGCTTTCCGGCCGCCACGCCTGAGGACTTTTTGGGTTTGCTCAATGCGGTACGTGATTCACAAGGCAGCACGGCTAAACCTAGCCCGGTGGAGCAGTTTTTAGGATCACATCCGGCAGCGCTTAAATTTGTCACCACCCCGAAACCAGCGCCGGTGAGTTTTGCCACACAGCCATTTTTTGGGGTGAATGCATTTCAGTTTACCAATGCGGCAGGCAAGGCAGTGTATGGCCGCTATCAGATTGTGCCGGTGGCTGGTGCACAATATTTAAGTCAGGAAGTCGCTGATAAAGCGGCCCCCGACTACCTGATGACAGACATTGTTGAGCGTGTGCAGGCCAAAGGCGTGCAGTACAAAATATTGCTGCAACTGGCTGAGCCGGGGGATGAGGTGAACAATGCGACGGTGGTATGGCCAGACAGCCGTAAAACGGTAGAGCTGGGTACGCTCACCTTGAATAAAGCGGTGGCAGATAGCAAAGCGGCAGAAAAACCGATTATGTTTAACCCGCTGCAACTGACAGACGGTATTGCGCCTAGCCAGGATCCTATCTTGCTGGCACGGCCAACTGCTTATGCCGTGAGTTTCGGCAGACGTTTAGCCCATTAATCTTAAAGTGAGTCCTGCGCGGCCGGGGTGTCAGGCCGCGCATTTTTTTGTGGTTTAATTGGCGACAAACGTAATGGCTTTACCGTTAATGCAATAACGCAAGCCACTTTCGGTTTTGCCATCTGGAAACACATGCCCCAGATGCGCGTCACACACATTACACTTTACTTCAACGCGCTGCATGCCATGGCTTTCATCAGCAAAGTAGGCAATCGCATTGCTGGCCAACGGTTGGTCAAATGAGGGCCAGCCAGAAGCGGATTCAAATTTCTGCCCTGAATCAAACAGCACTTGCTCACAGCAGGTACAGGCGTAGCGCCCCGGCGTAAAAGCGACACACATTTCAGAAGAAAACGGCCGCTCGGTCGCACTCAGGCGGGTAATCGCAAATACTTCATCATCCAGAATTTCGCGCCAGGCGCGTATGGATTTTTGTAATTTGTGATCGGGCGCCAGGTTGCCTTCTCTGGCGAGTTTGAGAATATCTTTCCATTTCAACATGATGTTAATCCATTAGCGATGATGCACGGCGCAGACGACAAAAAATGCTTAACCAGTGGTTTCCCCTGTCTTTTTCAAACATACAGGTGCGGCACTGGCAGATAGACTACAGACTATCGAGTATAACATTATCGCAATGGTTCGCCAGGCAGGAGGCTTCCCTTGATCGTCAGATCCAGACCACATTTGTTTGAGCTGTTTTTTATTATCAAAGGCTCGATCGTGCTCAGAATCATGCCGCTGCTGGTATTCGTAGCGACTTTGTCTGCGGCGGTGGTGTCGGTGTATACCTTCAGGCCAGACTGGTTGCCTAAATTTGATGGTGGGCCGTTTGCCTTGCTGGGAATCACCTTGTCCATCTTTCTCGCTTTTAGAAACAATGCCTGTTATGAGCGCTGGTGGGAGGCACGTAAAATCTGGGGGGAGTTTGTACTGACCTGCAGAAGTCTGGGGCGTTTGAGTGTGGTGCTGGATGAGCCACGTGGCTCAATCAGCAGCCAGCGCCAAAGCCTATTGAAATATGGCATTGCCTATGCGCACGCATTGTTGATCCAGCTACGCCCGGCCAGCTCATCATTCAAGCTACAGGCCATGCTGCCAGAGGCACTTTATCAGACCGTGCGTACCAGCCGCAACCCGCCAGAAGTCATTTTGCGTGCCATGCAGCAGTTGCTGGTAGAGGCTTTGCGCGACCGAAAAATTGAAGTGATTCAGTTTCAAATGCTGGATGAGTTATTACAGCGGCTGGCGTTGGCACAGGCCTCTTGCGAGCGCATACAAAATACACCTATCCCGTTTGGCTACACACTATTACTGCATAGAACCGCTTATACCTTTTGTTTTTTGCTCCCGTTTTGTTTTGCCAATATCCTGGGTTGGGCGACGCCGTTTGTGACCGCGCTGGCAGCCTATACCCTGTTTGGCCTCGACGCCTTGGGTAATGAGCTGGAGGAGCCGTTTTCGCTGGGTGCCAATGCCTTACCGATCAATGCCTTGACCGATATGATAGAAATTGACCTCAAGGAAGCGTTACGTGAGAGTGATATACCGCCCTCGCCACAGCCTAAAGACTTTGTGTTGATGTAACTGATGGCATTGCAGTAAAACGAACATTTTTGTAAAAAGGATTGCCAAGATACGCACCACTGCAAACTATCGCTGAGTGTGGTGCGTATGCATGATTTAAAAGAGTGAACTAAAAATCGAACTGGGCGCGCATGGTAATCGCATCTTCGTGATCAAACGTGTAGCTTTTATTGGTGCTGCTTGCAGGGGTTGTGACGGTCACGGGCGTATCAAAGTGCGTATGCACGTAGTTGGCGACTAAGCGTATATAAGGAGTCAGAATCCAGTTGGCACCAATCGTCCAGGTGTCAAACTCATTCGAACGGCCAGCAGCCAAGCGACCAGTGCCAGCGGTATTCGTGGTCACAAAGTCACTGCCATCAAATTTGCTGTATCGTGCGCCCAGTTGTAATGCGCCCCAGCCATCGCCACCCCAGGCAAAGTCCTGCTTGGGACGCAAACGTCCAAACATGCCGTCTTTATAGGTGCTGGCAAATGTTTCACCTGTCACTATCCAGTTGACGCTGGCATACCATGCGGTCAAGTCGCGATCAAAATTACTGCCATCAAACTTCTCCTGGATATGTTCGGTTTGAAATTTGAGTGGTCCATGTGCGAGCGCCAGTTCATAACCCTGGCGGCTACGGTCAATCGCTCTGGTGAACGTATCCGTGGAGAATACTGTATAACCACGACCTTCGGTCTGCACATTGAGAGTGGTGATGCTGCCAGGTTCTTGTTGGCCTTTGGCATAAAAGCCGCCTAGGTGCACCACGCTGTCTTTCCAGTTTGCGAATTGTGCAATATTGCCAACGACGCGTAGTAACGCGTCTTTGTTGTCATATTTGGCATCGGTTTCATCACCGTTAGCCGTGGCCGTATTGACGCCTTTACCATCGGTCCATGACGCGTTATAAAACAAACCGGGGATCGGCTCGCCAAATACCATCACACCTCGGTCAAAGGTAGGGCCTAACAAATAGTCAGTAGAGCCACGTTCTTGAAAGTCAGTAAAGTTGGCGTTCATTGCCCGCTCAAGGCCATAAAAAGGCTTGAACTGGCCAGCACGCAATTTAAAACCGTTAAAGTGGATATAGTCGACGTGCGCATACGTTAAGCCCACGCTGCCATTGTTAGCGGTGCCGCTGTATTCTGCTTCTAACCTGGCTGCAAAGTCCTTCAGGGCGACATTGGCCCCTAAACGTGCACGTCTGATATTGAATGTATCAGGCGCGGCAATGTCGGGTGCAAAGCTGCGATAGTCGGCTTGCACGCGACCGTTAATGCCGAGCTTCCATGCACCGCTGCCATCTTCAAAACTCAAGCCGTTTTTAAAGTTGGCATATACCGGTTGACCTGTAGACTGCCCGCGCGCTGCTTGCAGCGTTTTTAACTGATCTGCCATGGCCTCAATTTTTGATTGTTGCTCACGCAATTGCAGTTTTTCTTCTGCCGCGATGGCATGTGGCGGTTCGGCTGGTTTGCTGGCGCTGGCTTTTAACGCTTTTAATTCGTTCGCCAGCATTTGCATTTGCTGTTGTTGCGCTTCCAGCATCTGCTGTAATTGAGCAATGCGGGCATCTGTCTCTGCGTCCGCCCAGGCGGGTGTGATGCTTAAACCTAGCATCACCGCGCTGACTGCAGCTGTGATTTTTTTAACGCGTGAAAAAGGCGCTTGTTGGCCTGTGGCAATGCATATTGCCCGATTTCTTACGTGGTTCACTAAGGTTGTCCTCTCGTGATAAATAGGGTGTCTTTAGTCGATGAGCTCTATTCTTGTTTTACTCATGCGCTGAACACGCAAGAATAGCGGTCAATTCGCTGCGGGGATTCTAGCATCGCTATATTCGTTCAGGAATATCGGTAAAGGTATATTGATCTGGATAATCAAGATGGATTTTGGCACAGCTTGATTTGGAGGCAGGCGCTAAGAAGAGTAGCGTTTGTTACTTAATTCTTGGGTCTCAATGGCAGGTTTGTCATGCGTCATCAGGTCAGCTAAAACCTGTCCTGAGCCGCAAGCCATGGTCCAGCCTAAAGTGCCGTGCCCGGTGTTCAGCCATACATTCGGGTAGCGGGCGTCTGCCTGGCCGATGATGGGCGTGCCATCTGGCGTCATGGGGCGCAAGCCGGTCCAGAATAAGGCTTGCGAGACATCGCCAGCATGTGGGAATAATCCATTGAATACCATTTCCAGCGTTGCGCGGCGGCGCGGGTTGAGTCGTAAATCAAAGCCCGACAGCTCGGCCATACCGCCGACGCGGATGCGTTGGTCAAAGCGTGTAATGGCCACTTTGTAGGTTTCATCCATGACAGTGGATACCGGTGCGGCATCGCTATTGGTGATGGGGATGGTCAGTGAATACCCTTTGACTGGATATACCGGCAAGCTCAGCCCTAGTGACTGCGTGAGTGGACGTGAATAGCTGCCGAGTGCCACCACGTAATGGTCTGCTTTCAGTGTTTCAACGCCAGCATGGCTTTGTATTTCCACGCCTTGCAATTGATTGTGCTGCGTGATTAGGCGCTGGATGCTGGCGCCTTGGATGAATTGTACGCCCAGCGCCTGTGCCTTCGCCGCCAACTGGGTAGTAAATAACTGGCAATCGCCCGTTTCGTCGCCAGGCAGGTACAACCCACCCAATAGCTGGTCTTGCACGTGCGCCAGTGCAGGCTCAATGCGCGTGCAGCCTGTAGGGTCCAGGTGCTCAAAAGGCACGCCCATGCGGCTGAGCACGGCAATATCCTTAGCTTCAGCGGCCAGTTGTTTAGGTGTGCGGAAGACTTGCAGCGTACCGCGGCTACGCGCTTCATATTGGATGCCGGTATTGGTACGCAAGGTGCGCAGGCAGTCGCGGCTGTATTCTGCCAGGCGCACCATGTGTGATTTGTTGAGGTCGTAACGCGCGGTGGAGCAATTGCCTAGAAATTGCGCAATCCATTGCAGTTGCCATAAGCTGAAATCGGGTTTGAGCGAGAGTGGGGCATGGCGTTGAAACAGCCATTTGAGGGCTTTGAGCGGAACGTCTGGGCCTGCCCAGGGCGCTGCATAGCCCGGTGAGATTTGGCCTGCATTGGCAAAGCTGGTTTCCAGGCCAACCGCTGGCTGGCGGTCGATGACGGTGACTTCAAATCCTTTTAATGCCAGGTAATAAGCACTTGTTACACCAATCACTCCAGAACCCAGCACCAACACACGCATGATGACACTCCTACGACTGCAACTGACGATATCACTTATGTTTTAAATGACATCAGCCATATTATCAAACTTGATAATCAAGTTTGCGTAAGGGTTATGTTTTTATCGCCCTAGGCCGTGAGTTTTTCCAGCGCTTCTACCATCACCTTGGCGGGGTCACAGTCTGTTTGCGCGGCAATTTCCACCATGCCGGTGGGGCTGGTGACATTCACCTCGGTTAAATAATCGCCAATCACATCGAGCCCGACTAAAAACAGGCCGTGTTGTTTGAGTATTTTGCCTACAGTTTCAGCGATTTCCTGGTCGCGTGCGCTTAGTGCTTGGGCAACCCCTTTACCGCCAGCGGCCAGGTTGCCACGGGTCTCGCCGGTTTTGGGGATGCGCGCGAGTGCGTAGGGGAGCGGTTCGCCATTGATGATCAGGATGCGTTTATCGCCTTTGCTAATCTCTGGAATATAACGCTGCACCATAATGGTTTGCGTTTCAAATTGGGTCAGCGTTTCGAGGATGGCGTAGATATTGGGGTCGTCTTTGCGCAGGCGGAAAATGCCGCTGCCGCCCATGCCATCAAGAGGCTTGACGATAATGTCCTCATGTTCGGCTAAAAACGCCAGTATTTTTTCCTGTTTGCTGGTGACGATAAACGGTGGCGTGAATTGCGCAAAACGGGTCACCGATAATTTTTCGTTCCAGCCACGAATGGCAGCCGGATCGTTGAGGATGCGTGCGCCTTGTTGTTGCGCCAGTTCGAGTAAATAGGTGCTGTAGAGGTATTCGTTATCAAACGGCGGGTCTTTGCGCATGAGCACGGCATCAAAGCTGTGCGGTGCTTGCGTGGTTTTGTCACCGGTTTGCCAACCGCCATCTTCAACAAAGGCAAAAGACTGGGCATCTACTCGCACGGTTTCGCGTTGCAGGTGCCAGTCGTGCTGTTCACACACATAGACTGCGTGGCCACGTGCCTGGGCGGCGCGCATGATAGCGAGGCTGGTGTCTTTGTAGCTTTTGAGTGATGCCAGCGGATCCAGAATAAACAGCAGTTTCATTATGCGCCTCGGCGGTGTTTAATCATTCAACGGGTCGTTTTCTTGCAGCTCCATGCCTGCGGCTAGCAGTGCCAGGCGCGCGACCACGCCATAGGCATAGAAACGGTTTGGCGGCGCATCAGGTGCGCCCGCACAGTCGGGCAGGGTACAGGGTTTTTCAAACGCGAGAGGGGCAAAATGCATGCCGGGCGCATTGAGGTTTTCATCAATGCCGCGGCTGGTGTGCACGCGGTAAAAACCACCAATCACAAAGTGATCCATCATGTACACCACCGGTTCGGCCACGGCATCATTGATGTTCTCAAAGGTATACACGCCTTCCTGGATCATCACTTCAGACACCTGCATGCCTTCTTTAATCACCGACATTTTGTTGCGCGCTTTACGGTTGAGGTCGCGCACTTCATCCGCCGATTTGACGCTCATGATGCCCATGCCATACGTGCCAGCATCGGCTTTGACGATGGCAAACGGTTGTTGTGTGATGCCGTATTCGTCATATTTGGCCTGAATCTTTTTCAGGATAGCATCGACTTTGTCTGCCAGTAAGTCTTCACCGACGCGGGCATGAAAATCAATGCCGCTAGCGGTGTCAAAATACGGATTCAGCAACCAGGGGTCGATCTGCAGTAATTGCGAAAACTCGTCGACCACTTTGTCATAAGCGGCAAAGTGCTGTGATTTACGGCGGGTAAACCAGCCTGCATGCAAGGGCGGAATCAGGGTTTGTTCCAGGTTTTGCAACATGTCTGGCACGCCGCCGGACAAATCATTATTGAGCAGGATGGCACAGCTATCAAAGGCCGGATAATCCACGCCTTCAAACGAAGCCGCGTTTAATTGCAGGCGATTTTTGATGCGCACCAGCGGTTCCAGAATCAATGGCAGGCCGTCATGGGTTTCCAGTTTGGTGATTTCGGTCATCTCAGGTGACAGGCTGCCGACGCGCACTTCCATGCCTGCGGCTTTGAGGATATTGCACAGTTCAACCACGTTGCGCAAGTAATAGGTATTGCGGGTATGGTTTTCCGGGATGAGCAACAAACGGCGTGCGTCCGGGCAGATTTTTTCGACCGCCACTTGGGCCGCTTGCACAGCCAGGCTCAGAAACTCAGGATTGAGGTTATTAAAACCACCAGGGAACAGGTTAGTATCAACAGGTGCCAGTTTAAACCCGGCATTGCGCAGGTCTACACTGGCGTAAAACGGGGCGGGGATTTCCTGCCATTTGCTGCGAAACCAGTGCTCGATATCTGGCATGGCTTGCAACACGCGTTTTTCCAGCGTGTATAGTGGACCGCTCAAAGCCGTTGTTAAATGTGGAACCATGTTTGCTCCTGTGCTTGTTATTGGTGGGCCGGGTTGTCGGCGCTATTTATGCTGATGGTTGTTCTATCACGGCGTGGGCTTGTTGATCCGCATGATAACTGCTGCGTACCATCGGGCCGCTGGCTGCGTTGTCAAAGCCCATGGCGTCGGCCTGTTGTTTAAACCAGTCGAAGGTTTGCGGCGTGACGTAGCGCAACACGGGTAAATGGTGCACGCTGGGTTGCAGGTATTGCCCCAGCGTGAGCATGCTGACGTTATGCGCACGCAAGTCACGCATAACCTCAATAATCTCTTCGTCGGTTTCACCCAGTCCTAGCATGAGGCCAGATTTGGTAGGCACATCCGGGTACATCAGGCTGAATTGCTTCAGCAGGTCTAGCGAGTGTTGGTAGTCAGAGCCGGGGCGCGCCTGTTTGTAGAGGCGTGGTACGGTCTCCAGGTTATGGTTCATGACGTCCGGCGGCGCTTCACGCAGGATTTTGAGTGACACATCCAGGCGGCCACGGAAGTCAGGAACCAGGATTTCGATTTTAATCTGCGGCGATTGCGCGCGAATGGCGCGGATACAATCGACAAAGTGTTGGGCGCCACCGTCAGGCAAGTCATCACGGTCGACCGAGGTTACGACTACATAACGCAGTTTCATCTGTGCAATCGTGCGCGCCAGGTTTTCCGGTTCGTTCGGGTCAGGTGGCAAGGGCTTGCCATGTGCCACGTCGCAAAACGGGCAACGGCGGGTGCAAATGTCGCCCAGAATCATAAAGGTGGCCGTGCCGCCGCTAAAGCATTCGCCTATGTTGGGGCAACTGGCTTCTTCACAGACGGTGTGCAGATTGTTATCGCGCAGCACCTGTTTGATTTCCTGGAAACGTGCCGAATCTGGCACTTTCATGCGTATCCATTCCGGCTTGCGCAGCATGGGTTGCGGCACGATTTTAATCGGGATGCGCGATGTTTTGGCGGCGTCTATCTCTTTGACACCGGCCACTTTTTTGGCCGGGCGTACGCTGACCGGATGTTCTTGGTTGGAATTATCTGACATGCGTCAGTTTCTCTTTCAATCGTTGGGTTAAATCTGCTGCGATCTCTGTCATATTCAGCGCGATATTTAAATCCCGGGTTTGCGTCATTTGCATGCCGGCATAACCACACGGGTCAATGTCGGCAAACGGCTGTAAATCCATGTCTATATTCAAACTCAAGCCATGATAGCAGCACTGGTTTTTCAGGCGTAGTCCCAGCGAGGCGATTTTTTTTCCTGCCACATACACGCCGGGGGCATCTGCACGTGCGACGGCGGCAATGCCATGCGCGGCCAAAAATTCTATCAGGCTGTTTTCCAAGATGGAGACAAGTTGCCGCACATTCAAGTGGCTACGTGCCAGATCAATCAGGCAATAGATAATGAGCTGGCCGTGGCCGTGGTAGGTAATCTTGCCGCCACGGTCTACATTGACCACAGGGATGTCGTTTTGCGGCAGGCGTACCCCCCGGCGGTTAAGGCCTAAGGTATAGACGGGTGGATGCTCGGTGATCCATAGCTGGTCGGGGGTGTCTTGGTTACGTGCTGCGGTAAAGGCCTGCATGTCAGCCAGCGTGGCCGCATAATCAGTCAGGCCCAGCTGGCGGATTTGCAGAGCAAGCATGGAGGCAAGGCTGGTTACAGCACGACCTTGACCATCGGGTGCGAGGTCAGGCTGCGATAAATATCGTCCAGTTGTGGTTTGGAGGTCACATACACCAGGCAGGTCAAACTCAGGTATTTGCCATTGCTGCTGCCACGCATCTCGATCAGGTGCGTATCGAACTCTGGCCAATGGCCCTGAATAACACGGGTGACTTCAAGGGTGAAGTCATCATGCGTTTCACCCATGACCTTGATCGGGAAGTTGGTTGGAAACTCAATCAGGGTTTCTTCCGCCGCAGGCGTTTGCTCTTGCTGGGTCATGGGGTCACCTACCTTTGTGTTCGTTCAGCGTTATGACAACAAGGGTTTACTGCAAATACAGGCGCACCTGGTCGATCATGCGTGAGAAGATATTGCTGGCCTCAACGGCATGCACGGTGACCAGTGGCACGCTATGCACCACTTTGCCACCCAGGCTAAAGTCCACCGCGCCCACGGTTTGATGCGCTTTTAATGGCGCCTCGAGTGGTTTGGCAATGCGCAGGTTCGCCTTCATATTGGCATACTCACCTTGCGGTAATGTTAAATAGACTGGTTTGGCGACCGTTAAATCAACTTCGCTTTCGGTGCCTTTCCAGACTTTTTGACGCGTAATGGCTTTGTCAGCCGCATAAATCAGTTTGGATTCATAAAACTGGAAACCAAAATTCAGCAGCTTCTGGCTTTCGGCCGCGCGTACATTATCTGAAGTGGTGCCGAGTATCACAGAAATCAAGCGGAAGTCACTACGCTTGGCTGAAGAAATCAGGCAGTAGCCAGCAGATTCGGTGTGGCCGGTCTTCATGCCGTCGACGGTCGTGTCGATAAACAACAGGCGGTTGCGGTTAGGCTGCGTGATGTTGTTATAGGTATAAGACTTCTGGGAGTATAAACGTGCGTAGTCCTGCGGATAGTCGCGGATCAGGGCGTTGGCCAGGATGGACAAGTCACGCGCTGTCGTTGTGTGGGTAGGGTCTGGCAGGCCAGTGGCATTGACGAAGTGGCTGTTTTTCATGCCCAGCGCCGCGGCTTTTTTGTTCATCAGGGTTGCGAACAGTTCTTCACTGCCTGCAATGCCCTCTGCCAGCGTAATGGCGGCATCGTTGCCGGACTGAATAATCAGGCCATGCAGCAGTTCATCCACCGTCACCATCATGGTGGTGTCGATAAACATTTTGGAGCCTTCGACCTTCCAGGCTTTTTGGCTGACTGGCAAGGTTTGTGTCAGTGCCAGGCGTTTTTGCTTCACCGCCTCAAAAGTCAGGTAAGCCGTCATCACCTTGGTGAGCGAGGCTGGCTCCACCGGCATATCCGGGTTATTAGCCGCCAGCAGGCTGCCAGTGTTGGCATCACGCAGTACAAAGGCTTTGGCCGCCAGCGTTGGGGTCGGCACATTGCCAGTGATGGCTTCTGCCGCCACGGTCATCAAAGGAATCGAAAGTAGAAAAGCAATACAAGAACGCCACATGGTCATCATTTAACGAGAAAAAAACTTAATGAGAAACAGCTCACAGGAAAATACTAGCGCGAAAATATCAGCGCGGGTAACTGCAATTGGTCACGCATCTGGTTGGCGGCCTGGGTCGCCAATGCGTGATCTGGATAAGGCCCCAGAACTATCTGGAACACTTTTCCATTATACACTTTGTTGAGCAGGGATTGTGTTTCGGGCAGGGCGCTGAAGATGCGCTGTTGCAGGCGGTCTGCGTTCTCTTCCTGGCCGAAAGCACCTAGCTGCACATATACGCCATTTGCATCCAAGGTCGACAATGGTTTTGCCGTGGTAATGGTGCGCGTGACCTGCACGGTCTCTTGCGGAAGTGCTTGTGTGTTTGTTGTGGCTGGTGCAGTTATGGCCGTGCTCTCTGATGGCTGCGAGGGGTCGATTAATGTCACCTGTACCTGGGCCGAGCCGTGGCGGGTGATATCCAGCTGTTTGGCGGCGGCATAAGACAAGTCAATGATACGATCACGGCCAAAGGGCCCGCGATCATTGACGCGCGCCATGATGGTTTTGCCATTGCTGAGGTTGGTAACGCGTACATAGCTCGGAATCGGCAGCGTACGGTGTGCCGCGGTCAGTTTGAACATATCATAAGGTTCACCACTGGCGGTTTTGCGGCCATGAAACTTCTTGCCATACCACGAGGCATGCCCGGTTTGCGTGTATGGCGTGCTGAGGTCAGACATAGGCGTCACGGTTTCACCGTTGACGATATACGGCTTGGTCGTGCCTTTGACAATCGGCTCCACCTTAGGTGTGATGGTGGTTTCGAGCGGAATATTCGGGTCTATGCCATCGGTGGCATTGCCGCTGCTTTCAGGTTTGGGGTCTATATTAATCACTTTGGGGCCACCCATGATTGAGCCATTGCTGGCCGGAGCATTAGTGGCCGGCATGGGTGCGCTGTTGGCAGGGTTGCTCGTTGCTGGTTTTGTCGGCGGTGTTGAAGGCGCGGTCTGCCGCGGCGGCATGCTGCTGCTACAGGCGGCCAGCCAGATTGTCAGTGTGATGATGCATAACCGTTGCAAGTGAAAAAACATCCAGTTCCTTAATCGGTATTGACGCACCTAATCTGTGGCGACCAGGCGTTTGTGTGATTGCACACTCATTAACAAGCCCAGGCTCAGGCCTAGGGTTAACAGTGACGTGCCACCATAGCTGACCAGCGGTAATGGAATCCCGACTACGGGCAAAATGCCGCTTACCATGCCCATGTTCACGAAACAATAGGTAAAGAAAGTCGCCGCAATGCTGCCTGCCAGCAAGCGTGAAAAGGTACTCTTGGCTTGTGACGCGATAATGAAGGCGCGGCCAATAATAATGGTAAATAGCAGTAATAACAGGCTGCAGCCGACCAGGCCAAACTCTTCAGCAAAGACGGCAAACACAAAGTCGGTCGTTCTCTCGGGCACAAAGTCGAGTTGCGACTGTGTGCCATTGAGCCAGCCTTTGCCGGTACTGCCGCCAGAACCAATGGCAATGGTGGCCTGGATAATATGGTAACCGGCGCCCAGCGGGTCCTGGCTCGGGTCGATCAGAATCTCTACCCGGCGGCGCTGGTAGTCGTGCAGCATGGACCACAAAATCGGCAATGCGGCGCCAAATGCAATGGCGCTGCCAAAAATAAACTTCCAGCTGAGTCCGGCCAAAAAGATGACATAAAAACCGGCAGCAAACACCAGTGTGGCGGTGCCCAGGTCGGGTTGTTTGGCGATCAGCAAGACTGGAACCAGCAAAATGACCCCTGCAACCACATAGTCTGCGGTACGCAGCATGCTCTCACGCTTGGAGAAATACCAGGACAGCATGATAGGCACGGCCAGTTTCATCAGTTCGGATGGCTGGATTTTGGTCACGCCGAGGTTGAGCCAGCGTCTGGCGCCATGGCTGATATCTCCCACCAGGGCGACAGCAATCAGCAAGGACAGGCCTAGCAGGTAGGCCGGTAAGGCAATACGCTCTATATGCTGTGGTTGTGTATTGGCCACCAGTAACATGACGCCCATCATGACCACGATATTGACGAGCTGTGCATTGACTTTGAGCATAGACTGCCCGGACGCGCTGTAGAGCACCATCAGTGCGACCACCAGCACCATGAGCACGGTGGCCAGCAAAATGGAGTCGATATGCCGGATAAAGTGGCCTATCCATTGTCTAATCATGAGGCTCCTCCTCTACTTCAGGCGCATTGGTGACCGTGGTTTCAGGCACGGGGGCTGCGTTAGGGTCTACCGGCACTTTGCCTAGCAAATAATAATCCATGGCCTTGCGTGCAATGGGGCCCGCTGTCGAGCCACCGTGGCTGCCATTCTCGACAATGACGGCGATGGCAATTTTCGGGTCTTCTGCCGGAGCATAGGCAATAAACCAGGCATGATCGCGATGACGTTCGGCGATCAGTTTTTCGTTGTATTTCTCATTCTGCTTGATACCAACCACCTGCGCAGTCCCGGTTTTGGCAGCAATGTCATAGCCTGCATTGGCACCGACGGCTGCAGCCGTGCCGCCAGGACGGGTCACGTCCATCATGCCCAATTTGACGATATCCAGATTCTGAGTATTGAGCGGGAGCTGGTCGGCAACGGTGTGTGGCAGCATTTTGACCTGATTCGTTTTGGCATCCACGATGGCGTTGACTAGGTGCGGACGGATGGCTTTACCACTATTCGCCAAGGTGGCTGTGGCGTAGGCCAGCTGCATAGGTGTGACCAGGGTATAGCCCTGGCCAATGCCGACGATGACGGTTTCGCCCATATACCATGGTTGCTTGTAGCGCTTTTGCTTCCAGGCCGGGGTGGGCAGCAAGCCGGACAGCTCGCCCTGGATATCAATATTGGTTTTCTCGCCAAACCCAAAGTGGCGTACAAAGTCCGTCAGCCGCTCAATCCCCAGCTCAACGGCCAGGCCATAAAAAAACGTGTCACAAGACACGGTAATGGCTCTGCGCATATCAACGGCACCATGGCCGGAAGGCTTCCAGTCGCGGTAGCGGTGGCGGCTGTTGGGCAGCATGAAATAGCCCGGGTCGCTGATAGTGAAGGGCGGCTGACGCTTGCCGGACTCCAGCCCGGCTAATGCCACAAACGGCTTGAAGGTAGAGCCTGGTGGATAAATCCCTTTGAGTGAGCGGTTAATCAGCGGTTTGTCAGGTGAGTTGTTCAGGTTGTTCCAGTTGTCGTAATCAATTCCATCCACAAATAGGTTGGCATCAAATGACGGCATGCTGACCATGGCCAAGACCTCACCGGTCTTAGGTTGTATGGCCACTAGTGCGCCCCGGCGACCGGCGAACTCATGCTCGACGATTTCCTGCAGCTTGGCGTCCATGGACAGCACAATATTGTTGCCAGAGGTGGGAGACGCGCTTGAAAGCACACGCACAGCGCGGCCATCGGCATCAATCTCCACCTGCTGGAAGCCGGTAATGCCATGCAGGTCTGCTTCATAGGCCTGTTCTACTCCGGCTTTGCCGATATGTTCGGTGCCTTTGTAGTTAGAAAGCTGGTTGCTCTCTTTGAGTTGCTTGAGGTCATTTTCATTGATGCGGCTGATATAGCCAATCCCATGCGTACCCAGGGTGCCATAAGGGTAATGTCTAAAAAGTCGTGATTTGAGCTCAACACCCGGGAAGCGGAAGCGATTGACGGCAAACTTGGCCGCTTCGTACTCATTGAGGTGGGTGCGGATGGGAATGCTCTCAAAGGTGTGACTTTGCGCGCGCAGTTTTTTAAAGCGTTTTAAATCGGTAGCAGAAATTTCGACCAGCTTACCTAGTTCGGCAATCGTGTCCTGCAAATCATCTGTTTTGGAGGGTGTGATTTCCAGCGTATAGACAAAAAAGTTATGCGCCAGAATGATGCCGTTACGGTCTGAGATCAGGCCGCGGTTGGGCGTGATCGGGACAATCGAAATACGGTTATTCTCCGCCAGGGTCTGGTAGTAGTCATAGCGGAAGACTTGCAGGTAGTAAAAACGGCCAAGCAGCGCAGAGAATGCGCTGAGGACCATGAGGATCAGGAACACCAGACGAACCCGGAACTTGTGCTGTTCGTTTTGGTGGTTTTTGAGTTCGGTACTATACCCCATTGCTTATAACTTCTTCGGGCGGGTCAGTTCGCCAAACCAGATAATCATGCATTGCCACAATATGAGGTCGGAAATCACGGGCAAGCCGTAAGTCCAGTCCGGCAATTCGCCGCCAGCAAACAGTTTCAGCAGCAAAATCAGCGCGCGTTGCGCACCAAACAGAAAGATGACATATAAATAAAGTTGCCAGCGGTTAAACAGTACCAGCCTGCGCTGGTAAATCAGGCCCAGAAAAGCGGTCACTGCAAAGGTCAGTGCATGCTGTCCGAGCAGGCTGCCCGTCGATAAATCGACCAATAGCCCGGCAAACCAGACCCAGCCAATGTTGCAATGGTAGGGCGCTTGCAACAGCCAGTAAATCATAATCACCAGCAAAAAGTCTGGGCGGATAATAATGCCGGTATTGGACCAGGGGTAAAGCTGGAAGGTAAGCCCGACCAGCATGGTAAACAGGAATGTGCTGAATTTAACCGGCTTCATGGGTGCTCCGGTGTGGCAGGCGTGTTATCAGGTGTTGCTGCTGCGCCACTGTCGGGGCTGGCAGGGGTCGCATCTAAAACGGGTGTTTCTGTGGCCGGATGCGGATCAACGGCGGCGTTGTTTTTTTGCAGTACTTCCACCACTGACTGGTCCAGGTGCTGCGCATTGTTGCGCGGCAGCACGGGGCGGTTTTCGCTGGCCTGGTTCATGGCGGGCGTATCCGGCATCTTGAGGATGAGTACGTGTTTATGGTTGTTGACGCCTGCAATCGGACGGCTGATGATTTTGGCAAACGGCGAGTCCTGGCTTTGCTTGATCTGGGTGACGACGGCCACCGCCAATCCTGCCGGATACACGCCATCGATGCCGGAGGTGACTAGTTTGTCGCCGACCTTGATGTCCACACTGGTTGGCAGGTATGGAATATCCAGCGTGTTGCGCTTGCCCTCGCCGAAGGCAATCGCACGTAACTGGTTGCGCTCAATCTGAATGGGAATCGACAGTTTTTTATCGGTAATCAGTGTTACTTCGCTGGTGAATGGATAGACGCGCGTAATCTGCCCCACCACGCCTTGTTCATCCACCACGGCTTGTCCGGGGGTGATGTCATGGCGGCTGCCACGGTTAAGCGTGATGATGTTGCTGAACGGGTCGCGCCCCATGTGCAACACTTCGCCTAGTGTGGCTTGCGGGATAATGGGCAAATCACCCGCGAGCAGCGTGCGTAAGTGTACGTTTTCGGCATCCACGGTTGCCAGTCGCTGTAAGGCGGCATGGTCTATCAAGGCTTGTTGTTTGAGCTTGAAGTTGTCCTGAATGAGCTGGTTGTGTGAGGTGAAGTAGGTGTTAATGTTGCGTCCCCACTCATTAGGGGCGCTGGCCAGCACCTCCAGCGGGTGCAGGGCGGTGCTGAACCATTGGCGAACCTGGCTCAGGTAATCAAAGCGCGCATCCACGGCCATCATTACCAGTGACAGCGTGCAAAAAAACATCAGGCGTGAGAAAGGCTTGGGTCCCTGGATAAAAAAAGCCGGGGATTCCTGAGGGTCAAGCTGTTGGTGTATGCCTTTTAGCATGATCGGGTGCGCGCCAACGTTGCCCCGAATTATTCGCTAGCAAAAACGTTGCCCAGCTTATCCATTTCTTCCAGCGCACGGCCACAGCCGCGGGCAACGCAAGTCAGTGGGTCTTCTGCAACGATGACTGGCAGGCCAGTTTCTTCTACCAGCAGGCGGTCCAGATCGCGCAGCAGGGCGCCACCGCCGGTCAGTACCATGCCTTTTTCGGCAATGTCAGCACCCAGTTCTGGAGGGGTTTGCTCTAGGGCAGATTTCACCGCACCGACGATAGAGTTCAGTGGCTCAGTCAGGGCTTCGAGGATTTCGTTGCTGGAAATGGTGAATTTACGTGGCAAGCCTTCTGCCAGGTTGCGGCCAGTGACTTCCATTTCGAGGACTTCAGAACCCGGGAAGGCAGAGCCGATTCTTTTCTTGATGGCTTCAGCGGTTGGCTCGGAAATTTGCATGCCGTAGTTGCGGCGAATGTAGTCAATAATCGCCTGGTCAAACTTGTCGCCACCTACACGCTCAGACTTGGCGTACACGATGCCGCCCAGTGAAATCACGCCGACTTCAGTTGTACCACCGCCGATATCCACCACCATGGAGCCCGTCGCTTCAGCCACTGGCATGTCAGCACCAATCGCCGCGGCCATCGGTTCTTCAATCAGGAACACCTGTTTGGCACCTGCACGCTCGGCGGACTCTTTAATCGCGCGGCGCTCAACTTGGGTGGAGCCAACCGGCACACAGATAATGATGCGCGGACTAGGAGAAAACCAGCGGGATTCGTGTACTTTGCGGATAAAAAACTTGAGCATTTGCTCGGTGATGGTGAAGTCGGCAATCACACCATCTTTCATCGGGCGGATGGCCTGAATGTTGGCAGGCGCACGGCCCAGCATGCTTTTCGCATCTGAACCAACGGCTAACAACACTTTTTTGCCATTGGGGCCGCCTTCGGTACGAATCGCCACCACCGACGGTTCATCCAGTACGACGCCTTTACCACGCACGTAGATCAGGGTGTTGGCGGTGCCAAGGTCAATGGCAAGATCATTGGAGAAGTAGCTGTTGAGTGAACCGAACATGTTTTATCCTGTGAAGTTTCCGACTTTAGAACTGCTCGCTAAGTGCGGCATAAAATCAAGGTATAATAGCGCAAAACGCACATGAAATTAAGATGTGCTTTCAAAATCTTACAGACAATTAACCAGACATGGCACTGAATCTAGATGATATCAAGCGTATCGCGCATCTGGCCCGCATTGAGGTCAGCGACAGCGAAGCGCAGGAAACCCTGAACAAACTTTCCGGCATCCTCGGTTTGATCGAGCAAATGCAGGCCGTCGACACCACGGGCATTGCGCCTATGTCACATTCGCAAGACGTGACGCAGCGCCTGCGTGAAGACGTGGTCACCCAAACCAACCAGCGCGAGCTGTTCCAGTCTATTGCCCCGGCAACACAGGATGGCCTCTACCTGGTGCCCAAAGTCATTGAATAACAGCGGCCTTTCTACGCGATTTTACGGTTCTCATTATGATTAACAGTAGTCTCAAGCAGCTGGGCCAGCAGTTGGCCAGCAAACAAGTATCCAGTGTCGAGCTGACGCAAGCCTATTTGCAGCGCATGGCGCAGCTTAACCCGGCCATTAATGCCTACGTCACCATAGACGAAGACAAAACGCTGGCGCAGGCAAAAGCCGCTGATGCACGCATTGCAACGGGTGATTTCGGTCCGCTGACCGGTATCCCGCTGGCACAAAAAGATATTTTCTGTGCCAAAGGCTGGCGCACAACCTGTAGCTCAAAAATGCTGGAGACCTTTATCTCCCCCTATGACGCGCATGTCATCAGCCAGTTTGATGCTGCGGGTGCGGTGAACCTGGGTAAAACCAATATGGACGAGTTCGCCATGGGCTCCTCCAACGAAACCAGCTATTTTGGTGGCGTGAAAAACCCGTGGGATTTTGACCGTGTGCCAGGTGGTAGCTCGGGTGGTTCTGCCGCAGCCGTTGCCGCACGTTTATGTGCCGCTGCGACCGGCACTGATACTGGGGGGTCTATCCGCCAACCCGCGTCGTTGTGTGGATTCACTGGCCTCAAGCCGACTTATGGCCTGGTCTCACGTTACGGCATGATCGCGTTTGCCTCTTCTCTGGACCAGGCTGGCCCGATGGCTAAATCTGCCGAAGACTGTGCCTTAATGCTCAACGTCATGGCCGGTTTTGATGAGCGTGACTCCACCAGCGTCCACCGTGAAAAAGAAGACTACACGCGTGGCCTGGCGGCCATGGCTGGCGAGCAGCCGCTCAAAGGCTTGCGTATCGGCTTGCCTAAAGAATACTTTGCTGAAGGCCTGAGTGCTGATGTGGCCAAAGTGATCGAAACGGCCATTGCCGAATACAAAAAACTGGGCGCTGAGATTGTGGAAGTCAGCTTGCCTAACAATAACCTGTCTATCCCGGTGTATTACGTACTGGCCCCTGCAGAAGCCTCGAGCAACCTGTCACGTTACGACGGTGTGCGTTACGGTCATCGTGCTGCCGAGTACAACGATCTCATGGAAATGTACATGAAGTCGCGCGCCGAAGGCTTTGGTGCGGAGGTTAAACGCCGCATCCTGATCGGTACCTATGTGCTGAGCGCGGGTTATTACGATGCCTACTATCTCAAGGCGCAGCAAATCCGCCGCCTGATTGCGCAGGACTTTGTCGAAGCCTTCAAGCACTGTGATGTCATCATGGGCCCGGCTGCCCCTTCGACAGCCTTTAAAGCCGGGGAGAAGACCAGTGACCCGGTCGCCATGTACCTGGAAGACCTGTACACCATTGCCGTCAACCTGGCCGGTCTGCCAGGCATGAGTATCCCGGCTGGTTTTGCGCAAAGCGGTGAAGGCAAGGCTTTGCCGGTAGGCTTGCAGATCATTGGTAATTATTTTGATGAAGCGCGCATGCTGGAGATCGGCCACGCTTATCAGCAAGTGACAGACTGGCACACACGTATGCCGGAGGGAATTTAAATGCAGTGGGAAGTCGTCATCGGGTTGGAAACCCACACTCAGTTACAAACCAAATCCAAGCAGTTTAGCGGTGCTTCGACCACCTATGGGGCTGAGCCAAATACGCAGGCCTGTGAAGTGAGCATCGCTTTGCCAGGTGTGTTGCCAGTACTCAACAAAGAGGCCGTTGAATGCGCCATCAAGTTTGGCCTGGCGATTGAGGCTGAAATGGCCCCACGTAGCGTGTTTTCGCGCAAGAATTACTTTTATCCTGATTTGCCAAAGGGCTACCAGATTAGCCAGTTTGAGTTGCCGGTCGTTGGTAAAGGCAAAATCACCATCCAGGTGCCTGCGACTAAAAATACCGAAGCCTACGAAAAAGTCATCAATATCACGCGTGCGCATCTGGAAGAAGATGCAGGTAAATCTGTACACGGCGCCGTTGAAGGTATGTCTGGGATTGACTTGAACCGCGCCGGGACGCCGTTGCTGGAAATCGTCACCGAGCCAGATATGCGTAGCGCGGCCGAAGCGGTGGCTTATGCCAAAAAACTGCACGAGCTGGTGCAATGGATAGGGATCTGTGACGGCAATATGCAGGAAGGCTCTTTCCGTTGTGATGTCAACGTGTCAGTACGCCCCAAAGGGTCTGATAAATTAGGCACGCGCCGTGAAATCAAAAACCTCAACTCGTTCAAGTTTATGCAACAGGCGATTGAGTATGAAACCCAGTGGCAAATTGAAACATTGGAAGATGGCGGCACTATCCAGCAGGCCACCGTGCTGTTTAATCCGGATACGGGCGAAACCCGCGCCATGCGCAGCAAGGAAGAAGCCAACGATTATCGCTACTTCCCTGACCCTGACTTGCTGCCATTGGAAGTCACTGAGGCTGACAAAGCACGTGTAAAAGCGCTAATGCCTGAGTTGCCGCAAGCCTTGCAGGCACGTTTGGTGAGTGAATACCAACTGTCGAGCTATGATGCCAGTACATTGACTGCTTCTCGCAGTCAGGCCGATTATTTTGTGGCGACCGTGGCCGCAGGTGCAGAGCCCAAGCAAGCGGCAAACTGGGTGATGGGCGCGTTGTCAGCCAAGCTCAACGCCGAAGAAAAATCCATTGTAGATAGCCCGGTGTCTGCCGCGCAATTGGCAGCATTGCTCAAGCGTATTGCCGATAACACGATTTCTAACAATGCGGCCAAGCAGGTATTTGAGGGCTTGTGGGCCGGTGAGGGTGAAGTTGATGCCATCATTGAAGCCAAAGGCCTCAAGCAGGTGTCTGATACTGGCGCCATTGAAGCGATTATCAATGAAGTGCTGGCAGCTAACCAGGCCATGGTCGATGAATACAAAGCCGGTAAAGAGAAAGCCTTTAATGCGCTGGTGGGTCAATGCATGAAAGCTTCCAAAGGCAAGGCTAATCCGGCACAAGTCAACGAGCTACTTAAAGCCAAATTGGGTTAAACCGGGATGCTGTCCTGATGACAGCATTCCCGCCAGTCACCTAATCTTCCTCAAGCCAGTTGTTGTTAATCGCCAGCAGGTCCGGTAGGCATTGCAGCATGGCGTCCACAATTGCCGGGTCAAAGTGCTTGCCGCGATTGCTTTCGATTTCTGCTACGGCCGCTTCTACTGGCCAAGCCTCTTTGTAAGGGCGTTTGTTCAGCAGGGCATCAAACACGTCAGCGACGGCGACGATGCGCGCCTCAATCGGAATCGCTTCTCCTTTTAAGCCAAAGGGATAGCCGCTGCCATCCCATTTTTCATGGTGGTAGAGCGCCACGGAGTGTGCCAGCTTGATCAATGGTGATGTTGAGTTATCCAGGATTTTAGCGCCCATTTTCGGGTGTTTGCGCATTAATGCCAGCTCTTCATCATTCAATTTACCCGGTTTTAGCAATACATGGTCAGGGATGCCGATTTTGCCGATGTCATGCATAGGTGCAGCATGAATCAGTTGTTCTGAAAAATAGGGATCCATGCCCAGTTGCAAGGCAAGCCTGCCTGACACATGGCTCATGCGCATGACGTGCATGCCGGTTTCATTATCCTTGAACTCGGCAGCGCGGCCTAAACGCTGGATCAGTTCGAGATGGGTGCGTTTCAGTTCGTCGATATGTACCAGCGATAAATGCGTTTTGACGCGCGCACGCACCAGAGCCGGGGAAATCGGTTTATTGATGTAATCCACACCGCCAGCAGCAAAACCTTCAGATTCATCCGCTTCATCCGCCAATGCGGTGACAAAAATCACCGGGATGGTGTTTGTTTCGGGGTCGCTCTTTAACTGTCGGCAAACCTCAAAACCAGTCATACCTGGCATCATCACATCCAGTAAAATCAGGCCGGGTCTTTCTTTTTTGACCAACTCCAATGCGTCCATGCCGTTTTTGGCAAAACTTAAACGGTAATTGTCCTGCAGCACCTGTTTCAATACTTTAAGGTTGAGTGGCTCATCGTCAACAACCAAGATTTTTGCTTGTTGCGCGGTGTTATCCATCATGAGGAGGCCTCCTGGCTCTCGATTTCCAGTAGCTGGTCAATATGCACGGTCGCTTGCTCAAAGTCAAAGTCATTCAATAGTTGTGCAATGGTGTTCAATGCATTGCGCCAGGCAGCCGGGGCATGTTGGACAAGTTTACTGACGAGTGCATCATCCAGCTCGTTCATGACAACCAGCGTACGTAGCGCTTGCAGCCAATCGAGCAATTGTACGGTTGGCAATTGAGTCTCGTCTATGGCTGGAATCACTGCTTGCTGCGATAGCAAAGGCGTGATGGATGCATGTAGCGATTGCACGTCAATTTGCAACTGTGCCACCAGTGCTGAGCAGGTATGCCATTGATCATCGCCGGTTTGTTCCAGGGCGTGGTAACTGTCCTGGATATTCAATAGCGCCAGATTGGCACTCACGCCTTTGTTGGCATGGGCAATTTGTTTCACCGTAGCGTGATCTTGTGCAGCGATCGCCTGTTTGAGTGTGGTGATATGTTTGCGGGATTCTTGTACGTAAACATTTACCTCATGCAGGTAGGTTTGCTGGTCTCCCCATAACTGGATGCCTTTTTTCAGGTCAAAATGGGTCGTTGCAGGTATGGATGGGCTAGTGTCGGTGCTGATTACGACCGCTTCCAGCTGCAACACGCGCTGAATTTCTGCCAGTAATAATGGCAGCTCAATGGGTTTGGACGCAAAGCCATCCATGCCGGCTTCTGCAGCGGCCAGCCGATCTTGCTCAAGCACGCTAGCGGTTAATGCAATAATCGGTGTTCTGGCCCTACCGGATTGCTGCTCTAATGCGCGGATATGCAGGCTGGCGCTGAGGCCATCCATGACAGGCATTTGTACATCCATCAAAATCACGTCGTAGGATTGTGCTTGCCAGGCATCGACTACCTCTTGGCCATTGCTGGCCAGGGTGAGTTGGTGACCTTGTTTTTCGAGCACAATGTTGAGCAACCTGCGGTTTTGTTCAATATCATCTGCGGCCAGGATTTTCAGTGCCGGTAAGCTGAATACCGAAACATTGTTTTGCACTGTATTTTCCGGTGCGTTGCCTTCTGTGAGTGGCAAAATCACTGAGAAGCAACTGCCGTGACCAATTTTGCTGCTGGCGGTAATGCGGCCTCCCATTAACTCTACCAACTGTTTGCTAATCGTGGTGCCCAGGCCTGTGCCGCCAAAGCGTCGGCTCATCGAAGCGTCCGCTTGGGTAAATGGTTCAAAAATCACATCCAGCCGGTCTTCATCAATACCAATGCCGGTATCAATGATGTCAAACTGCACTTCACCTTGCGGTGTCAGGTGCACATTGAGTTCAACATGGCCGGTCTCGGTGAATTTGATGGCATTGCCCAGCAGGTTGGTCAGCACCTGGCGAATGCGGTGTTCGGCGCCGATATAGTAGCCAGCTGTTTCGGGGGCTAAGTTCAGCTTCAGGTCCAGCTGCTTTTTACGTGCCTGCAACCAGAGTGAGGAAATCAGGCTATCGACCATTTCGCGCATGGAGAAATCCAGCATTTCCAGTTCCAACATGCCTTTTTCCAGCTTGGCGCTATCCAGGATGTCATTGAGCAAGTGCAGCAAAGACTTGGCTGACTGGCTGATGGTTGATAAATAGTTGCGCTGTTCCGGTTGCATGGGGGTATCCAACAACAATTCGCTAAAGCCGATAATAGAGTTCATCGGTGTGCGAATCTCATGGCTCATATTGGCAAGAAATGTACTTTTGGCGTTGGCTGCTTGCTCGGCGGTTTCTTTTGCCTGCCGCATTTCTTGTTCCATTTGCTTGCGCTCGCTGATGTCCATCATAAACATCAACACTTTAACGACCTTGCCGTCTACATCACGCACCGGGCTGTAAGAGGCATTGATCCAGATTTGCTTACCTGCTTTGCCGTAACGCAAAAACTCGCCATGCACGAACTCACCCCGGCGCAAGGACGACCATTTCTTCTGGTAGGTATCCGTCTGGGCAAAGCCGGGCGGGCAGAAAATAGAATGATGGCGGCCTTCGATGTCTTCCGCCTGGTAGCCCAGCAGGCCAAGAAAGTTCTGGTTGGCTGTAATGACAAAGCCATCAATGGTAAATTCGGCCACGCTGGTGGAGTAATTGATCGCGTTGACGATGCCTTCAAATTCGGCGTTTTTCTGCTTGGACTCGGTGATGTCCAGCAAGACGCCATCCATGGCATATGGCATGCCGTCTTTATTCAGCAGCGGTGAAGCGAATGCTGATACCCATTTTTCATTACCGTTGCGATCCGTGATCCTGAACTCCACTTCAAAGCTTTCAAGCTTGGCAATGGCTTTTGCTGCAATCGGGCGCACACGTGCGATATCGTCATGATGCATCAAGGGCGAAAAGCGTAATTGCCCGCTGAGAAAGTCCTGGGCAGGCCAGCCTGTCATCTGTAGCACGGCATCGCTGATCAGTTGTATGCTCCAGTCGCCCGCCAGGCTGACGCGGAAAGTCACGCCGGGAATGTTGTTCATCATGGACCGAATCTGCTGGTCTTTTTCGCGCACCGCCTCTTCAATCGCTTTGCGGTGGCTGAGGTCGGTGATGAAGCCCACATATAAGGTTTCATTGGCAAGCTTGACTTCACCAATCGCCAGCCGAATCGGAAAGGTTGAGCCATCTTTGCGCATGGCATCGAGGTCACGACCTTCACCGATGATTTTTGCATCGCCTGTTGCCTGGTAATTTTTCAGGTAATAGAGGTGGTTGGAGCTGTCAGGCTCTGGCATTAATAGCGAAATGTTTTTGCCCTTCATTTCCGCTTTTTTCCAGCCAAACAATTTTTCGACTGCATCATTGCAGGCAATCATTTCACCGGTGGTATTGATGGTGACGATACCATCTACCGCCGTATCCAGAATGGTCGATAAGCGGGTTTCACTGGCCTGGATGGTGGCCAGCATTTGCCGGTAACGTATCAGAGCGTTGATCGCTGTGGCGATAATGCCGATGAGGATAGTGACCAGCGTAATGCCCAGCGCCATGGTGATGGATTGATTGTCATCCGGGTTGAAGCCCGGTTTGGCTTCGCCCAGAAAGCGCGCAGAGGCCATGCCGGTATAGTGCATGGCGGTGATGGCGCTGCCCATAAGCATACCGCCCAGGATGATGCTCACTTTGGGCGGGATTTTGCCTTTCTGGTTTAAAAAGATGCCTGTCCATAGTGACAGTGTGGATAAGGCCACGGCGACCACCACTGAAACCAATACCCATACCAGGTCAAACTTGAGCACGGGCTCCATACGCATGGCGAGCATGCCGATGTAATGCATGGCACCAATGCCTGCGCCGACGGCAAATCCGCCTTTGATCAGCTTGCGGTAATCAATCTGGTTTTCAGACATCAAGCTTAGTGCATAGTGTGACGCCAGGATGCCGGGCATCATGGAGACAAGGGTGGCATCCGGATAGTAAGAAACCGGCGTGCAGATTTGATAGGCCAACATGCCGATAAAGTGCATGGCCCAGATGCCGGCACCTAATGATACTGAGCTGGCAATGATCGAAAACCGGCGTGAAACGACTGACGTCTGCTTCTGTGACAGGCGCGTCAATTGCAGGGCGAGTATAGAGGAGCCAATGGCGACCAGCGCAGACAGGACCACCAGCCAATCATCATAGCTGCCATAGAGCAGTGCTGTCGGAGTGCCTGCCCTGAAAAAGAAAATACCGTACCAATCCATGCTTGATTTGCCTTGTGAGTCCCTGTTTGACTACTTCCCACGTATAGTCTAGCGGGTACAGGTTTGCAGTGAATGGCGGAATACTTGCAGGTTCGGTGCTTAGTTTTTTAAATTACTGCTCGTTTTGATTGATATTGCGATCAGCCTGATTGAAAAACCCTGCCGAAGCAGGGTTTCAGGGTGGGATGTGACAGGCCTTATTGTGCACACAAGGCATGACAAATCAGCTGGTAGCAAATCGTCATAAAGCCAACCGTGGTGATGACAAAGCTGATCGCAGAGAATACTTTCCACTTGGTTTTGCTCCAGAAATCCGGGTCAAACGCCGCAATCACAAATACGGTCGGGTTGGTAAAGCCACCAATCGCCACGCAGACACAGGCAAAATAATGTAATTCAACGCCTGCCGCTTTGGCCGCCCCAAAAAAACCCAGGTTAAACAAGGCCATCAAGGCGTAGTCTACGTGGGCGCGTATCATGGTTTTGTAATCGACCAGAAAATCGCCATCTATGCCTTTGATGGGAAACCAGCGCGCGAATGTCATCAACCATGCTGACAAAATTAAAGCGGTAGTACAGGCCACGGCCCCTATGAGTAAAGCTTCCATTATGATCTCTCCTGAGTTCCTGATTGAAATAAATCCCGTATGTTTTTGTAGTCGGGTGCTGTGATTGTAGACAGGTCTGTCTATTTGTCAATGGCAGGCAGTTGCAAAACTTTGTTTTGCTTGCGTTATCAAGCGTTTTCACGCACAATCCGTCCGTTGCTAGGGGTCTGTACATCCTTGATTTATTCCAGGTTTTGCAGTGAGAGTTACCCTTCGAACCTGATGTGGTTAATACCACCGTAGGGAATGCAAACCTTCACATGCATCCTTACGTCTTTTTCTTTTAAGGATGCCAATGAACGCTATTGATAAAAATATCAAGTTCGTCAACGCTGATGCCAAAGTTGACGAAGCTGCTACCAAACCATTTGCCAAATCGCGCAAAATCTACGTTGAAGGTTCCCGCCCTGATATTCAGGTGCCATTCCGTGAAATTTCATTGAGTGATACACCGTCCAGTTTTGGCGGCGACACCAATCCACCCGTCGTGGTCTACGACACTTCAGGCCCTTACACTGACCCGACGGTCGAGATTGATATCCGTAATGGTTTGCCAGCACTGCGTGCGTCATGGATCATGGAGCGTGGCGATGTGGAGCAACTGGATGGCCCGACCTCAGAGTTCGGTCACCAACGCCTGGTCGACCCGCAACTGGCTGAAATGCGTTTTAACCTGCATCGCAAACCGTTGCGGGCAAAGGCTGGCCAGAATGTCAGCCAGATGCACTACGCACGCAAAGGCATCATCACGCCTGAGATGGAGTTTATCGCTATCCGCGAAAACCAGCGCCGTGAAAACATGAGCGAATTGCTGCAAACACAGCATCCTGGCCAGAATTATGGCGCCAGCATTCCAGCCGTGATTACGCCAGAATTCGTACGTGACGAAGTGGCACGTGGCCGCGCCATTATCCCGGCCAACATCAATCACCCTGAAATCGAGCCGATGATTATTGGCCGTAATTTCCTGGTCAAGATTAACGCCAACATCGGTAACTCTGCGCTGGGCTCTTCCATTAGCGAAGAAGTTGAGAAAATGGTGTGGGGCACGCGTTGGGGCGGCGATACTGTGATGGATTTATCCACCGGCAAAAACATCCACGAAACACGTGAGTGGATTATCCGTAACTCACCTGTGCCTATCGGTACCGTGCCTATTTACCAGGCGCTGGAAAAAGTAAACGGCAAGGCTGAGGACCTTACCTGGGAAATTTTCCGCGATACATTGATTGAGCAAGCAGAGCAAGGTGTGGACTACTTCACCATCCACGCCGGTGTGCGTTTAGCGTATATCCCGATGACCGCAAAACGTATGACTGGTATCGTGTCGCGCGGCGGCTCCATCATGGCGAAATGGTGTCTGGCACATCACAAAGAGTCCTTCCTCTACACGCATTTCGAAGAAATCTGCGAAATCATGAAGCAGTATGACGTGTCCTTCTCGCTGGGTGATGGCTTGCGTCCTGGTTCTATCTACGATGCTAACGACGAAGCACAGTTTGCTGAACTGAAAACACTGGGTGAACTGACCCAAATCGCCTGGAAGCACGACGTACAGTGCATGATCGAAGGCCCAGGTCACGTGCCTATGCACCTCATTAAAGAGAACATGGACCTGCAACTGGAGCACTGTGGTGAAGCCCCGTTCTACACCCTGGGCCCATTGACTACGGACATTGCACCTGGCTATGACCATATCACTTCCGGCATCGGCGCCGCCATGATCGGCTGGTACGGCTGTGCCATGCTGTGTTACGTTACCCCGAAAGAACACTTAGGCTTGCCTGATAAAGAAGACGTACGTGTAGGCATCATCACTTACAAGATCGCAGCGCATGCCGCTGACTTGGCCAAAGGTCACCCTGGTGCGCAGATCCGTGATAATGCCTTGTCTAAAGCCCGTTTCGAATTCCGCTGGGAAGACCAGTTCAACCTCGGCCTGGACCCGGAAAAAGCCAAGGAATTCCACGACGAAACCTTGCCACAAGAGGGCGCTAAACAAGCGCATTTCTGCTCCATGTGCGGCCCGCATTTCTGCTCGATGAAGATCACACAAGACGTACGTGATTATGCGGATAAGCTGGGGGTTGATGAACAAGCCGCCCTGCAAAAAGGCATGCAGGAAAAAGCGATTGAATTCGTGAAAAAAGGGAGTGAAGTTTATCAGAAGGTGTAAGCAATCTGATGAACGCTTAAAAGCCAGCAGCGATGCTGGCTTTTTTATTATGTGTGGCGTGCAACAGACAGCCTGCTGCTCGACGCTGCTTGCAAACACTGCCAGAAGTAGCCGCCGTCGTCACAACAGTGTTAAGGTATGTCTGTCTGTGTAAAAGGGGTGCGCCATGGCATTGTTGGACGATGTATTAAAGGAGCTGCCTGCCTATTTGGGCAAGTTCACCCACCTGCTGTCGCAACCGGCGCAGTTGGTGCATGATCATCTGCAGGCTGAAGATAGTCGTGCCAAACTGGAGCAGTCCATCGCATTTTTATTACTGTCTTTCACCATTGCGCTGGTGCTGGCCGTGGTGTTTCCTGAAATGACTAACCCGGTGCAACTGGCGAGTGATGATGCAGGCATGGCTGCCCATGCATTTGCCGCCATACGGTTGTTGTTTGAGTTGTTGGGCTTGTCGGCACTGGCTTACCTGGCGGCCAAAGTGGCAGGCGTCAAAAGCGGATTTCAGCGCTTTTTTGGCCTGATATGCACGGCTTGTGGCGTCATGCTGGTGATACAGGTGTTTGCCGCTTCGCTCACCAATATCAGCCTGGCTGACCCGGTCACAGCAAAAGCATGGAGACAGTTGGAAAAAGGCATGGCGACGCTCAAACCGCTGATTGAGCAAAACGTGCTTTGCGCAACTGATGCCAGCAGTGGTGAAGTGCGGCCAAACGCAGCCTTGGGCGCACAGTTGCAAACACAATTGACAGCCTTGCAGGCGATTTACATGCAGGCAACCGACAGGCCATTATTTAAGTTGGCCGCAGGCCTGCAGTTACTGGCAGGGCTGATTCTGCTGATCTGGTCAGCCCGGTTATGGGCGATGTATCTCAAAGGCCATGCACTCAGTACTGGCAAGCTGATATTGGCGACGGTATTGCTGGTTGTATTCACCGGTGCGGGCACGCTGGTGTACGAACTGGTGAATGCGGGGCGTACCATGATGGACTTGTATCGACATTGCGGCTAAATTATTTGGCGGGTATTTTCGGCGCTTATTCTCTGATTCTGTCATAGCAACCCGCGTTATAGTCCACCATCTACTCAAGCGGCTAAAGGGCATCCATCATGGCGGACAACCTGCAAAGCAGTATCGTACGAGATTTTCGGCAAACACTGTTGTGGCCGATACAGTTGATGACCGATCACAGTGCGGGCGCCGTGCATCGTCCCTGGCAGCTACTCAAAGCCGCGCCTGATTCGCCCTGGGTCGAGATACAAGACGAGTTTTTGCAGGATTCCCCGCATCTGAGTGAAACCAGGTATCAGGAGTTCGTCACCTTTTTACCGTTTGCCCAGCGTTTTTTATATGGCGAAGGCAAGCATGGCCGCGAGTCTGGCGGCTATGGTGAATCGCCCATTCATATTTTTACCCGCAGTGATATTAGCCAGGTGCGCATCACGCTGCATGGCGAGGCGGAGCCGCTCATCTTGCGCGTCTCCCATGTCGAGTTGTACTTCTTTTTTGATATTGATGTGGCCATGCTGGCGTTTGAAGTGACGGGCAAAGACCTGCCACTCAAGTCGGCCATGGAGGTAATGTACCGCCTGGGCCGCACCTATCCTAATTACTGGGATGATACTGGCGAGGGTGGGCACTGCGCACAATTGATTGAGTGGCTGGATCAGCAAGGACAAGTAATTGCGCGCTCGGATTATGAAGACAAGGCGCGCTACCTGGCTTATGTGAAAGAAAACCATGTGCCTTGCGTGTCGTTGCACTGGTTGGCGTTGTTGCATCCGCTGGTGCCGCATTACTCCGGCCAGCAGGGCGAGTTACGCTACCGTGAAATTGAATACCAGCGCATGCCGCTGATGGCTTATTTGTCGTTTGATGATGTGAGCCAGCTGAGTCGTGGCGACCTGATCCGGCTAGGCCTGGTCTGCCAGCCCTGGCATTCGGAAACCCTGCCGTTTACCGAACACTTCTTGCAGGAGTTTGAAAAAAATAACTGCTATGACCGCTATTGGGACGAAGCCCGTCAAGACCCCTGGAGCACCACCCGCATCATGTGTACCGGGCAGAATTTTGTCGTCGTTGGCAGCCACCAGCATCGCGTGTTTACCAATGAGCGCACAGGCATCAAGCGTCATTACCAGAACCAGTATTTCCTGTTGTTTTTAATTGCACATTTCCAGAAAGCGGCTTTGCTGATGCTGTCAGACCGCATGGTGCAAGCCATCAGTCGCCTGGATATCCAAAGCGAAGACTCGGTTAAAAATTTCCGTAACCGTATCCGCAATGCTACCGCCGTGTTTTTACGCTTTACCCATCGCTACTGGTTTGAAAATGTGTCTGACCAGGCCGTGGCCAAAGACCTGTTTTCACTGATGCTGAAACAACTGGATTCCGTCAGCCTGTTTGAAAAAACCCGTCGCCGTATTATGGACATGGCCGAGTATTTGGAAGGCGAAGAAATCAAGCGCCAAGCGGATACGGTTGTCCGCCTCACAGTGGTGACCATTTTAGGCCTGATCGGCACCATGACAACAGGCTTGCTGGGTATGAACCTGATTGACCTCACGCAAGCCAGCACGCTGGAGAAACTGGCGTATTTCTCAGTCGTGTTTATCCCGGTCAGCTTGCTCACGTTTTACACGGTCATTAAATCCAGGCGGCTGTCATTGTTTCTGGATGCACTTTCCAACGAAGGCGCTGGTTTGCGCTATAAACTGGCCAAGTTGCGCAGTGTCTGGGTCGGTAAGCTGGATGACAGATAAATCTTGCGTTATTGGTGGCAAGGCCGCCCAGCACTACAGTTGTTAAAAAGTGAATCTTTGCGCTTAAAAACTATCAAAGTAAAACAAGCGAAAACTGGCAATATTGATAGGAGAACGACATGAGACGCAGGCTCTATTTTGTTTTACCCAATATTAGAAGTGCGCAAGCCATGATGAATGAGTTGCTGCTGGAACGCATTGATGAAGATCACATTCACTTTCATGCAAAAAATGAGCAGGCACTGGGTAACTTGCCAAAAGCCAACGCGGTAGAAAAGTCTGATGTGATTTACAGCGCACTGGCGGGCTTTGTGTTTGGGGCCGTGTTCGGCTTGTTCGGCGGCATGCTGGCTTATTTGGTGCCCTGGTGGTTTGGTGAGGTCACGCTCATGGTGATCCCGTATTGCATGGTGTTGGGTGCGCTTTCATGTGCAGCATGGGCAGCGACGGTGGCGACAGCCGCGCCCAGTTACCGGATCAAATCATATTCTGCCCAAATTGAGCAGGGCAATATCTTGATGATTGTGTCTGTGCCCTTGCGCAGGTTGAGTGAGGTGCGTCAACGGCTGATGCGACATCACCCGGAGGCTATGTATAGTGGTGTCTGGCCAGCAGAACACCGGCTCTTTCCTTAAACTGACCTCATATGAAAAAAGCCAGCAATGCTGGCTTTTTGTTTAGCTGGCTTCTTTTAACCATACCGGGCTGATTTCAAAACTACCGCCCTCATAACTGACCAGGATTTGCCTATCCTGAATGGTGAAACTGATGCTGAGCCCGCGTGCAGCGGCGGCAGCTAATTGCTCAGTCTCGGGCAGGTTAATCACCGTGACATTATCGAGCTTGAGTACCCCTTTATGGTTCTGCTCCCACCACATGTCCGCCGTCCTGCCGCCATAAAGCACTTGTACTACCTGCGCCGAGCGGCCACAGGCTTTGCGGATGTCGCGTTCATCTGGCAGGCCTACACAAATCCAGCGCTCAATCGCACCGGTCAGGTCTTTTTGCCAAAGGTCGGGTTCGTCGTCCTCACTCAAGCCCTTGCCAAACAGCAGCGACTCATCGGCATATAGCGCAAAGGCCAGCAGGCGCACCATCAGGCGCTCATCTGTCTCTGACGGGTGTTTGGCCAGTGTAAGGTGGTGTTGCTGGTAATAATGTCGATCCATGTCGGCAATATTGACGTCTATCTTATAAATGGTGGATTTAAGGGCCATGCCTGTGCAGTGCAGTTTGAATTAAAAGTGCTGCGAGTATAGCAAACCTGTGCGCGAACATGGCGCGTAGCGTGCATGTATCTGCCGGGTTACAACAAATCGCTTGCTAGTTTGACAAAGTGGCAGGTAAAATAAAAATGAAACGTTTTATTTTTATTTTATGCTGGAACCTATACAAGTGAAAACCAAAGTCGGCCGCCCCAAGTCAGGGACTGAGCAAGAGCGCCATGTATTGTTGCTGGAGCAGGCGCTGGAGCTGTTTATGACTGAGGGCGTGGCGCAAACCAGTGTGGCGCATATTGCCTCTGTGTGCGGCGTGTCTACGCGGACCATTTATGAGCGCTTTAGCAATAAATATGAGTTGCTGATTGCAGCCATGCGGCACATGGTGGAGCAGGATGTGTCTGCCATGTTTAAGGTAGAAGATTTGCACAACAAGTCATTGCAGCAGGTGCTGACCGATATTGGCCGCTTCGCGCTCAATCGCGTGATGGAGCCACGCATGCTGTCTTTTTTCCGTATTGGCATTGCCGAGGCGGCACATATCCCCGAGCTGTCACGTGCAATGAAAACCGTCGGCCCGCAGCGTATCCACCAGATGCTGGCCGATATTTTCCGCTTTTATGCGGCGCAGGGAGTGTTGCCAACACAAGACTTTATGCGGGCGGCTGAGTCGTATTGTGAGTTGCTGATTGCGACCCCACGGACCAAGGCACTGTTTGGGGTGCTTGAGCCGGACTGGGATGCCGAGGCGCATGTGGCATTTGTGGTGAGTTTGTTTTTACGAGGATTAGAAGGAATGGAGCCAGTTCATGCAGCGTCATAAACACTGGGCCTGGCTATTACTGTGTTTGCCACTGGCAAGCTGTTCAGTGATTGATGAATATATTCGTCCCAAACCTGTGATTGCCGAGCAATGGCAGGCGCCTTTGCCACATAGCGGTAGTGTGGTCGCATTAAAAGACTGGTGGGCACAATTCAAGGATCCGGTGCTCGACCAGCTGTTGGCTGAGTCGCAAAAAGAAAGCCCTTCGCTGGAAATCGCATTGGCTAATATCCGTGTGGCGCGTGCCAATGTATTGTCGGCGCGTGCGCAAGGCATTCCTGATTTAACCAGCACCGGCAGTGTCACCAAGAGCAAAGGCGGCGGTGGTAATGCGGCTTTTCCATCCAGCACCATAGAAATTGACTCTGTGTCCCTGGATGCCAGCTGGGAAGTCGACCTGTTTGGCAAGGTGAAAGCGGCCAAGCAGGCGGCCAAAGCCCAGCTTGAGTCGAAAAAGATTGCCTGGCATGACGCGCGCCTGACGCTGGCGGCAGAAGTGGCCAATAACTATGTGAATTATCGTGCCTGCCAGGCCTCGGTGCAGGCATTGCAGCAGGCTTACGATTCGCGTGCCGAGACGGCCCGTTTGACAGGCATTTCAGCCAAGGCTGGTTTCTCTGCCCCATCTGACCTGGCGCTGGCAGAGGCAGCAACGCGTGCCAGTGAGTCGACGCTGGATGGCCAGCAGGCGGAATGTGATGGTTTAATCAAGGCATTGGTTGAGCTGACTAATCTGCCCGAACCTGCGTTACGCGATGATTTGGCCAAAGGCAAAGGCATGCCGGAACCAGCGATGTTTGATGTCAGTGCGCTGCCTGCAAACTTGCTGACCCGTCGCCCGGACCTGGCGGTAGATGAACGCAACTTGGCCGAAGCCAGTGCCAATATTGGTGTCTCTAAAGCACAAATGTACCCTAGCTTGACGTTAACCGGTTCGATTGGCTACCGCCGTACCAATTTTAACGGCATGGTGACGCGTACAGATTCCTGGTCTTATGGCCCATCGCTCAAGTTGCCTATTTTTGATGGTGGCACCTTACGTGCAGATCTCGCCGAGGCGCGGGCTAACTTTGACAGCTTGCTCGCGACTTACAAACAAGACGTGCGAACTGCCGTCAAAGAAGTCGAGCAGGCACTGGTTAACCTGGACAGCGCCACGCGCCGTGCACAATCTGAGCAGGCCAGTGCGCAGCAATACCAGCAATATTTTAAAGCGGCTGAAATTAACTGGAAATCCGGCGGTCTGGATCTGCTGTCGCTGGAAGATGCGCGTCGTCAGAAAATCAACGCTGAACTCAATGTGATTACGCAGCAAAAGAACCGAGTATTACAGTGGATCGCCTTGTATAAGGCATTTGGCGGCGACTGGCTAGAAACGCAGCGTGGCTCACAGCAGACTGGTAAACCTCTGAAGCCCATGGAAAAAAGGTAAGCATGATGGCAAAAAAACTGACAAAAAAAACAACATTTCTCATTATTTCTGCGTTATTGGTGGGGGTGAGCGTGTGGTTCTGGCAACACCCTTTACTCCAGGCCGAGCTGGCAGAAAAACGTGGTCACCGCCAAACGGCTGCCACGCCGACGGCTAGCCCAGCCACACAGGCGCCGGCCTCTAAAGCTGCTTTGAGTGTAGAGGTGACACAGCCCGCGGTGGTGCAATGGCCGATGACGCTGGTGCTCAACGGCAGCATTTATCCTTGGCAAGAAGCGCTGGTGAGTGCAGAAATCTCTGGTTTGCGTATTCAGCAAGTGTTGTCCGATGTGGGCGCGCAAGTGAGCAAAGGCCAGGCCTTGGTCATGCTGGCCGATGAAACAGTCAAAGCCGATTTGCAAAAACAGTTGGCGACTGTTGAAAAAGACAAAGCGGCGCTGGCAGAGGCGAAAAGCAATGCAGACCGTGCACGTGAAATTAAAGACAGCGGCGCCTTGTCGGCCCAAAAAATTAATGAATACCTGATTGCCGAGCAAACCGCGAAAGCAAACCTGGCATTGTCCGAGGCTGAGCTGGAAAACCAGAGAATCCGTTTGCGCCAGACCAAAGTAGTCGCGCCGGATGATGGGGTGATTTCGTCACGCTCAGCCAACCTGGGCAATGTGGTGTCTTCTGGTACCGAGTTGTTCCGGCTGGTGCGTCAGGGCCGGATTGAATGGCGCGGAGAGGTGAATGCCGATCAGCAAACGGCGTTGCGTGCTGGACAGTCGGTGCGTTTAACCTTGTCTGGTGGCAACGCGGTGACCGGCAAGGTGCGCCTGATTTCGCCGACGGTAGATAACAATACGCGCAATGCGCTGGTATATGTGGATATTCCTAAAGACAGCGCCAAGCCTGGCATGTATGTGCAGGGGCAAGTGGATATTGGTCAGCAACAAGGCTTGGCCGTGCCATTAAGTGCCGTGACTTATCGCGATGGCTTTGCCTATGTGTTTGAGTTGACGGCAGCGGATGCCCAAGGGTTGCACAAAGTGATTCAACGCAAGGTACAAACCGGCCGTACGCGAGGCGAGCAAATTGAGTTACTGGGCAACCTGAATGCAAACGCCCAATTGGTGCTGAGCGGTGGCGCATTTTTAAACGATGGCGACACTGTGCAAGTGGTCACCCTGAGCAAGCGTAGCGGGGCTTAAGTATGAATTTTTCGGCCTGGTCTATCCGTAACCCGGTTCCGGCGATTTTGCTGTTTGTGGTGCTGAGTTTTCTCGGCCTGAAATCGCTCAACCAGTTAGGCAAACAAAACTTTCCTGATATTGAATTGCCGGTCATCACCGTGAGCGCTGCGCTGGAAGGTGCGGCGCCGCCGCAGCTGGAAACCGAAGTGGCGCGCAAGATTGAAGACAAAATTGCGACCATCGGTGGCATTGAGCATATGACCACCACCATCACTGATGGTAGTGTCAGCATCGCCGTGCAGTTCACCATTGATACCAAAAGTGAAGAGGCACTCAACCTGGTGCGTAATGCAGTGGATAGCGCACGTTCCGAGTTGCCAGCCGCCGTCACAACGCCCACTGTGTCCAAAGTCACGACCTCAGGCAACGCCATTCTCACCTTTGTCGCCTCGGCCGATAATATGGATGAGGGCGAACTGTCCTGGTTTGTGGATAACGAAGTCAGCAAGGCCATGCTGGCGGTCAATGGGGTCGGCAAAATCACGCGTACTGGCGGGGTAGACCGCGAAGTGCAGGTGAACCTGGATCCGACCTTGATGGCTGGGCTGGATGTGGATGTCAGTGATGTGTCGGCACAGCTCAAGCGCGTGCAGCAAGATGCCTCTGGTGGCCGTGGCGATATTGGCGACAATATCCAGTCTGTACGTACCTTGGGGGCCTTGCACAGTGCAGACGAAGTGCGCAATCTCGATATTCCGCTCGGCGATGGCCGCCATATCAAGTTGTCACAAGTGGCCGAGGTACTGGATACCTATGCCGAGCGCACCACCTATGCCAGCTATGATGGCAAGCCGGTGATCCGTTTTGAAATCACGCGCAGCAAAGGCACCAGCGAAGTCACCGTGGCTAAAGATGTGCGTGAGGCATTGCAAAAGTTTGAACAATTACATCCGCAGGTCAACATTGTCGAAGCGTTTAACATGGTCAAGCCGGTAGAAGATAACTACGAAGGCTCCATGCACCTGCTGTATGAAGGCGCACTGCTGGCGATTCTGGTGGTGTGGTGGTTCTTGCGCGACTGGCGTGCCACCATTATTGCTGCGGTGGCCTTGCCATTGTCCATGATTCCTACCTTTGCCTTTATGCAGTACTTTGGTTTTTCACTCAATGTACTGACTTTGCTGGCCATGGCCTTGGTGGTCGGTATTCTGGTCGATGATGCCATTGTGGAGATTGAAAATATTGTGCGCCATTTGCGCATGGGCAAAACGCCGTATCAGGCGGCCATGGAGGCTGCTGATGAAATCGGGTTTGCCGTGATTGCAACCACGTTTACCCTGGTCGCGATCTTTTTGCCGACCGCCTTTATGGGCGGCATTCCGGGCAAATTTTTCAAACAGTTTGGCATCACGGCAGCCATCGCTATTCTGGGCTCATTAGTGGTGGCGCGCTTGTTAACGCCCATGATGTCGGCTTACCTGCTCAAACCGCATGCGGCTCAAGAGGAAGAGGATTCCTCTTCCATGCGTGTCTATTTGCGCTGGGTAGGCTGGTGCTTGCAACACCGAAAAACCGTGGTAGCAGGATTCATCTTGTTTATTATTGGTTCGTTGAGCCTGATGCCGCTGTTGCCTAAAGGCTTTGTGCCCTCTTCTGACAGTAGCCAGACCAAGGTCAATATTGAGTTACAACCAGGCACGCCGCTGGCGCAAACGCGGCATGTGGTGCAGATGGCCGAACAGATCGTCAAGCAACATCCTGAAGTAAAAGCGGTATTCAGCGCGGCAGGCTCTGCCAGCACGGGCGGCGGCGGGCCAAATGCGTCACAAAACACGACTGATGTGCGTAAAGGCAGTTTGGTGATTAGCCTGACTGACCGTAGCGAGCGCAAACAAAAGCAATCCGAGATTGAAGCGGACTTGCGTGAACGACTGAAAAACCTGCCCGGTGCGCGCGTGACCGTCGGTATCGGCGAATCCGGCGAGAAGCTGCAAATCACCTTGGCCAGTGATGATGCCAATGCCTTGACCAGTGCCAGCCAGCAGTTGCAACAGCAATTGCGCACCTTGAAGGGCGTCGGCAATATTACTTCCAGCGCCAGCTTGCAACGGCCGGAGGTACAGATTATCCCTGATGTCGACAAAGCTGCTGAACTTGGTGTGACGGTGGAGTCCATTGCGCAAGTGATCCGTGTGGCGACGTCGGGCGACTTTACCAACACCATGCCCAAATTAAACTTGCCGCAGCGCCAGGTGCCGATTCGTGTGCGTCTGGGCCCGAGTGTGCGTACCAGCCTGCAGGAGATTGCGCAATTGCGCGTGCCTTCACGCAACGGTAGCGTCAGCCTGGAAACCGTCGCCACTGTGCGCATGGGCAGCGGTCCGCAGCAAATCGACCGCATGGACCGCATGCGCAATGTCACCTTTGATATTGAGCTCAACAAGCGTCAGATTGGCGAAGTCATGCGCGAAGTGCAGCAACTGCCTGCCATGCAAAATCTGCCGCCTAGCGTGAAGCAGCTTGAGGCAGGTGACGCTAAACGTATGAACGAATTGTTCAGCAGCTTTGGCGGCGCGATGATTATCGGCGTCATGTGCATCTATGTCGTGCTGGTATTACTGTTTGGCGATTTCTTGCAGCCAGTGACGATTCTGGGCGCGCTGCCTTTGTCATTAGGTGGCGCTTTCTTCGCCTTGCTGGTGACGCATAACAGTTTCTCCATGCCAAGTGTGATTGGCCTCTTGATGCTCATGGGCGTGGTGACCAAGAACTCCATTTTGCTGGTGGAATACACCATTATGGCGCGAAAAGAGCGGCAGTTAAGCCGATTTGATGCCATTATCGACGGCTGCCACAAACGCGCCCGGCCAATTATCATGACCACCATCGCCATGGCGGCCGGCATGATGCCGATTGCTCTTGGCTGGAGTGCCGACCCCAGTTTCCGCTCGCCGATGGCGATTACGGTGATTGGTGGGTTGATTACTTCAACCTTGCTCAGCCTGGTGGTGATTCCAGTGTTGTATACCTATGTGGATGATTTGTTGGGCTGGTTGCGCGGTTGGGGGAGATTGGCGCGGAAGCACGTTTAATCTCTATTTACTTGCAGGTTAGCTTAAAACCAGGTGTGCTGAGAGGTGCGCCTGGTTTTTTATTTATGGATGGGATATCGGAGGGAAGGTAATTCTTTAGATGTGGGGTTGGCGGGTTGATTGAGATGTTGCTTTTCGCCTTTTCGGCGAGTTACTTTTCTTTGCTTGCCCAAAGAACAAGTAACCAAAAGAAATGCACCCCAGCTTCCGCGTCTTCCTTGCGCTACTCGGTTTGCCGGGCGTCCATCGAAACTCGCCCTGACAAGCCACACAGAACGTGGCTTGTTGCGGAACTCGGACAGCCGATGGCCGAAGACTCCCGTCAACCCTGCGTTGCTCGGCGCGGCAGATGGGGACCCAGAACACCAAGAGAGCACCATCCTTTAGCGGGTTTAATAAAAGAATCTGGTTTTTGAACCGTCCGCATTTATGTGACGTGAGTTTGGCGAGATAAATCCCATCCCATCACGCTGAGTAGCGGAGACAAAATAAGAGTAGAGGGAGCGACTGTTTGAATCCCGCAGCAGCTCACGTTTTGTGTGAGCTGCCAGGTTGAGTTTCGTGACCGGCTTATTTTGTTGAGCAACGCAAGGAAGCCTTTAGGCCGTGATGGCTGGGTGTCTTCCTCTTTGGTTACTTTCTGGGGGACAAGCACCAGAAAGTGACTCGCCTACAGGCGAAATAAATTTATCGAGTTAAAAACAGAATTTAAGACTCAATAGATTATGACTTCAGCGCACATTCGACACGTTCAATAACAATCCTCTGCAATTGATCCCTTACGGCCTGGCTCAATGGCTGCACCTCGGAATCCCGCACAGGTTCTCCCCAGTGACTATTCGGAAAATGCCTATCACTCTCGAATCTAGGCAATACATGCCAATGCATATGCGGCGTTTTATTGCCCAGGCTTGCCAGGTTGATTTTGTCCGGTTGAATCACTTCACGCACAGCACTTTCAACCGCAAACACCACTTTCATCGTGCGTGCGCGGTCTGCGGGGGGCAGGTCGGTCATTTCTTTGACGTGCGCCCGTAATTCAACGCGGCAATAAGCAGGATAGTCAGCATCGTGCAGTAATACCACGCGGCAGAAGCCGTCCTGCCACAGTAGATCGTGTGGTGTGGGGAGGCAAAGCGCGCAGTCACTCATTAAGAGACTGCCAGCATTCTGTCTAGCGTCAACTTGGCCAGTTTGGCTTCGTGTTCTGGCACTTTGATCTGGTTGACCACATTGCCTTCGGCCAGGTTTTCCAGGCACCAAGCCAGGTGTTGCGGGTCGATGCGCGCCATGGTTGAGCATTCGCAAACGACGTGGCTCATGAATTGCACCAGTTTGTTTTGCGGTTTCATTTCTTCGGCCAGGCGGGTGACCAGGTTGAGTTCGGTGCCTACCAGCCACTTGGTGCCGGGTTCGGCTTCGCTGACAGTGCGCAGGATATATTCGGTAGAACCGACATAGTCTGAGTTAATGCAGACTTCGAATGCCGTTTCCGGATGTGAAATCACTTTGCCATCCGGGTGCTGGGCGCGGAATTGTTCGATATTCTGTTTGCGGAACATCTGGTGTACTGAGCAATGGCCTTTCCACAACAGGATTTTGGCGTCCCTGATTTGTTGTTCTGTGAGGCCGCCCATAGGCAGGTCAGGGTCCCATACTGGCATTTGCTCCAGTGGAATACCCATTTTGTAGCCGCTCCAGCGGCCCAGGTGCTGGTCAGGGAAGAACAGGATTTTTTCGCGCTGGCTAAAGCCCCATTCCAGAATTTTTGGTGCGTTGGTACTGGTGCACACAATGCCGCCGTGTTCGCCACAAAATGCTTTTAAATCGGCTGCCGAGTTAATGTAGGTGACTGGTGTGATGGTTTCATCAAAGTTGAGCACCTTATTCAGTTCACGGTAGCTACGCTCGACTTTTGCCAGGTTGGCCATGTCTGCCATCGAGCAGCCAGCAGCCAGATCAGGCAACACTACAATTTGCTCAGGGCGGCTCAGGATGTCAGCCACTTCGGCCATGAAATGCACACCGAGGAAGACGATGTATTCCGCATCCAGGCTGTCGCAATATTTGGACAGCTTGAGTGAGTCGCCGGAATAATCTGCATGTCGGTAGACGCTTTCATGCTGGTAATGGTGACCTAAAATGACCAGGCGTTTGCCCAGTTTCTTGCGGGCAGCCAGAATACGCGCCTGACAGTCGTCGTCTTGCGCGGCTTGAAATTTCTCAAATTGGATGGTGGCAGTTTGCATGCTTTCCCGACATCGGGCCAAGCCCGGTTCTCACAAAAATGATATTTTACAACCGATTAGGATTTATCCCAATCAAAGCGGTTGCTCATAAACTAAGATGGTGGTGCTCCCCTAGTTTTTTCAAGGCGTCGACATTGGTCCAGCTGAATACTTTTTTAGCCGCCTCTCGCCAGTCTACCCATTCGTAACGGGTGTGCTCGTCTGGGGCCAGTGTGACGGGCAGGGTGGCTGGCAAACAGAGCCCAAACAGGTGCTCGGTGTTTTCTGTCACCCCGGGGGCGTAGCGGTAACGCCAGTGTGGGTAAATCTCATAGAGATTACTGGTTTGCCAATCCTGAAAATCATAAGCCAGCGCATCAAGGCCGGTCTCTTCTTTCACTTCGCGAATCGCGGCGTCATAGGGTGTTTCACCAGCTTCTATGCTGCCAGTGACTGATTGCCAGAAGCCTGTTTTGTCAGCGCGCTCGAGCAGTAGTACCTGCAAATCCGGAGTGTGAATCAAAATCAGGGCTGAAACGGGAGTCTTATAGGGGTGTGTCATACAAATATTGTCTATAAATGCCAGCTTCTTGTCCATGGCGGCATGCGATTGAATATTTGATGTACTGAAAGATTGTCGTAAGCCGTAGTCAGTATTATCATCAAAAAAACAACATAATAGAGAACATAGGGAATGATTCAATGTTGAGGCGTCAGCTAGGCTGGGCATGCGTGATGCTGATGATGAGCGTGCAATGTTTACTGGCTGCAGATGCCGCAGCGGGCGGTATTGGTGATCCCGTTGCATTAAATCAATTGTCTTTACAACAGGCAGAGCAGCTATTTGCTGGAGGCAACCGTGAATTGCTCGCTGCCAAGCGTGCCGTGGAAGGGGCTGAGGCGGATACCCTCATTGCGGGCCAACGTCCTAATCCTGTCTTATCGCTGGGGCTCTCCAGCGTCAATGTCAATCGCGGCCAGGGTAATCAAAACCAGAGTGGTGCCAATGGTCTCTGGGACAAAACCTATAACTCCGCTTTACAGGTCAGCCAGCTTTATGAGCGCGGCAACAAGCGCGAGCTGCGTACGGCGGTCGCCGAAAGTGCGGTCAAGGCCTCGGGTTTTGACCTGAAAGAAACTTACCGCCAGCAGGCACTGGCGATGGCCACCGCTTATTTTGACCTCAAGCTGGCACAGGAAACCCTGTTAATACAGCAAGCCAATGTTGGCTCTTATGACAAGACTTTGCAGGCTGCGCAGTTGCGGCTCAAGGCGGGTGATGTGGCCTCTGCCGATGTTGCGCGTATCCGTGTTGATGCCTTGCGTGCCAGGAATGATTTACGGCAGGCGCAAGCTACCTTGCAAAAGGCGCAAGCCATGCTGGCCTATTTGCTGGGTAAAGACCAGGATGCTTCTAAACTGTATGTGACCGACCCTTGGCCTAGCCTGCTGGCCGACCAACTGGCCGCGACAGAAAACAGCTGGTTGCCGCAACGCTCAGACATGCAAGCCGCAGAGGCGCGCATGGAGCAGGCGCAACAGGCAAGAAAACTGGCTGAATCCCTTAAAACCCGTGACCTGACCTGGTCGCTGGCTTACCAACACTTTCCAGGGCAGGAGCCAGGCTCTGCACCAGATACGGTGGGCGCCTCGGTGAGTATTCCCTTGTTTACCAATTATCAATATGAAGGTGAGGCGGCGCGCGCCGAGGTCGGTTATACCAGCGCGATGGAAGCTAAAGAACAAGTTAGAGCCGCTGCCGTGGCTGAAATGCGTAGGGCCAAAGCCGATTTAGAGGCGGCCGTCGATAAAAACCGCCGCTTTGACCAGAGCATCCTCAGTGAGGCGCAACAGGCAGCAGATGCTGCCGAATTTGCTTACCAGCATGGTGCCATGAGTGTGATGGACCTGCTGGATGCGCGACGTATTTTGCGCGCCTTGCAACTGGAGTCTGTCAGTGTCAAAGCCGACTATGCCAAATCCCTCTCTGCCTGGCTGGCAGCCACCCGCCAGGCGTTCATCCCTCAAGACTAACTGCTTATGACCATGCCCAAATTCAATCCTGACACGACATTGACCGCCGCAGTCAAACGCAGCGTTGCGTTGGCCGTACTGGCTCTGGTGATTGCCGGTCAGGCAACTGCCGCAGACAAACAGGCTGGGAGTGCCCGTGACGCCAATGAAATCGTGCTTACCGCAGGGTCGCCACAGTTGAACAGTCTGAAAGTGGAACCTGTGAATGAAATTCCGGTGCCCGTGACTGAACCGTTGAACGGCAAGATTGTATTTGATGAAAATCGGACAGCACGCATTTTTTCCCCAGTGGCCGGGCGGGCGTTGAGCATTAAGGCCCAGGTTGGGGATGCCGTAAAAGCGGGTCAGACTTTGCTGGTGATGGATTCACCCGATGTAGGTGGCGCGGTAGCCGATGTGCGTAAAGCCCAGGCTGATATGCAACTGAAACAGCAGGCGCTGGAACGTAGCCGCATGCTGGTGGATCACGGCGTGCTGGCGAAGAAGGAAGTAGAAGTAGCGCAGGCCGATTGGGCAACGTCACGTGCAGAATCGGAGCGGGCCGGTGCGAGATTAAAAAACCTGGGGGTTTCAACCGCAGCCAATGATAATTATGCGGTGCGCTCGCCGATTGCCGGCATTGTGGTCGACCGTAAAATCAATCCTGGCAGTGAGGTGCGGCCGGATGGTACAGATCCTTTATTTATTGTCACGGATCCTGGCTATTTATGGGCCAGTATCGACCTGCCTGAGCGAGAGTTGAGCCGGATTTCGCAAGGGCAGAAGCTAAGTGTGCAGGTCGATGCTTATCCTGACGAAGTGTTTAATGGTGAAGTGAAAACCATAGGTGTCATGGTCGACCCGACCACACGTCGCATCCCCGTGCGTTGCACGGTAGATAGTAAAGGCAAACTCAAGCCGGAAATGTATGCGCGCATCACGCCGCTGGATAATAGCCAGCATCGCGTGATTCGTTTACCCAACAGTGCGCTGATTACTGAAGGTTTATACAGCTATGTGTTTGTGGAAGAGCGGCCGTTGCACTTTAAAAAGCGCAAAGTCACGCTGGACTTGCAACGTCGGGAATACGCTACGGTGAAAGACGGCTTGAAAGCGGGGGAGCGTGTGGTGGTCGGTGGTGCAATTTTATTGAACTCTGATCTGTCGGTGAGTAAATAGAGCATGCTAAGAGGCTTAATTACTTTCTCGCTGCAACAACGGGTATTTTTACTCATAGGCGCAGTCGTGCTGACCATTTTTGGTTGGGTCGCGGTGCAAAACCTGCCGATTGAAGCGTTCCCGGATGTAGAAGATGTACACGTGATTATTGTGACGCAGTCACCCGGCATGGCACCCGAAGAGGTAGAGCGCGTCGTCTCGCTACCCATAGAGCACGGCATGAGCGGTGTGCCTGGCCTGGCACAAATCCGTTCGGTGTCTATCACTGGCCTTTCCGTGGTCACGCTGACATTTGCCGAGCGCACGGAAGATTATTTTGCCAGGCAGCAGGTGCTGGAGCGCTTGCAGGGCGTGAGCTTGCCAACTGGCCTGCAACCCACCTTGGCGCCGTTGACAACCGCGGTCGGCGAGGTCTACCGCTACCTGGTCGAAGCGCCTAAAGACATGCCACAACGTGAGATCCGCGCCATACAAGACTGGAAAATTATTCCACAATTGCGCATGGTGCCTGGCGTCGCCGATATCACCAGTTTTGGTGGCACGGTCAAAGAATACCAAATCAAGCTCGATCCTTACCGACTGAAAAAATTTGCCGTCAGCATAGACCAGGTGAACCAGGCGGTTGGTAACAACAGTAGCAATGTGGGTGGTGGCCTGATGCACCGGGGCGATGAGTCGCTGGTGGTGCGCGGTATCGGGCTCTATCACAGCCTGGATGATATTGCGCAGTCGGTGGTGGATACGCGCGATGGCAAGCCTATCCTGGTGAGTGATCTTGGCCAGGTGGTGATTGGCGACCGGCCGCGTTCGGGCATTGTCTCGTTTAACCAACAAGATGACATTATCGAAGGCATTGTCTTGATGACCAAAGGCCAAAATGCGGCCAAGGTGATTGAAGCGTTGCGCGAAAAAGTGGATGTGGTGAATCAATCCCTGCCAGCCGGGGTCAAGGTGGTGCCTTTTTATGACCGCACTGGCCTGGTGCAGCACACCGTGCATACCGTGTCCGAAAACCTGGTTGTTGGCGCTTTGCTGGTGGTGACGATTCTGGTGGTGTTTTTGCGTAACTGGCGGGCTGCGCTGATCGTGGCTTCAGTCATCCCATTATCATTGCTGTTTGCCTTTATCGTCATGGATTTGCGCGGTGTCTCGGCTAACCTGATTTCACTGGGTGCCGTGGACTTTGGCATTATTATCGACAGCGCGGTGGTGTTGGTCGAGGCGCTTATGGTGCGGCTGGCCATGGCAGAAGTGGATAAAAACCCGACGCACACGGGCCTGGCCTGGCGCATGCAAACCCTTAAAAGCACGGCGATTGATATGGGGCATCCCATCCTGTTCTCCAAGGCTATTATCATCACTGCCTTTCTGCCTATTTTTACCTTTCAGCGGGTAGAAGGCAAAATTTTTTCCCCTATGGCGTTTACACTCAGCTTCGCTTTACTAGGCGCGATTATCCTGACCCTAACCCTGGTGCCCGCGTTGCTGTCCTACACCATGAGCCGTGAAGATATGGCTGAAAAACATAGCGACTGGATGCATCGCCTGCAGGAAACCTATCGCAATATCCTGCTCAAAAGCAGCCAATCGCGGGCGCTGGTGGTGATTGCCTCAGTCGCCATTCTTGGCGTGTCTGTGGTCTCTGCCCCTATGCTGGGGTCTGAGTTTTTGCCCAAGCTGGACGAAGGTAATATCTGGCTCACGGTCGATTTACCGCCTTCTGCCAGTCTCGAGAAAACCAAGGACGTCGAGCGCGAAATCAGGAAGATCCTCAATAGCTACCAGGAGGTACGTCTGGTGGTGGCGCATGTCGGGCGGCCAGATGATGGCACGGATCCTAAAGGGCCGTATCACATGGAAATTCTGGCTGATCTCAAGCCGCATAGTGAGTGGAAGTTTGTTGATAAAGAAGCGCTGATTAAAGATATGTCGCGCCGCATCCATGAGATTCCTGGCGTGCCGACCAACTTTTCACAAGTAATTCAGGATAGCGTGGAAGAGGCGCTGTCTGGCGTGAAGGGCGAAATCGCGGTCAAGATTTTTGGCCCCGATTTGGCGATTCTTGAGCAAAAAGCCGCTGAGGTCGTTGATGCCATGAATACCGTGCAGGGGGCAACCGATGTGGCGGCGGTGCGTATTTCAGGTAATTCAGAGCTGGATATCACGCTCAACCGTAACCAGTTATCACGTTATGGCTTGATGGTGGGCGACGTGAATACTACTGTGCAAACGGCACTGGCCGGTAACCCAGCCAATACGTTTTACGATGGTGACCGCCATTTTGATGTGACCCTGCGCCTGGATAGGCCTTTCAGGGATTCTGTCGATGATATTGATGAGTTACCGATTGCTTTGCCTAATGGCGGCGGCAGTATCCCGTTGAGCGAAGTGGCGGAGGTGACGATCAAGCAAGGTGCTTCGCGCGTCAGCCGTGAGGCGGGCGCACGCATTGTGTCGATCAAGGCCAATATCACAGACAGGGACCAGGGCAGCTTCGTCAAAGAGGCGATGCAAACGGTGAAGGCGCAGGTCAAATTGCCGCCTGGCTATACCATGACCTGGGGCGGCCAGTTTGAAAACCAGCAACGTGCCATGAAGCGCCTGATGGTGATTGTGCCATTGTCTGTGCTGCTGATTTTTGTGTTGTTGTTCTGGGCGTTCAAGTCGGTGAAAAATGCCTTGCTGGTGTTATTGATGATTCCGTTTACGCTGGTGGGTGGTTTGGCCGGTTTGGCTGTGGCAGGCCTGCATTTGTCAGTGTCAGCGGCGGTGGGTTTTATTGCGCTGGCCGGTATTTCGGTGCAAAACGGTGTGATTATGGTCGAACAGATTAAAAACCTGATGCGTGAAGGCCGCAGTGTGACGGAGTCCGTGATTGATGGTGCCGTGGCCAGGTTGCGGCCGATTTTAATGACAGCATTGATGGCCGGGCTGGGCTTGATGCCAGCGGCGCTATCGCATGGCATCGGCTCTGAAACACAGCGGCCTTTTGCCGTGGTGATTGTCGGCGGTTTGATCACGGCCACCTTGTTCACCTTGCTGCTGCTGCCTTTGTTGTTCCCACTATTCTCAGATGTACGTCGTCGTAAATCCTGATGGGCTGGTTTTAAGAAACCAGTCTGGTGGTTTATTTCAGCCAGTCAGCGCGCTTGAATATGCATGAAAGTAATTAATTGTCTAAAAATCAATGGGTTGCGGTTTTTGGGGAGTTGGCACGTTAAATGCAGTAAGGAAGATAGTCACTCAGCTTGCAGGTTGGGCGATCATCTCCAAAATGTCAGTATTGAAGCAACTGCATATAACCACAACAACGAGCAATCTTTCCCCGATTATCCTTTCCCGAGGATATTGCTTGCCCCAAGCTCTCGAGCTTGGGTTTTTTTTGCTCAGAATGCGGGTGAATTACCCGTTTGACTGACCTTGATTGCGCTTTTCGGCGTTGACCAGGTTTTTGGGTAACTGGAACACGACGTTTTCAACTACGCCTTGCAACTCTTCAACGTGGGCCGCCCCCATGTTTTGCAAGGCCGTAATCACTTCTTTCACCAGCACCTCAGGCGCAGACGCCCCCGCAGAAATGCCGACTTTGCGTTTGCCTATGAGCCACTCGGCTTGCAAATGGCTGGCGTTGTCGACCATGTAGGCTTCCACGCCCTGGTTTTTGGCGACTTCGCGCAGGCGGTTAGAGTTTGAGCTATTGGGTGAGCCGACAATAATCACCAGATCGCAATCTTTGGCCATGATTTTGACCGCATCCTGGCGGTTTTGCGTGGCGTAACAAATGTCATCGCTTTTAGGCGCTTTGATCGTTGGAAAACGTACTTTCAAGGCATTGATGACCTGGGTAGCGTCATCCACTGACAGTGTGGTTTGTGTGACATAAGCCAGTTTGTCAGGATCTGCCACTTGCAGTGTGTCCACATCTTCCGGCGTTTCGACCAGATGCATGCCTGCTTCAGACTGACCCATGGTGCCTTCGACCTCGGGATGGCCTTTGTGGCCGATCATGATGATTTCCAGACCATCTTTGCGCATCTTGGCCACTTCGATATGCACCTTGGTGACCAGTGGGCAGGTGGCATCAAAGGCAGTCAGTCCGCGCGACTCTGCCTCTGCGCGCACGGCTTTGGACACGCCATGGGCGCTGAAAATGACAATGCTGCCTGCCGGAATTTTTTCCAGTTCATCGACAAAAATGGCCCCTTTGTCACGTAACTGGCCGACGACGAATTTGTTGTGTACCACTTCATTACGCACATAAATCGGTGCGCCGAATTTCTCCAGCGCTTGCTCAACAATAATGATGGCGCGGTCCACGCCAGCACAAAAGCCGCGTGGGTTGGCGAGTACGATATCGGGTGTAGCGTGTGTTTGCATAAATCAATTCCGTGAAGGATGCTGCTGCATCGCGCGGGTGAAAACCAATGTCAACCACAAGGTCTGGCAGGCATCAGGTATAATCTGCATTTTTGTCGCTCGTTGAAGCCCATGTTATGAAAAACACTGCTACTTTGCTGATTACCTGCCCGGATACCAAAGGGATTGTGGCGGCGATTGCGCAATTTTTATATGAGCACAATGCCAATATTTTACACGCAGACCAGCATCAGGATGCGGAAAATAATCTGTTTTTGATGCGCGTGGAATGGGATCTGAGCGATTTCAATGTCGCCGTGGCCGATTTTGAACAGGCGTTTGGCCCGGTAGCGCAACGTTTTGACATGACCTGGCAACTCAAATTGTCTGAGCAGAAAACACGCATGGCGATCATGGTGTCGCAATACGATCATTGTCTGGTTGACTTGTTGCATCGTCATCACAGTGGTGAGTTAGCGTGTGATATTCCGCTGATTATCAGTAATCACCGGGACACGGAAAAGCTGGCGCAATTTTACGGCATTGATTTCCACTATCTGCCCATGACCAAAGATACCAAGGCCGAGGTCGAGGCGCAGCAATTTGCCTTGTTTGACCAATATGGTGTGGATTTAATTGTGTTGGCACGTTATATGCAGATTTTGTCGCCGGACTTTGTCGCGCGTTATCCGCAAAAAATCATCAATATTCACCACTCATTCCTGCCCGCGTTTATTGGTGCACGCCCATACCACCGTGCATTTGAACGTGGGGTGAAGTTGATTGGGGCTACCAGCCACTATGTGACGGAAGTGCTGGATGAAGGACCGATTATTGAGCAGGATCTGGCGCGTATTTCGCACCGTGACCAGGTGGAAGACTTGATTCAAAAGGGCCGCGACCTGGAACGCGTGGTGCTGTCCAAGGCCGTGCGCTGGCATATCGAGCATCGTATTCTGCTCTACGCGAACAAGACAGTGATTTTTGATTAAACTGTTTCACCCAATAAAAAACCGAAGCTTTGAGGCTTCGGTTTTTTATTGGCCATAGGGAGGCTTACGGCAGCGTACGTTCCAGTTTAAACAAGTCTGCAATTTGCTCGCGTTCGCGGATCACATGCACCTGGTCACCATCCACCAAGACTTCTGCCGCACGGGCACGCGTGTTGTAGTTGCTGGCCATGCTCATGCCATAGGCGCCAGCAGAATGAATCGCCAGGTAATCGCCTTCCTCAATTGACAATGTGCGGTCATGACCTAAAAAGTCACCGCTTTCACACACCGGGCCGACAATTTCATACACTTGCGCGGTAGCCGTTGATGGCGCAATGGTGGTGATGTTGTGGAATGCGTCATACAGGGCAGGGCGCATCAGGTCGTTCATGGCGGCATCGACGATGGCGAAGTTTTTCGATTCACCGGGCTTTAGGTACTCAACCTTGGTCAGCAACACGCCCGCATTACCCACCAGTGCACGGCCGGGCTCAAACAGCACTTTCACATTTCTGCCTGCCAGTTTTTGCAGGATAGCGGCGGTGTAGGCAGCAAAGTCTGGTGGCGTTTCGTCGCTGTAAGTAATACCGACGCCGCCGCCCACGTCTATGTGCTGGATATGAATGCCTTTGGCGGCCAGTGCGTCTACCAGGCCTAGTACTTTATCCAGCGCATCCAGGAAGGGAGACAGCTCGGTGATTTGTGAGCCGATATGGCAATCCACACCATGCACTACAATGTTGGGTGACTGTGCTGCTTTTTCGTACAAGCCCAGCGCATCTTCAAACGCCACGCCAAATTTATTGTTCTTCAGGCCGGTTGAAATGTAAGGGTGGGTTTTGGCATCCACATTCGGGTTCACCCGCAATGAAACCGGCGCTTGTTTGCCCAGGCTGGCCGCAACTTGCTGGATGCGATCCAGTTCATTCACGGACTCGACGTTAAAGCAAAAAATACCCGCTTCGAGTGCAGCTTTAATTTCAGCATGTGATTTGCCTACGCCCGAGAACACCACTTTTTTCGGGTCACCGCCTGCTGCCAATACACGCGCCAATTCGCCGCCAGACACAATATCAAACCCGGCCCCTAACCTGGCAAACAGGTTCAAAATTGCCAGGCTGGGGTTGGCTTTTACGGCAAAACATATCAAATGATCGTGGCCGACCAAGCCAGCCTGAAAGCGCTCGAAGGCCTGAGTTAGTGCGGCACGTGAATAGACGTACGTTGGTGTTTGATGGGCGTGGGCAATGTCACGCAGGGCTACATTCTCGGCATGCAGCAAGCCTTGTTGGGTCAAAAAAACGGTCACGATGTTGAGTTGCTTGGTTGAGGTTGAGGGTATTGGCGTTCAGGAATGTACAAGTCTCCCTTGAGGCCGCAGGCACTCAGTTGGGCCAATAACAGGGCCGCAGCCAGTAATCGCATCCAGCAGGAAGGCATGATTTACAGTCCAATATAAACAAAGACTTATTTTACCACTAAACCTCAAGTGGCTTATGGTCGCTGTTTTTGACCACTTGTCGGCTGATCTCAACCGCTGGTCGGCTAGTGCTGGACATGACAGCCACCTGTTTGCATGATAAGGCCATCTAAAAAGGGATTTGATCATGAAGCGCCCAAATCAATATGGTTTTAGCCTGATTGAAATGATGATAGTGGTGGCGATTATTGGCTTGTTGGCCAGTATTGCTGTGCCTGGTTACCAAGATTATGTCAGAAGCGGCAATGCGGCGGAAGCGCCAGCGAACCTGGCCAATTGCCGCGTGCAGGCTGAGCAGTTTTTCCAGGATAACTTCACTTATGTGGGCTTTGCCTGTGTGCCTAGCGATGCCAGGTTTTTTGATTACGGCGTTGATAACCAGTCAGCGACCACTTATACCTTGAGAGCCTCTGGTAGAGCGGCACAGAACATGGGCAACTTTGAGTTTACGGTAAATCAGGATAATGCCAAGACTTCAAGGTTTGATGGTACTACCGGCAGCACCTGCTGGTTAACTTCATCGTCTGGAAGTTGCTAGTCATGCAGCAAAAGGGATTCACATTGGTAGAGCTGGTCGTCACCATGGTGGTATTGGTCTCGGTGACTACGATTGCGATCCCGGCATTCCAAACTTCCATCGGTAATGCCCAGATCCGTACGGTGGCCGAGTCTATCCATAGTGGTTTGCAGCAAGCACGCATGGAAGCGATCAAGCGCAATGCCAGAGTCAAATTTACCCTGCAAACCAATAGTGCCTGGCAAATTGGCTGTGTCACTGTGGTCACGGGGTGCCCGGCGCTGATTACGCAAAGAAACGCCACGGAAGGGTCTTCTACTAATACAGCCGTGTCTGCAGATAATTATACTGCCGTGTTTAGCAGCTTTGGTACGCGCGACCCGGCGACGGCAGTGGGGCTGACAGTGGTCAATGTGACCAATACGCAAGTCAAAAGCGAGGAGCGCCGTGCGTTGCGTGTCTTGTTGGCCGCCGGTGGCAATGTCAAAGTGTGTGATCCGGCCGTGTCGACCGTGGGAGATCCTAGAGCATGTTAGTTTTTTCACGACAAAAACGTTCTGTTGCTATGCGCTTGCAGCAAGGCTCGGTACTGATTGAGTCTATGGTAGCGCTGGTGATTTTTAGCATGGGTGTGCTGGCACTGGTGGGTCTGCAAAGTGCCATGATTAAAAACAGTAGTGACAACCGCTACCGCGCAGAGGCACAGTTGATCGCACAAACGCATATTGCCAACATGATGGCATTTGGCGGCGATGCAGCGAACTACATTACGCAAGTCGATAAGGACAGAATTAAAACCCAGCTGCCTAATGGCACGCTGACGTTCTCGGCGCTGACCAACACCATGGTGACGGTCACCGTCGGTTGGCAGGTGCCTGGTGGTAGCCGCCACCAGGTTAATGCGTCCAGTTATTTGTTTGATGTGATGCCATGATGCGGCCTTCAGCGATGTTCTCACGTCAACACCCTGGGCGCGCAGAGGCTGGCCTGAGCCTGGTTGAATTGCTGGTAGGGCTGGCGATTGGCCTGGTGGCAACGTTGGCCATCAGCAATTTGTTTAGCGGGTTTGAAGCGCGCAAGCGCATGATTGCGGGCGGTTCAGATGCGCAGTCAAGCGGGGTGCTGGCCATGTATTACATGCAGCGCGACGCGCAGAATGCGGGTTATGGCCTGCCTTTGTATAACAGTAGTGACCCATCTCCTTTGTTGTGCCCGATCAACACCTCGATTAACCAGGGCGGAGTGATTATTAACTTGTCGCCAGTGGTGATTGTAGACGGTGGCACAGGCAGCGACATTGTGCGCATCCGCTATGGCAACCCGGCCAGTGGTGGTGCATCCTTGCGCGCCACGGGGACCATGACAGCGCCTACTTTGGATGGGCGCCTGATTGGTTGCCAGGAGAATGATGTGGTGCTGTTTCATCAAACACCGACCAATCCGAATTGCAGCCTTGGCCGCCTGCAAAAAGTTAATTCTGATCGCACCATAAATACCTTGTCTGAAATTAATACACCGCCTACGGCCAGCCCGGTGAGCATTTTGAATGGTGCCGACTGGGTGCGCTTTTCTTGTTTGGGCGCATGGAATCAGTATGAATATACGGTGAATGCCGCCATGGAACTGACGCGCACCGGAGGCACATCCGGCACCACGCCATTTCCGAATAGCGCGGCGGTACCCGTTGCCAGTGATATTGTGGCCTTGCAGGCGCAATACGGGATCACCGAGACCATAGACCCCACGGCGACCACCACCACCGCTGCCGCTTATTTGAACCGGGTTGATCGCTGGGTTGATGCCACTGGTACTTTTGGGCCGACGATGGCGCTCATGGACCGTAACCGCATTCGTGCGATCCGCATCGCAGTGATTGCCAGGGACGGCAATTTGCAAAGAAACACTGTTAGCCAGGCATGTAATGGTGCCTCAGCAGGCGTGAGCAGAGTGTGCATCTGGCAGGCAGACGCCAATCCTGCCAGTGTTGACTTAAGCAGTGTGCCCAACTGGCAGCGTTACCGCTACCGTAGTTTTGAAGCCACTATCCCGCTCAGAAACATTATTTGGAACCGCGATGCGCTATAGCCTTTTATCGTCCAGGGTGGCACGCAGGCTTTGGGTTCGCCAAAGCGGTATCGTGCTGTTTTTTGCCTTGCTGGCACTTGCCGTGATGTCGATTGCGGCGGTGGCCCTGATACGCAGTGTGGATACCAATGCCTTGCTGTCCGGCAATATGGTGTTCCGGCAGTCTGCCAGTACGGCCTCTAATGTGGCGTTGGAAGGTATTGCGCAGAGTATTGCTAAAAACGTATCGCTGTCGGTCAGTACTGCGCATCATCCAGCGTTGGGCTATTACGCTAATTGCAGCCAGTTTGATACCCAACCCGATGCGCTAGTATGCGATGGCAATCAGTTAACGACGATGGCGTGGAGTGATGGCAATAGCAGCCTCGCCCCCAGCCAGACCGATGGTAATGATGAGATTCGTAACGGTGTAGACCGTCAGGGGAATGAGATCCGCTATGTTGTTGAGCGCATGTGCAATTACAGCGATGCTGAAATTAATGCCGGTTCGGCATTGAGTGATGCCTCACGTTGCATGATGGCCAGTTCACCCAGCAATGGCGAGAACTGCTCTCATAATATTTCGAATATTGAGCTCTTCAAGCGCTGTATTGCTGGCTCGGATTCACCGCTATACCGGGTCACCTTGCGCATCGCCGGACCCAAAAACACCGTCACTTTTTTGCAAACGTTTATCTCCAACTAAATGGGTGGAACGATGAAAAGCCAACACTGGATCAAAAAACTTCTCTGGCTGGGCCTGTTGCTGCCGGGTATTGTGCAAGCTGAGTTTCTGGATCTGGCGACCATGCCGTTGCAAACCTCTGGTAGCTCGGATGTGAAGCCTAACTTGATGTTTGTGCTGGATAACTCGGGCAGTATGGGCTGGGATTATGCGCCTGACTGGTCCAATTCTTCTTCACCGTGGTTATTTGATAATGCGGATTACAACACACAGTATTACAACCCCGAGGTGCAATATAGCCCGCCGCTGACCTACCTGGGCGTGAGTATGGCTAACCAGACTAATTTTGCGGCGGTGCCGAATGAGGTGAATGATCTGGGCGGTGGCAAAAACGGGACCACTGATATCCGCTCGATGGCGACTTACTATGCGTTTATCCCAGGAGAGTTTTGCTCCACGCCTAGCCTGACCAGTTGCGTGATCTCGAAAGAGGCAACGGGAAGCTATATTTATCCGTCCAATATCCGCTGGTGTAACACCAGCACGGCTGCAACCAGGCGCAGTTTGACCGGCTCCATGTATTGTCAGAAGATCCGCAATGCCAGCAGTACCGTGAATGACGGCAATACCTATACCAATTTGCGCAGGCCTATCTCCACCTATACCCTGACGCTGAACAAGACCAGTAATAATGCGTCCATACAAAGCATAAAAATCAATAATATTGAGCTTTTATCCACTACCGTCTCAGTCAACAACTCATATAACAGCAGCCAGTTTGCCAGTGAGGTACGCAATAATATGTGCCGTACCAGTCTGTCGGGCAATTGCAACCTGAGCGGTAATACGGTCAATATCAGCAGCAATGTGCTGACGATTATTACGCCTGCTGGTGAGCCAGTGAACACCGCCGCCCCGATTCAAGTCACCATGACAGGTGGCAACTACACGGCTCAACTGACGACTAATACCACCACTGACATTCCCGGCAGCATGGTCTACGTCAAGATTTCAAGTGATGTCCCTTATACAGCCCCGGGAAAAACGACCAAAGGGCTGGATAGGCTGGATTGTACCGGCACTACTTGTACGCTTACCGAGGAGATGACCAACTTTGCTAACTGGTGGGCGTATTACCGTACACGTATGCAGTCGATGAAAACGGCAGCCAGCCAGGCATTCAAGGCGCTGGATTCCCGTTATCGCGTTGGTCTGGTCACCATTAATAGTCCGAGTTCCAACTATCTGGCACTGGCACCGTTTAATGCTAGCCAGAAGCAATCCTGGTACCAGAAACTGTTTGCGGTGTCTGCCAGTGGCGGCACCCCGTTGCGTACGGCGCTATCCAGCGTAGGGCGGCATTTTGCTGGTAAAAAAACATTGGGCAATGATGACCCAATGCAATATGCCTGTCAGTCTAATTTCACCTTGCTGACCACGGATGGTTACTGGAACGACAGTAGCAACCCAACCCGTATCAATAGTACAGCCATCGGTGACCAGGACGGTAGCAGTCCACGGCCACAGTTCGACAGTAGCGCTAAGTCCAACACGCTGGCGGATACGGCCAAGTATTTTTATGATACAGATATCCGGGATAATACGTTCTCGAATTGTACCGGTGGCTTAGGCTCTTCTGTGTGTGGTACAACCAATGATTATCCAAAACAGAATATGGTGACCATGACCTTGGGCCTGGGCATTGACGGCACATTGGTTTATACCGAGGACTACAAAACGCGGACCTCCGGCGATTACAAGGATATTTCTTCCAATGCAAAAAACTGGCCGGACCCAACCCTCAATGAGGATGGCACCCGTATTGATGACTTATGGCATGCGGCAGTGAACGCAGGCGGCACCTATTACAGTGCCAGCAACCCCAAGTTGTTACGTGAGTCATTAGCGAAGGGCTTGTCCGAGATCAAGTCTATCCAGGGCGCCAGTGCCGCCGCTGCCGCCAGTAGCCTGGCGCCGACCAATGGGGATAATTTCCAGTATGTGGCCAGTTACCAGTCCGTGAAGTGGACAGGCAATCTGGAGGCACGCACAGTTAACACGACCTCTTTGCAAACGTCAGAAAGCGCCGTATGGTGCGTTGAGAATGTGGCCGCAGAAACATGTACCTCACCTGCAACGGCGGCTAGCCAGGACGGTAAGCTGTATTGTAAAACGACTAACTCTGATCAGACTGCGTGCGGGAATGCAGGGGGCGCATTAGGTTCTGCCATTGGCATGAGTGAGCCTGCCTCGTGTTATGTGGCGATTGCAAGCAGTTGTACTGGCAAGTTACAGAATCAGCTGGGTGCAAACCGTCAAATATTCTTTAATGTCAATAATGCAATGGTATTGTTTACGGCAGATAACTTACCTGTGCAGCATCGCACTACGCTGGAAAATGGGTATAAAGCGTTGAGCCAGATGCAGGGCTTGCCTGCCAGCGACCTGCGGATGACTGAACCTAATAAAGCCGGCAAGTTGGTGGATTATCTCCGAGGGAATAAGACTTACGAAGATACCTCATCTAATCCGGTTGCAGATAATCGCTGGTTCCGTGAGCGGTTAGCAACGCTGGGGGATATCTCACAGTCACGCCCCGCTTATTTCAAAGCCTCTAATGTGGATTATCTGGATGCTGGTTATAAAGCCTATAAGGCATCAAGAAAAGCCTTGCAAAGTGGAACGGTCTATGTGGGCGCCAATGATGGTATGTTACATGCCTTCAACGCCGATAACGGTAATGAGCTGTGGGCATTTATCCCCACCCCGGTGATTGCCAACCTGGCCAATCTGGCCGATAAAGAGTATGGCTCCAATTACCATACCAATTACGTGAATGGCAGCCCGGTGGTTACCGATGTTTGTATCTCCGGCTGCAGTGGCGATAGTGCTATTTGGCGCACTATCCTGGTTTCTGGGTTAAATGGCGGCGGGCGTGGCTATTTTGCCATTGATGTGACGAACCCCGGTAGCCCCGTGTTGCTGTGGGAGTTTTATGCGCAGACCACCGGCGCGAATAATAATTTGGGGTATACCTTTGGTAACCCGCTGGTGACTAAAATGCAGGATGGCCGCTGGGTAGTGCTGGTGACTTCGGGCTATAACAATGGCACCAATGCGCGTAAATTGAATGATGGTACATTGGTCGCTAACACGCCAACCGGGAATGGCGGCGGTTACCTGTATGTGCTCGATGCCAATACCGGCAGCGTGTTGAAAACTCTCTCTACCGGTGAAGGCAGTGCTGGCGAGCCTAGTGGCCTATCAAGAATCTCGGCCTATGCTGACCAGATGTTTGAAAATAACATGGCCTTGAATGTGTATGGTGGTGATTTAAATGGCAACATCTGGCGCTTTAACATCAACACTAATGCAGTGACTAAAATTGCGACCTTACGTGATGGCGGCGGTAATGTGCAAAAAATCACTACCCAACCAGAATTGGGTAAGGTCGACAATAACAAGGTGGTCATGGTGGGGACAGGGAAGTTTCTCGAACCGGCTGATTTGACAAACACCCCACAAAACTCTGCATACACGTTTAAAGATAACGGGCAAACCACGGCAATCGGGCGTGCGCAACTGACGACGCAATCACTGAGCGGTGATCGTGTCGTGACCTCGAGTGGGACGGTCAATTTTGATACCGGCTATGGCTGGGTGCTGGATTTCCCGGCGGGTGAGCGCGTTAACCTTGATCCACTGTTGTTAAATGGTGCACTCATGATGCCAACCATGGTGCCCAGCAGCGAGGCCTGTAATGGCGCAGGGTATGGCTGGTTTAACTTCTTTAACTACAAAAAAGGCGGCTCTTTGCTAACCAGTGGCATCGTTTCCGAACGCATGACTACCCCGGCGGTGGGCTTCAATATCGTTTATGACGGTAATGGCGTGCCACATGTGGTGGTGACGGGCAGTAATGACCCAACACCGCAGCAACTGAGTCTGGACGACCAGGTGTTTGGCCTCTCGGCGACGAGCAGGTCGACTGAGATTTTCAAGCAGAAGAATAATGGTAGTTATGGCACCAAGCAAAGCTGGCATGAGCTCATACAATAAGTAGCAAATAAAAAAGCCCCGATAGGGGCTTTTTTTATCTCAGCGAGTTACTTCACTCGTTTTGCAAACACATACAAAATCAGACAAATCGCTACAACAACGCCAATCAGGGTATAGATGCCTACCGCGCCTAAAAACATGGTTGCCTCCAGTGATGGTGATGGTCGAGGGTTTATTTTAGGCAAACACTGAGTCAGTGTCTAGGCGTGGTCGAGACGCATGGATGGAGGGCTGTGTGGCAGAGGTGCTGCGTGGGTTTGGTACGGATTAGCCGCGGCTGGTTGCCGGGCAACACTCTGAGCGTTATACCACTTCCAGAGAGAGCTCTGCAGGTTTGTAAATTGCTTGAATATTATTGTCAGCCACAATGTCTTCTGCCAAGTACATAATGTCCTGTGCAGTCATCAGCTCAGGCATGCTGGCGGTATAGGTCAGTGGCTCATCTTGCCATTCGCTCATGATTTTTCCTTTATTGGCTGGTATGTATAACTGTATTAACGTCATGCTTGCTCCATTCTTAAGTCGGGCATCCTGATTTATGGCGGTCATTCATGTCGCCATCGGTTAAAACTATGTTAACCCGCCTGTGTGACGCTTTCGTGAAGTGCATGCATTGTTTAGATGACAATTCCCTTGCTATCTATCTGCCATGAAATGGCGCACAATAAATGCAATTGGAGCGAGGGGTGGCTATGAAAACTGCAAGAGTGTTGGTTGTGCTGGTGATTGGTTTGCTGGGCTATGCGGGGTTTTGGTACTGGCAATCGCTGGCCGAGGTTGAGCCAACTCACCAGCAGAGTGATGTCGTGCAGGCGATTAATCAGTGTGATTTGATTGCCAGCAAGGCAGCGGCTGAGCTGCCTGAAGTGTTGCCGTTTCAAAAGCTGGAAAAAGCGGCACGGCAGTCACGCGTACTGGATCGCTGCATGCAAGATCGCGGGTATGCGCAGAATCCAGCCTGGGTGACTGAGGCCAATCAGCAAGCGCAGCGTATCGCGCACGAGCAAGGGGTTTCCGAGGCTGAGGCGTATGAAACGCTGCGGCGCCAGGCCATGTTAAAAGCGCAGCCAAACGTCGTTGGCTATTGGCGCAAATCTGCCTGAGCGATTAGCGTTTTTGGCCGAGGTAGTCGGTTTTACCAAGCGGCACGCCCAGGTGGCGCAATATGTTATAGGCCGTGGTGGTGTGAAAGTAGACGTTCGGCATGACCCATTTTTCCAGATAATCCAGCCCGGTAAATGTCAGGTCGACCTTGCGAATTGTCAACACGACTTCTTTACTGGCCGCGCCTTCCAACTGTTCTGGTTTGATTTGCGCCAGAAAATCTACGGTTTTATCAATTCTGACATAAAGCGTCTCGAAGCTGGTTTCATCATCGGCATATTGCGGAATCTCTAATCCGGCCAGTCTTGCGCCCGCGCCTTTGCTCATATCGCTGACCAGTTGTACTTGTTTGGTCAGTGGGTACATGTCGACAGCTAGGCGGCTATCCAGCACGACTTCAGGCGCCACTTTTTTCTGCTCAGCGTACAGCTCGCCTTGTTGCAGGATGTGTTTCAGGTTTTGTAGGGTGCGCAACAATGGCGCGATACTGACGTCGTATAAATGCATGGCGTAACTCCTTTAATAGTCATAACGCCGATATTGTAACGCTTCTGCAATGTGGGCATCGCTGATGTGTTCTGTGCCTGCCAGATCGGCGATAGTTCTGCCAACCTTGAGAATGCGATGATAACTACGGGCAGACAGGGAAAATTTTTGCATGGCGCTTTGTAGTAGCTGGCTGGCTTGTTCGCCGAGTTGGCAAACCGCTGAAAGCTCCAGTGGTCCCAGTGTTGCATTGGGTTTTTGCTGGCGTTGCATTTGCCGCTGTCTTGCCAGCATCACGCGGGAGCGCATGCTGGTACTGTTTTCTCCGGGATGATGCTGGCTCAACTCCTCAGGTTTCAGCGCGGGCACATCAATATTCATGTCAATGCGGTCTAAAAGCGGCCCGGAAAGTTTGTTTTTGTAACGTAAAATTTGCTCTGGCGTACAGCGGCAGCGTTGGTTGTAATGGCCAAAATAGCCGCAGGGGCAGGGGTTCATGGCGGCAATCAGTTGAAATTGTGCCGGAAAAGTCGCCTGCCTGGCGGCACGCGAAATCGTAATGTGGCCGTTTTCCAGCGGCTCGCGTAATACCTCCAGTACTTTGCGGTCAAACTCCGGCATTTTGCTTTTTACCATGCTTTACAATAAATGTAGTCCATATCTTGATAAGCCACTACTTTTTTGTTGTATGCGAATTAACTGGAAACTCCTGAATGCGGTCGACAGTAATCCGGATCAGCTCGTGATGGAAGATAAAACTTACTGATTTTCTCTGCCAACGCTCTCTTAAAGGTCAATTTTAGCGTGCTTATTTTCTTCGGTAACCATTGATATCAACATGGCGAGATCTGTTTGATCAGTGTTTATTTGTTGATCTTCTGAAGACTCATTAAACAAACTTGAAATTAATTTGAGCTCCAGATCTTGTGGGGATAATCGGGCTATTGCCGCCAATTGATCGGCAGTTGGCAGGCCGTGATCAGAAGAGTATGCAATTTTTAACGAATTTCTTAAGCTAATGAGTACTAACTGAATCAACGCTTCAATAGATGTTGTACCAGTGATTGTCATGAGCGCATTAGCTGTTTCCAAGCTAACTGAGGTCTCAGTGTCGCTTTCAAAATGTATAGTTATTTGCGTAGAGTGCGCTTTCATGTGAATCTGCATTCAAGGGTCACTTGTTCGACAACAGCGCATACCACTTTAATACGCCTGAGACCCGGGTGGACTTTTTCTGTTACGATGATCATGCCTGCAGCTTGCATAGCATCAATATCGCGCTTTACAGTGCTTCTATTTCGCTTAAGTCTTTTTGCTAGAGCAGTAATTGACCCAGGTTCTTTCTTGATAGCTCTGAATAAATTTAATCTTGCACCGGAAATTAGTTTTATAAGGTCACTTGGATCTTCAAACGTTAGAATTAGTTTACTGGGGGCTGGCTTACTTGCATCTAACGCTCTAGAAATGAGAACCCCTCTTTTGAAAAAGTCTGCATCAGATCCAGTTTTGATTGGGACTTTCTTCATTTTTGTTCCCTTAAGGCGTGTAGAAGATTGAGCGCACTAATAACCACTTAGCTGAACTTTAAGATTGTATCGAATTTAAGATTTAGTAAATCTCCACCAAACCCACCAAGATCGTAATCTAAAAACTTACCGATTTCAGTTTCAAATCGGTAAATAATATTCGCGTAATCTTCAATTTGGTAGATCGCTTTTGAAATCGACCTCAGCCTTTGAATAGACCAGCTTTCAGTCTTATTCAAATTAGCTGGGGTTACAATGTAAGTCTTCTCAATCTCATTCATGCTTGCAAAATGATGAAGATTAATTACATCACCAATTAGGTGAGTCGATCTGAAAGTCGCCTCCACAGAGCCCTTTTCAAATTGAGGTACCTCGCACATAAACCAGGGCGAAAACGAAATAAGTTCCACACCAGAGAAGTTAAATGAATCCTCCCAAAATGAAGGAATGAAGTTGTCTTTGTTGGCAATGAACATGAGGTCAAACACAATATTATGAACAATATATCGTTCATTATCTCAGTATGTTATTCAAAGATATACTAATTCTTTAAATATAACAGCTTGCCATTAATAGTATAAATACATGGCCCACTCCTAAATGACCAATATATTGCGTGGTTATATATTGGTCGGTAAGCAAATATTCAAGCTTCCTTTTGACTGGAAGTTTGCTGTGGATATTAAACAAGCATTTGGGAAAACTTTCGCAAAAGCAAGAAAGAGTGCGAAGTTGGTACAAGACGATTTTGAGCAGGTTAGCTCAAGGTCTTACATTAGCTATATTGAGCGGGGTAAGGTTTCAATTAGTTTGGAAAAGTTAGATGAATTGTCTGAAGTCGTTGGTCTGCATCCCGTCTCTTTATTGTTTCAGACTTACTTATCAACTGACAAAGATAATTCTGCGTTAGATTTGATTTCTAGGATTATGGCGGATCTTAAAAGATTTGAAGAGTAACCATTATGAAATGATTTCACTCTCACATCCTAACTGATAGCAGTTGCAAACTTCTATTGCCTGGAGCTTTGATTATGTGGCATAGAGCTTCCAATTATTTACGATCTGTCGTTATACATTCGCATGTATCTTGCTGCATATTTTGAAGAAGTCTTTGCTACATTAAATGATCATTAGGGCGTCCGGCCCCTGATTGGCTCCAAAGGAGTGTTATCAGTGGTTTGAGTGCCCGACTTCACCAAGCCATCTTGGAACTGAAGGAATGTGCCAACCTCGATGATATCTAAGGGATAGTTTTTGTTTAGATAGAACATTAATATGGAGTTCGCAACTGTGTCGCCCGTTGGGTCGATTAACGCGAATGCTACTAAACTAGGGACTATGTTTTCTTTATCGTGGGCACCGTAAACAGCTTTTAAGTGTAGCTCAAGTATCCATACTCGCTTAGGAAGATGCATCGTCCTAAGTTCGTCTTGCAGCTCTTTTGGCATAGTTGTTGTTGTTGCCCAGGTTCTGAGTTTCCGTTTTTCAACTAATAGAACTCTAATAGCAATATCTGATGCGGACAGTTCGAGTGCTTCTTTATCTGCAGCGGTAGCAAAGCCTTCATATATATCTGAAACGACAGTTAAACCAATACTTAACGCCTCCTCACCAGACATGAAAACATCAGCTGGTAACAATGGCAATGCGTACACCATTTGTTCCATTGAGTAACCTGTGCCACCTCCAGATGAAGAAGGAAACGGCATGTATGGACCAGAATTATCATTATTGATAATGAAGTCTGGAATCCAACTCGAAGCATGTACTAACCTTAAATCTAGGCTTGCTGAATTTGAGACCTCTACCGTCTGGAATTCTGTGGTGTTGGCATTCCATGTATGGCCAACTGCAACAACTGCATGTCCGCCAATTTTATGGATTAGTAGTAAAACGACTGGTATTTCAGATTCAATGTATGGGTGGATAGTTCGTTTTGCTGTTTGAACATCAGCAGGATTCATGGCATCTAGGCTTTGGTTATGCCACTGCCCTAACCAAATAGAATGTGGAGAATAACCTGCTGACCTAATCGCTTCCATCATTTGAATCTGAGTTAATCCTTGGCGATTCGGTTTGATACGTCCGTTGGCGTTATAGCGAGTAGCAGCATCTGTAATTTGTGCGGGATCGTGAGCTCGATCACCTTCCCGTTTACGGAGTGTTCTTAGGGCCATCCAAATGGAGGCTTGAGCACATGCGCCTACAGCATTATCTTGCTGCATAAATGGTGTTCCGAAGACAGACAATTCTCTGCCCATAATATGCACAGGAAATTTATCGGCGCTTCGTATAAATCCAGGTACGACTTCTGAGCTTAAGATTGTCGCACCTACTGGACTCGTAATAACTGGTCTGAGAGTAATAAAACCTAAATAATGTTCAGGTGGTGTCGAGTCAATATATTCCAGTTGGGTTAACTCGGTGGCTTTAGACTCTTTGAAGAAGTGCAGTCTTGTACAGTAGCGACTGACTTCATTGAATTGCTTGCTGTAGTACGAGCTATATTCTGCTAGAAAATCTGGATCAAGCACTTTGTGTTGAGCCATTATGGTTATTGCGCCAGCCTGAAAAAGCGCTTCACAGCATTTTAGTAATGGATTCTGAGTGTCAACAGATTGTTGAGGTTTACGGCGTGAAATGGACTCAAGTTCTGAATATACAATACTCAGAAGAGAATTATAGTCCGTGATATTGTGAATTGTTATTCTTGGATCCATAAAAAAGCCGTCCTATGACGGCTCTATTATCCAATAAAAATCAAAAGACTGTAATATTTAATGACTCTTCTACAGCCCGTCTTTGTTCATTACGAATTTCTTCAATTTTGGTCGAAATCTGATTAGAAAGATTGTTTCGAATTTCCTGTGCTTTATCTTCAGGCATCGGAACGGTTTTGCTTTCACTCTTTGCTACTTCAAGAACGAATAAACCTAGATTAGACATGGTTAACTCCAATATTTAAGCATGATAACGACGCTTAATCTGTAAAGTTTAATAACTATGTTTTAATTTGAAACCTTAGATGAGATAAAGGTTTCTTGTTGTTATTAAATAATCACGCAAAAAAATAGAGATTGCTATCAATCTCGACTTAAGTATCTATATTGTTTGCAAATTATCTCTTTGACAATTTTGGTTGTCAATAACGGGACCTTGTGAATGCGATGACTTCGATGGCTGCGAATGGCGCTTAATCTTTAGGCGTTGCCTTATGGCGCGTGCGGAAGATTATTGGTGTAGTTAAGGTGGATTTTGGAAGATATCGGCTAAGAAGTGCGTTCATTTGCATTTTAGGCAGATGTTTATTCGATCTTTAAAAGATTCCGCTAATAATCTTTTAGAAAAATGTATCTTTTTTGTAACAAGCGCAACAAATTCGATGAGTTTGGATCAGTTCGAAGAATTTTCAGTAAGAACAAGTTATTCGTTTGGAGCGATAACTTGTTCTTAGGGTTATTGAAAAAAGCGAGATATTTTTCTGAAAAGAGTGATGATTAAATTCTGATCGATCTTCTCGGGCTGAGCGTTAGAGTTCGGACGATGATTCTCTTGCATATCGGCAACCTTGTAGTGCTGAGATTTTGCGTATTTGTCTCTTTTCCTTACTTCGTCGATTTCTTCTTTGGTAAATTTCCCAGACCATTTGATGCTGCCATTTTTGATCCAGTAATGGGATTGACAAGGAAAGCTCCAATTCCCGATTGAAGGATGTAACGAAACATTCTCACCGTCAAACATTAGCTTCCAGTCAGTGGGGGATAGTGGTGTCACGACTTTTTCTCCGCAGCCACAACAACAGCTATGAATCGCTGTTCCATACGCCATGGAAACGTAAATGACTCCCTCTTCTAAAGAGGGAGGCATAAACTCTACGAACTCTGGTTTAAGAAATTTAGTTTTCATTTTCACATTCACTTAAGTACAAGTTTGTATCGACTGTGTAAGTCGAATGATGCTCGTTTTCGTGATCATGGTAAAAACCACTGAGTTTTTTCCATTTAATGACTGCAAGTGATGCGTTTAATGAGTTCAAATCCGCGATCTGAATATTCTGTGCATACTCATCATCATCCCTGTCATGGAGCGATACTTTTCTAGCAACGTGGTCACGTTTGGTCTGGGTGCTTGTTGTGACACGTACTGTAGCAATTAAGGCATCGTTTATTGCTTGCACACCAATTCCAACATCTATAAAAGATGTACCGTCACCTTCAAGTTTTGCGATAAGCAGTTTTTTAATCTCTCCCTTATCAATGCATATGAAAACGAAATCAAAGTCAGGTAACTCATTGATGTTGGACTCATTGAGATATTCAGAATGCGCAATTATGTTTTTATGCATATTTGAATAGATGCTTCTGAAGTGATCTACTTTGAAGCTTTGTGCATTTAACTGCTCAAGACTAACTGCACCTGGCGCCCGAAAGGCATTGTGCTGTAGAAATTTATCGCCATCATATAAATGAATTTCAGCCACAGGTGTTTTAGCTACTAAATCCAATACATATGATCCAGTGCCGCCAAGCCCAATAATCGCGATCTTTTTATGTTTGAATTTATCGTTTATTGTTGAAATACCAGCTCTGCTAGACCATGAGTCTAGATAGTGAAAAACGGATTCAGAATCGACCGATTCAATAGTCTTAAACGTACATGCACTCAATCCAGTTGGTGCTGAAATGATGTCGATATAGCGTTTCATTTTTTCGTAGTAATTGGGATAGCCGAAGCCATCACGAGGTTTACTAGAAAATGAATGGTTTATTTCAACACCTTCTGCCAAGGTTTGATTGTGGGATGCGTGTCTAAAGCCTTCGATAGGTGACCCATCTTTGTGGCAAGGGTAGTCACCTTTAAACATTCCCACATGGGTGTCAGGCTTGGTTGTGACATTGCCCGCAAGATGAAGGGTCGAAACCAAAGTGCCATACTTCAGTTCTCGGTTCGAGTTAATATAAGGTACGCCTGAAATCAATAAGTGGCCTGATTTTATTTGAACCTCATATCCTTCATCACGTAACCTTTTTAGGTCGGGACTATGATTTATCAGTTGGTGTGACATTGAATACCATGCCTTTCTTTGCTTTAACTGTATCGCCAACATCCATAGATCCTTGTTGATTAGAGGAGGGGCCTTTTCTGTATGTGACGGTGTAGATTACATTGCTACCAACAACCGCACCAGGGAAGCCTAGTTGAACCACCTCTAAATAGGTTAGATCTTTGTCTTCTACTGTATGCTGGGTAGCATTTACGATGATTGTAATTTCGTGGCCCTTTGCTTTGTCTGCTTGTGATTCTTTTTCAATTTCACTCATGATGTTCTCCGTTAAAAACTATATTCATATACTGCATAATTGAAAGGGCTACGAAAGGATGGCATTCAGACATTTAAAAAAAGAATATTTTTTTGTCTGCGACTGGGGTTTTTAGAGCCATACATTCTATGGAACATAAATTGGCGCTGAGCGATAAAAATTTAGAAGATTTTTTAACCATATCTGAAATAAAGGTAGGCTTTGACGCTTTTACTGAAGCTCAATGGATAAAGCTTGGTAAGACAGCAAATAACCTATGCAGAGGTTTGCCAATTGAGGGTGCTGATCTTTTACATATCGTGATCTGCAGAGCTCTTGAGGGTAGGCGGAGATGTCGAAGAGAGTTGCCGATGGAGGTCTTTATTTATCATGCAATGGAAAGTGTTGTGGATGCTTTTATTAAGAGGCGTAAATCAGACCCCTTGGAGAACACGATACATCCATTAGATAGTGAGGATGCTATAGAACTGATGGATATGCTGGACAGCAGGATTGGCACACCTGAAGAAGAGATGATTGCCAACCAAACACTGCAAGCACTCAAACAGTTATTTGAGGGGGATGAAAGGTCCATGGAAATTTTGACTTATCAAATGGACAATTTGCAGCCCGCAGAAATACAGAAGCTAATGGAATTAACACCCGTACAGTATGCAAGTGCCTTAAAGGCAATTAGGCGTAAGTATGACAAGTTAGGGTTACAGGAATCGTTATGACTAAACAATCAAAGCAATCTATTGAGCAGTTATTCAATATAGCTAAAGCGGTATCACATCAGGTGATAAAGCTGCCTGATAGAGAGGTACTAGATGAAGACAATGACTCTTTTACGAAGAGTGAGGGCTTTATGGCGAAGAGAGCATATCTAAAAGCGCTCCAGACAGTAGGTGCCAAAGATACTAAGCAGGTTGAACCAAAGGTGCCAAGTTTCAATTTAGCGAATACTCTAATGAAGGGAGTGAGTGTAAAGGTGGCGCGGCAAAAACTCATGGGACTGAATGCGGCAAATGATCCCTCGTTACAATTAATTGCGAATTCAGCCAACCTCTTGAATGATGAGGAAATATTAAAAACCTACCAAGCCCTTTTATCTGCAGGGCTATTGGATATCGGGTAACTGGACTTCAGCCGCTCTGCTAGACACATCATAATTTCTAAAACAGAACGGCTGAAGTCCAATGTGGCCAAATTTTGAGGGTTGAAATATTTGTTGTCGTCAGAAACTTACCTCAAGATTCAGCGTCACTATAAGTTGGTAAGGTTGCTAAAGTTTTGCAAACCATCTACCTTCGTAGCATGTAACTTCGGGTGTGTCCCACCAAACCCTAGTGCTTATGCTGGTGATGTAAATCAGGGAAATGCTGGTGACTGTGATTTAATGCCATATGTTCATGCGGGTGCATATGAGGCTCCGATCCATCCCAATCAAAATCATGTGTATGTTGATGGTGTTCGTCATGAGAGTGAATATGTTGATGACGTAATTCCCTGTGATGATGTAGGTGAGCATGATGTTCGGTTACCCCCTCTCAAATCGATTGCATGTATATAACTATCTGTTAGAAAATTCGTCTTAAGAAAAACAACCAACCGCATTTATTACCATGGGCCTAGAAAAACTCGCCGAACTCAAAAAGCAGCTTGCGGAAGAAATTAAACAAAAGCAGCCAGCAAAGCCAGCTAAACCCAAGAACACTGCTCGAGTAGATCCTGTGGTTTTGATCATAGGCAAACTTCAGAAGTTTTACCCCAAAGCATTCCCTAAAAACCCGATACCTAAAGTACCTTTGAAGATTGGGGTTCTAGAAGACCTTCAAGCACGATCCGAAGAGATTGGCATTTCAAAGGAAGACCTACAGCTGGCTATTAAAACTTGGTGTAAAAGTTCACGCTACTGGCAAGCATGCAAAGAAGGAGCAAACCGATTAGATTTAGACGGTAATCCGGATGGTGTAGTCGAGGCGGCTGGTGCTGCCCATGCTAGAGGGATGGTTCGAAAACAAGCCAAACCGAAACAAACTTCACCTGAGTAATTTAACCTTAGGGTTTGGGTAATAAAGCTTATTGTTTTAAAACTTACAACGAAAACTATGATCATTCTCTGGATGTATTACTAAATTAGATAGGAGATAACTTTCTATGCAGGCGGCGTTTAGCATTCTCACATTTGCTTTTTATCCTGCATTGGCCGTAATCTTTGGAGGGTTGATTGCGCTGTGGCGGCCGTTGAAACCGGGGACTGTTAGTGCTATACAGCACTTTGCTGCTGGCTTGCTTTTTTGCGCCCTAGCAACTGAGCTCCTGCCGGACCTAATGCACCGAAAGCTTCCCTGGATTACTCTAATTGGATTCACCTTGGGGGTGATGATCATGCTGGCAGTTAAGCACTTTGCCGAGAAATTAGGGCAAAACACAATCAGTATCGCGACTACTCCAACTAGCCTGATCGCAATTCTTGGCATTGATGTGGCCTTGGATGGTTTGTTAGTGGGGTTAGGGTTTGCTGCCGGCCAAAAGCAGGGCTTGCTGCTGACCATAGCACTTACCCTTGAAGTTCTATTTCTTGGATTGTCAGGGGCATTAGCATTAGCTCAAGCCGGAAATAGTCGCAAGAACACCCTCATGGTGTCTATCGGATTCTCTCTGATATTACTCATCGGAGCACTTGCCGGCAGTGCCTTGCTCGTTTTTGCGAGTGACACCGTAGTGGATGCAATCTTAGCATTTAGCCTTGCTGCCCTGCTGTATCTGGTCACAGAAGAATTGCTTGTTGAGGCTCATGAAGTACCCGAAACCAGTTTCCAGACAGCGATGTTTTTCTTGGGCTTCATCTTGCTGCTCACCATTGAAATGTTAATGTAGCTCTGCTTTATCAATTAGACGAAACGAGACTTTTGATGCATTCAGAATACGCGCCAAACAACTCCAACAACCAAGGAAAGCGAACTAGCTGGCCGCACAAGTGGAGGGGCAGATAATGGATTGGGATACCGAACTATTGCTGACCTTCCGCATTTTACTGGCTGCCGTGCTAGGTGGCCTTATCGGCTGGGAACGAGAAAGCCATAATCGAGATGCCGGCGTTCGAACCTACATGGCAGTTGCAGTAGGCTCCTGTGCCTTCAGCATCGTATCCAACCACATTCCTGGTGTAGACACCCGAATCGCTGCGCAAGTCGTTTCAGGTATGGGTTTCATCGGAGCGGGAGTTATCCTACAGGTACGAGGCCGGATTCAAGGATTGACCACAGCTGCGACATTGTGGGCAACGGCTGCTGTTGGAATGGCGAGTGCCTTCGGTATGTATCTGCTCGCTTGCCTAACCGCCTGCCTGATTTTTGGTACGCTTATTCTGAATCACTTTCCAGGTTGGGCAAACTTCTTCAAAAGACATCACCCCGACTCTGAATCTACTAATGAGTAAAGGCAAAAGGCATAAATATGTAATTTGTAGGAAAACCAAAACACGATTTTTGACTTTTGATAGCGCTAGATCTAGTGAATCAATAAGCGTGCGGATCAAAAATACAACTGGATCAGCGAGTAAAATTATGAGAATTATTATATTCTTCAAATTTTTGACGATCTAATGTTTTTTAGGGTTCTCACCATACATCTTACGATAATATTTTAGAAAAGGCTCATTCAAACTTAATTGAGATAATTATCACTCGCTTGAGAGAAGCATAAAATTGCCACGAGACGGAAATGAAACCATAAGCTGGCCGAGTGACATGAGCATAACTTGGTCTTGGGAAGGGTATATCCCACAAAAATTAATGCTTATGTTGGTGATGCAAATCAGGGAAATGCTGGTGACTGTGACTTAATGCCATATGTTCATGCGGGTGCACATGAGGCTCCGATCCATCCCAATCAAAATCATGTGTATGTTGATGGTGTTCGTCATGAGAGTGAATATGTTGATGACGTAATTCCCTGTGATAATGTAGGTGAGCATGATGTTCGGTTAAATGAAGCCATACACCGATGATCATCAAGACCATTGCTGCCCAGAACAAGCCATCTGGCTGCTCATGTAGTAATAGAAAAGAACAGATTACGCCAGCAAAGGGAGCAGCAGAAAAATATGCTCCTGTCCTGGCCGTACCAATGTGGCGCAAAGAAATGACAAACAATACCAGGCTGACTCCGTAACCCAAGAAGCCGATAATAGCCGCACTTACTCCCGCAGAAAAATCAGGCAATGCTTTACCAAGGCTTAATGCGATTGCCAGATTCACAAAACCAGCTACCAAACCTTTGATACAAGCAATTTGTAGAGCATCATTGGCCGATATTTTTCTCGTGAGATTGTTGTCAATTGCCCAACACGCACAGGCACCTGCGATCGCCACCGCACCCCAAGGAAAAGCAGTATTCAAATGCTTAGGCCATGATAACAATAGGCTGCCACATACAATACTGACCATCCCAATCAAGATACGACGATCAAAATGCTCCTTGAATATGAACCAGGCTAGTAGTGCAGTCAGGACGCTTTCAAGATTGAGTAATAGTGACGCCATCGAAGCAAGTGTGGATAGCAATCCTTGCATAAGTAAGACTGGTCCAAGCACACCTCCACATACTATTGCACCTAATAACCATGGTAAATCCGGTGCCTGGATAGGCAGGCGCTCATGATTATCGCCTAGAAATAATCGAGTGAAGCCATACAGCAGAAAAAGGCCAAGTCCACTACCTGCATACAATAAACCGGCGAGCATTTGTGGTGAAACATCACTAATCAAAAGCTTGGCGACGGGGGTTGCCAAGCCAAAAAGAATGGCAGCTAATATCGCATAAATTGCATCAGGATGTATGGTCATAGATTAGTATTTCGACTCAGCATAATGCCATAGTGACTGTTATTTATCTTGCCCGTTAATAGCCGCCATCACCTCTTTGATTTTATCAGTCATCATCGTGAGACTTGCTTCGTAGCGAATTCCATTATCTACATAAGCGTTTCGCTCTACGTCCATATCAACGGTATTGCCATCTACGGATCCTTGTCTCAATGATCGGAATAATACGTCACCTGATCCGGGGTAACCATTGCCAGCATTACCATTCATATGAGCATTATTGGTTTGCTGCATTTCACTTGCAGGTTGTGTTGCAGGACCAACTCCAGCACTTTGTTGAAGCGCTGACTGCATTGCAGATTGAAAGTCAATGTCACGCGCTTTGTATTGGGGCGTGTCAGCGTTGGCGATATTTGATGCGAGTAATTCTTGGCGCTGGTTGCGTACGCGCAGTGCTGCTTGGTGAAAGTTAAGTTCAGCATCTAATTTCTTAAGTATCAATTTAGACCTCCTAAAATAAAAGCTGTTTATTTGTATTAGGTTCTTGATTGCCGATTGAAGTAAATCAATCTCAAACCATTAAATACCACTAGCAAACTTGCACCCATATCAGCAAAGACAGCCATCCACATAGATGCATTGTCAAATAAGGCAAGATATAAAAATACAAACTTGATGCCCAAGGCTAGAGCAATGTTCTGCCAAAGAATGGCATGCGTTTGTTTTGAGAGGCGAATTGTTTCAGGCAACCTACGTAGATCATCATTCATTACCAAAACATCTGCTGCTTCCATCGCAGTGTGTGTCCCAGCTGCTCCCATCGCAAAACCAATATCAGCTCGTGCTAATGATGGCGCATCATTGATCCCATCGCCGGTCATGGCAGTCACACCGAATTGTTTCTGAAGAAATTCAATTTCCTTTAATTTATCTTCTGGTAATAGATTACCTTTGACTTCATTGATGCCAGCTTGGATACCTACCGTTTTAGCGGTGGCCAGATTATCCCCTGTTAGCATGACAGGTGTGACTCCAAGTCGTATGAGATCTGAAACAGCTTCTTTTGAAGAGGACTTGATCGTATCCGCTACCGAGCAAACTGCCAGCACTTTTTCGAATGTGGCCAGTAAGCTAACCGTGCGACCGGCATTTTCTAGTTTGGCTAATTGCATTTCCAATTCGGAGGAGCAAAGGTTCATCTCCTCAATCCAGCGATGGTTTCCCAAGAAAAAGGTACTGTTTCCAATTTTGGCCTGTACTCCACGTCCAGCAACAGCTTTGAAATTCTTCACATCCTTAGTTTGCCCAGATAAGCCCTCAGCAATTGCTTTTGACACGGGGTGATCTGACCGAGATGCCAAACTATAGGCAATACTTTTTAACTCAGTGGGATTAGACTGCACATCAAATACATCAAAGCTAGATAGCTTGGGTTTTCCTTCAGTAATCGTTCCTGTCTTGTCTAGCGCAACCGCTTTTATCTTACGGGCCTCTTCAAGATAAACTCCACCTTTGATGAGTATGCCTCTTCTCGCTGCTGCTGCAAGGCCACTTACTACGGTAACAGGCGTCGATATCACCAACGCACACGGGCAAGCAATCACCAGTAATACAAGTGCTTTATAAATAGACTTCATCCAGGTCCATTCCAGTAAGAATGGCATCCAGAGAGCCACGATTAGCGCAAGAACAAAAACCGCGGGTGTATAGATCGCCGCAAAGGAATCTACAAATCTCTGTGTCGGCGCCCGGGAACCTTGGGCTTGCTCAACCGCATTGATGATTCTGGATATTGTGCTGTTCGAAGAAAGGGCAGTGATTCGAATCTCTAATTCAGCCGCTTGGTTGATAGTTCCGGCAAACACTTGATCATTTGGAGACTTATCCACTGGTAGGCTTTCGCCGGTAACAGGAGATTGGTCTATAGCACTCTGCCCGGAAATCACAATGCCATCTAGCGGGATACGTTCACCTGGTCGAATACGCACTTTTGCATCAATTGGAATATCTTTGACCAATTCACGCTTCCATGCCCCATCCGATTGCAAAACCTCAGCATCTTCTGGGGTTAATTCCATCAAGCTCTTAATTGCGTTCCGTGCTCTATCTACAGCCTTAGCTTCGATAGCTTCTGCGATTGCATAGAGCGCCATCACCATTGCAGCCTCAGGCCATTGACCAATGAAAAATGCACCGGTGACAGCAATGGTCATTAATGCATTGATGTTTAAACGTCCATCATTAAATGCTTTGAGTCCTTTTATATAAACATCTAACCCTGTCAAAGCGATTGAGAGACCAGCCAAAGCCATTCCAAGATATCGAATTTCTTGGGTACCTGTAAATGCAAACTCCAGGACTTCGGCTGCTACTGCCAAAACCAAGCCGGCAATTGGTTTGCCCCAACTGCTCCAAAATCCTTTTGGAGACGCTGTAATGACTTCAGAGTTTTTCTCATCAAGGATTAATTCAGTTTCAAAACCTGATTTCTTGATTGCCTCCATAGCTAATGGGATGCTATTCGCATCTGCATCTATGATCAGTTCACGTGCGCCCAAATTAAATCTTAAGCTTTTGATTGCATCAATCTTTGCAAGCGCACGTCTAATCTCAGCTTCCTCAGAAGCACAATCCATGGATGGAATACGAAATCTTGCTTGATCTACAGTAGATAAAGAGGTTGTCAATGTACCCTCTGAAAGTGCAGTAGTAATTACTGGTTCTTTATCAATGCAATCACTGCATTGCTTAGCTTCATTTTTATGATTCTTAGATCTATTCACGATATTCTCCTCAATGGAATCATGAAACATTTATGCTAATGATCAGGCTGCTACAAATACAACCTGATCCGATCACTTAATTAACCAAAACTCCAAATCAATTTGGGTTTTTAGCTTCGTTGAGCTCCCTCCTTGTTTCCATCCAGTCGTACGCAACCGGCAGGAAAACCAAGGTAAGTGCCGTAGCCGTGAGAAGGCCTCCAATAACCACGACAGCAAGTGGTCTAAGGATTTCTGAACCGACACCGGTTGCAAGTAAGAACGGGATCAAACCAAAGATCTCTACCATGGCCGTCATCATCACAGGCCTTAATCGGAGAGTGGTACCTTCCAGTACAGCCTCATCTACGGACTTGCCTTCTTCGCGTAAGCCATTGATAAACTCCACTAAGACAATACCGTTCAACATGGCCACCCCGAACACTGCGATAAAGCCAATCGCCGCAGGCACCGAGAGGTACTGGCCGGCAATTGCCAGAGAGAAAATGCCGCCGATTGCTGCGAAAGGCACATTGGCAATAATCAGTCCGGCATAACGTAGTGAATGGAAGGCTGTGTAGAGAAGAACGAATATCAGACCAATGGTAAGCGGTACAATGATTGCCAGCTTAGTCATGGCTCGTTGCTGGTTCTCAAATGCGCCACCCCATTGAATCCAATAACCACTTGGAAGTTTTACTTGCTGCTCAATCGCGGCTTGGGCCTCTTTAACAAAGCCATCAATGTCCCGGCCTTGCACGTCCATTTGAATCACTGCGTAACGTTGCAATTGCTCACGTCTGACAAATGAATAACCCTCTTCAATATCAACGCTAGCAACTTGAGACAACGGAATCAACGCACCCTGAGATGTTGAAATGGGGATATCGTTAATTGCTCGAATATCACTGCGGTACTCCGGTTGTAACCAAACTTGGATGGCAAATCGCTTCACACCGTCAATCAGCGTAGAGACGGGCTTGCCACCAATGCCTGATTGCACAACTTGTAAGACATCATCAGCATTAATGCCATAACGGGCGATCGCTTCACGATCCACATTGATAATGAGTTGCGGTTTTCCTATGTTGGCTTCCAACGCCAGATCTGTAACTCCATTAACTTTGGAGACCACAGCTCTTACCTGATTAGCGATACGATCAATGGTTGCAAGATCTTCACCATAGACTTTTGCAGACAAAGTTGCCCTGACGCCCGAGATCAATTCTTCAACCCGAGACTGGATAGGTTGAGAAGCCGAAATAACAGCCTCAGGGACATCTTTTTCAACTTGCTCCTGGAGCTGCTGCGCGAGGTCGCCATAGGTAATTTCTTGAGGCCATGAGTCTGCTGGTTTTAAATGCACTAGTACTTCCATGTAGTTCACGTCAGCGGTTTCACCCTTTTCTGCACGACCAATCATTGCCAGGCTGCTTTGCACTTGGGGCATTTTTTTGAGGCTCTTCGCCACACGATCAGAGACTGAAATAGATTGCTCAAGTGAGGTAGAAGGGATGCCTGTCACCCTAAAGAGAATGTCCTGTTCCTGCAGGTTGGGCATAAACTCTTTGCCCAGGAATGGAAACATCGCTAAGGCGGCAATGAAGGCAATACCCGTAGAGCCTACGACTAGCTTCTTATGTGCCAAGCACCACTTCAGCAGAGATACATACTTAGGCTTGATTAAGCGAATCAGCCATGGATCTCTCTCTTCCTTTGGCTTCAACGCCAAAGAACACAACACCGGAATAAGTGTCAGCGTCAGGATCATTGAGCCAATCATGGCAAAAGTCATGTTGATGGCCAAGGGCTTAAATAGCTTCCCTTCCAGCCCCGTCAGGGAGAAGATAGGCAGGAAAACCACTGTGATGATCAACACACCAAAAGTGATTGGATTGATCACCTCTCGTGAAGCATCGAGTACGATTTTGGATCTATCTACCTTTTGACCAGCGAAGTGAGCCAAACGACGGAAGCAGTTCTCAACAAGAACCAGTGGGCCATCAATGGTCATACCTAGGCCAATAATCAAACCACCCAATGACATCAGATTAGCTGAGATGCCATATTTCTCCATGAAGATAAAAGCGATCAGACGGCCCATTGGGATTGCTACAACGACGACTAAAGCCGAACGCACTTCGCCAAGCAACATGAACAGCACCGCAATGACTAGCAATGCGCCCTCAATCATGGCGCGGTCTGCCATACGTATAGCCTTGTCAATGATCGCGGTTCGATCATAAACAGTTTCCAGTGTCACACCCTTAGGTAAGGTGGCTTTCACCAGCTCCAACTTCTCTTTGGCAGCATCAACCACTTGCTGGGCATTTTCACCAATCCTGGCAAGTACCATACCCATCACAACTTCCTTGCCATCTTGCGTAACAGCACCAAAACGGGGGCCTGCGCCTTCAACTACTTTGGCAATGTTTTCTACATAGACTGGCGTACCCTGGTTCTCAGAGACGACGATACGTTGAATATCGCGGCTATTTTTAACCAGCCCTAAGCCACGCACCAAGAACTGTTCTTGGCCAATATTGACGTATTGCCCACCAACCTGATGGTTATTTGCCACCAATCTGTCGATGACTTCAGAGAAGGTCAGGCCATATTTGAATAGCTTTTGAGGGTCGATTTGAACCTGAAATTGTTTCTCGTTGCCTCCCCAGGATGTGATGTCATCGACTCCGGGTACGGTACGCATCACCATACGCACATTCCAGTCATGCAATGTGCGAAGATCCATAGTGCTTTGCTTATCGGACTTCAAGGTATACCAAAGTACCTGACCTAAACCTGATGTGTTAGGGCCAAGTGTTGGTTCGCCATAGCCTGCCGGCATTCTGGAGCGAGCATCAGCTAGCTTTTCACCCACCAAAAAGCGAGCCTGTTGTATGTCAGTAGTATCAGAAAAATAAACACTGATATAAGACAAACCAAACAATGAAACTGACCGAATCTCCTCAATACCTTTCAGGCCAGCCAAAGAACTCTCGACTGGAAAAGTAATTAGCTTTTCAACATCTTCAGAAGCAAGTCCAGGAGACTCCGTGTACACGTTTACCTGCACAGGAGTCACGTCTGGGAAAGCATCTAGAGGGACTTCCTGCCATGCTTTGACACCGAAAAAAACCACGACAACAAAGGCAAGAATGACAAGAAGCTTGTATTTGAGGGCAGCATCTAATATCCAATTCAACATGCTGTTCTCCTAGTGCTCATCACTGATTTGTGATTTGAGTTGTCGAGCTTTTAGAGCATATACGCCTGTCTGAACGATGCTTTCATCTTCAGTTAATCCAGTTTTGATTTCGACATACTCGTTATATCGGGCACCTAGTTCTACAGCTCTTGCTTTAAATCCGCCATCTTCGCTCACGTAGACATTAGGGATACCTTGTACCATCACGACAGATGTATTAGGTACAACTAGAACATCCTTCGTACCAGAATGATTCAGAACGACCTTGGCAAACATGTCGATGCGAAGCTTTTGCTCTGTATTAGGCAGTTCGATACGCGCCTTGACCGTACGGGTGGTTTTATCCACCACACTAGATAGGTAGCTCACTTTCCCGGTAAATACCTCATCGGGATAAGCGGTCACAGTCACACTGGCTGTTTTACCGACTTCCAGATATTGCAAATCCCTTTCTGGAACATCGGCATCAATCCACACCGTTGACATGTCCGCGATGGTGAAAATGGTATCTGCTGGATTGGCTAATTCACCAATCACTGCATTTTTCTCTATCACGATGCCGTTGAATGGTGCTTTCAATAGGTAGGTAGATCCACTCTGCTGATCCAGACCGCCATACATTCTTAATCTTTCAGAGTCTGCGTAGAGCGCTGATTTAGCGCGCTCCAGTGCAGACTGAGATTCAATGAATTGCTTTTGTGGCACAACCTTGTCTTCATACAGCTTGGATATACGATCAAAGTTCGCCTGAGCTAGCGTTAGATCGGTCTTAGAGCTTCTGAATTGTGCACGAGCCTCCCCCATCGGAACACTGTCAATCTCAGCTAGGGTTTGGCTTGTTTTTACATGGTCTCCAAGATTGGCGATCACTTTGGACAGCTTCCCTTCAATACGAGGCGTGACATGAGCCAGTTTATTTTGATTGGCCAAAATGTTCGCTGTAAAACTGAGCTGATCCTGTATGGGTTGCTTGGTCACTTTGGCGATAGTGACACCACTTTTCTGTATCTCGGCAGGACTTAATTTAATTAAATCCTCATCAGCTTTTGTCTCCGCTGGGATACTTGAGGTTTCTGTTTTCGGCTCTTGAGGCTGGTTGTTCTCAGAACTGCACCCGCTTAAAATCATGAGAAAAATGATGACTGAAAATGCCAGTGCAATCACGTATAAATTTCTGAAGAACTTTAGCATTTTAGTTTCCTAGTTTTGATCAGTTGCAGCTATAGGGGATAGCCAGCCAGAGATATATTCCAATTCGATCTGCACGAGGCGCAGTTCTTTCTGAGCATCAATGATGTCTCGCTGCGCATCCACAACCTGCCTTTGCACAATCAATAACTGAGGTAAGCCGATTTCTCCGTTTTCAAAGGCTTTCTTGGAAAGTATCAGGTTTTCTTCCAACCTCGGATATACCTCGCTATCTAACCGTCTTACACGGTCTTTGATATTTTCACGACGTAACCATGCGGCCTCTATAGTCGCTTTTGCATTGCGAGTACCAGAGGTGCGGTTGATTTCTGATTGGGTAAGCTCAGCGGCCGCACGACCTACACCCGCAGCATTTCGGCGGAAGATAGGCAATGGCAAAGAAACGCCGATGGATGAGATATTGTCGCTACCTGCCAAACTGGCTTCGGTGGTATTGATCAGACTCACCGTTAAATCTGGATAGCGCATGCTTTTTTGCAGCTCCAAGCGTGAGCGTGCAGAAGCTTCTTTACTGGTTAGTGCCTGAATGCCTGGGCGGGAGTCTAATTTGTTGAAAAGATCCTGCAATGTATATTGCGTCTGATTTGGAGTTAATTGCCCCGTGACCTCTGGAAAGTCGTTGGCATTGAGTTGTAGTGTGGCAGCTAGTTGGGTTCTGGCACGCAGTAGTTGTTCATTTAAAGAGATCAGCTGATTTCTTGCGCGTTCAGCATCAACGATGGCTAGATTACCATCAAGCAAACTATCTTCGCCGGCACTTACCCGCTTGCGAGACAGGGAGGTGTTTTGCTCTATGAGCTTGAGAATGCGCTTTTCAACTTCGATACGCTTTTGTACTGCGAGCACAGTAATAAACTGCTCTTCCAACTGTGCATGCAGGACACGGTACTCTTCAGCAATGTCCTGGCTAATTGCCGTTTTGCTTTCCTCAGCTGCTTGCCTACGGAAGCCTTGCTGTCCGGCAATCTCAAAGGTTTGAGAAACGCCTATGCCATATTCACCTCGATATGGGTCTGATGCGCCAGTTTGAGCAATACGACGTGTTCTCGCCTCAAGGTTGACTGTTGGGTTGTAATAAAGTGGACCTGATGCATCCTGGAATTCGCCAGCCGGAATACTCTGGTTGGCGATCAAGCGTTTCAGATCAGGGTTATTCTGGGCAGCAATATTCCAAGCTGCATCCAATGTTAATGGTTCAGCTTGTATAGCTGGAGCTATGAAGAAAGCTATTGAAAGTAATAGCCATCTTCTAATAGATGATTCAAACACGGCAAGACCTCTCTCGTTAGATCAATGATCAAGATGCTGAACGAGTCAGCATCTTAGACAAATTGACTAAATGAGTGCAGGAGGTCTGTAGAGACTTTTTAGGACAGGGTTGGTGAACTGATCTTTAGGCTCAGTTTTGAAAATCGTCGAGCCCAATTGGGAAAGTGTACTAACTACTTCATTGGTCTCAATAGCCGTGATATGTGCAGAGATATGGCAAGCATGATCACAAAACTGCTCCGGCATCGGGACAGTTTGATTATCTGAGACCGAAGTGATTTGTGACTTATTAATCAAATGGACATCTTGCATAACCGCTTGAGACGCTACAGCATCATCAAATAAAACTTCAGGCGAAAAGGCCCACGCCGATGAACTCATCACTGAGATCAGCGCAAGAAATACCATGAATTTTTTAAAAATTTGATACATGCCTTTTTAAATCTAACAATAACTTATTGATGAGTCAATGAGTTTAGTGTAACTAAATGTACAAAAGTCTGAATCCCCGAAGCATACTTTTGAATCTGCCTCTTAATTTCTGTGGACTATCAATAAAACCAATCATTCATGGGTGCATTTTTTGCAGGAAATTTAAGATATCACTCTGCAAAAAATGCATGGCTATCAGGATGAGTTTTAATTAAATATATAAAATTCAATCGGTTACGAACTGGCATCTGAATTGCTTATCAAGAATGATAATCATTAGAAGATATGACGATGCTTTCAAGTACTTTCAAAACAGGGATTGCAAAATACTTTTCTGTACCGGAAACACAAACCAAGTGGATATTGGCAATTTCGTTATTCATTATGGTGACGGGCAACCTTTCCCTTTGCCAAAACTTGCTGAAAACATATCCAGTAAGTTTCCATAACCTACCTTTCCTGGCCTCTCTAATAACTTTCTTTTTTGCGACGATCGCTATCGTCTTTCAGATTCTTTGCATTGGCAGAACAACAGCAAAATGGATATTAGCCATATTGCTGATTGTTGCCTCTATCAACGCGTATTTTATGGATAGTTTTGGTGTGGTCATCGATCACACTATGATGGATAACGTAGCGCAAACTGACTTTAAGGAAATGCAAGGATTAATAAGCATTGAACTCTTGCTTAGGCTAGTTCTATTAGGCTGCATACCAGCCTACTTGGTCATCAAATTCTTTCCCAAAGGGTTGGCCTTCAAACAAGAAGTCAAAGGTCGACTCAAAGCGATTTCTGTTCTTGTGTTAACTGCCATCGTAGTCGTGGCACCATTCACTGCAGGTTATGCTTCGTTCATTAGAGAGCATAAGATTGTAAGGTTTTACGCAAACCCCACTTACTCCATTTACTCCGCTTACAATTACCTGAATCAAGAGGCAAAAGTTTACGAAGCACGTAATACAGTGCTCAAAACGATTGCTGGGGATGCAGTAAAAACCTCAACTACGGGCAATAAACGTAAGTTGATGATTATGGTGGTTGGTGAAACAGCTCGCTTTGACAGATTCTCACTCAACGGTTATCAGCGAATTACCAATCCCAACCTTGCAAACGCCAATGTGATTAGTTTCGATAACGTGTCCTCTTGCGGTACGTCCACAAGTGTTTCTGTGCCATGTATGTTTTCTTCTCTGGGTAAGAAAAATTACGATAAACAGGCAGCATTAAAGCAGGAGAATGCCATTGATGTGCTTGCCAGGAATGGCGTCGATGTATTGTGGAGGGATAATAACTCCGACTCCAAAGGCGTTGCCTTAAGAGTTAAATATCAAAACTTCCAGTCCACAACATTGAACCCAGTCTGCGATCCAGAGTGCAGGGACATCGGCATGCTGGATGGCCTTGATAAACATATTCAATCTAAGAATGATAAAGACATTTTGATCGTGCTGCATCAAATGGGAAACCATGGCCCTGAGTACTTCAGAAGATACCCCGCTGCCTTTGAGAAATTTAGCCCGGTTTGTAAATCCAAAGAGCTAAAAGATTGCACCAAACAGGAAATAGACAATTCTTACGACAATGCAATTCTCTATACAGATTACTTTTTGTCAGAGGTCATCAAGTTTTTAAAACCCTATGAAGAAAATTATGATGTTGGGATGATGTATATCGCGGACCATGGTGAGTCGCTCGGAGAATACGGGATGTATCTGCATGCAGCACCGGTGATGATTGCACCCAAAGAGCAAACTAAAATTCCACTGATAGTTTGGACTGGCAACTCATCTGCCTTTCCAGAAAACCACTTAAGGCAACATAAAAGTGCCGTGCTTAGCCATGATGATGTCTTCTGCTCATTGTTAGTAGCGTATGATTTCCGCTCCAGTATGTGCACGCCATACATGGAGGCTGCCAGACATCTACATAACTCATTAGACCATGATGCAGTTGCGACTGATAATAAGGGAGTCTCAAGCTAAGTGATTTTTGATTATGTAGCTTCAGTGATGTGGCAAGTATTTAGGTCATCTTCAAAAGCATCCAAATATTTTTGTATCTGTACCAATATTTCAGTTGGTGATGCTCCAGAATTAAGCTCTCCTGAGAGTTGTTTTAAAGTGTTCTGAAATGACTTAACAATTCTTTTGGTATTGACTACATTCAATGTATTTTTGAAGTTTGTAACTTCTTCAAATGCGAGATTTATGTAAACATCGAGTGAAGCAAGATTTGAATGGCCGGTAAATTGTTGAACAATTTGTTTAATAGATTCAACTTCAAGTAGAGCGCGTCTAAAGCTATTAGGGTTATCAAACTCATGTTGTTCAATTAACGCCACAAATAATTTGGTAATAAATCTATGGCGAAACATATGAGGGCAACATTTTTCTACTATACCAGCTGCTTTTGAAAGTATTGAGATTTCCTGAGTTATGGTGTTTGAACGGAGTTGCTTTCCCGTTCTTTCACTGATTAACACATATCCATCATCTTCTTTGAATCCACAAGTTGCACGTATAACACTGCGCCTATTTTTTTCTATGAACTCAAGTAAAAATTTCGCATCATGACTAGCAATTGGAATCATTCTATGCGCTACAGTGCCGCTTCCTTTTTTTATAGTAATTAGATTCAGTAGTGGTTTAGGCATGCTTGCAGCGATACGAACACTTTCACAAGTTAAGTCAGCAACCTCTGAACGGCGACCGCCAGTGATTTCTAAAAGCTTCAACATGAGGTAGCGTCTCTTCCGTAAGAATATGGATGAGCTTGTTGGAAGTATCACCTTTCTAATTTTATCAATAGCTTCTGTTCCAATAGGTAGCCGCTTTTTTTGAGGGTCTGGAGTAGGAAATGCGCGATGAGTCCAATATTTCCTTGTTGGCTTTCCTTTTCCGGTGAAATGATTAGAGCTGACTTGTTTAATATAAAACTCTTTTTCCTCGGCTTTAATTTGACCATTGCGACCGATGAAGTTCTCAAGTTGATAAAGCCTTCCTACACATGCTAAAAACTCGAGACAATTACGGCCGATAGCGATTACCGAATTTGAGTCTCGTGCAAATAATTCTGGCTGACGCTTTCTTTTTTCAGCTTGTAGCATTTTGATAAATTGGCAGAAGTGATTATCTGTCAGGTTTATCAATGAAATTCTGTTGTAAAAAGCATATCTTAAAAGATGACTTATATTGGTAGCGTAAGTGAGCAGGGTCCCGCCGCGATTTCTTCTAGAGAGCCCTTTATTGTAAAGTTCTAATATATAAACGTTAGCCTCAAGACACCACGTCCCGTTAGGCCAAGATATCATTGGAATATTTGTTGCATCTTGGGGGATAACTCGATGTTGCTGATCAACATATAAGGGAAGCTGAAATTTATTGTCTGTGCTGTTATAAAGCTTAGATTTAATCATTTTTCATCTTCATCACATTTTTAAGTGCGGAATGTTTCTGAGCGTTAACATGTCTAAAAGCTCTCTTTGCTCTTTTTTGCACAGGGCTTGAGTAGGTGAGTCAGATCGGCTGGCATAAACAGCCCCTTGCCGTAATGATTTTTCAAATGCTAAAGTTAAAAGTAAGAGATCATGTCTAATGGATTGCATTTCTTTTTCTAATTGTTGATTGACAAGTAGAAGTCCGGCTTTGGTTTCCTTATTAGGTTTTTTATTTGTATGTAAGCTTGATTCGAGAGCTAACAGTGCATTGATTCTTGACTTGTTTAGTCCCTCGTAGCCGCCATTTATAATTGAGTCTGCAATTCTTTTTTGAGTATTAATTGATAGGCTAAAGATTCCTTTAGATGTATTTGAGAATTTTGCTAAGGCTCCTTGAGATTTTAAGGCTGTGTTTAGTTGCTGATCATGAATATACGTTTCTGGATGATTGATAACCTCCCGTAACAGGCTTGATAGTGCCAACAAGGATTGATTACTTTTTTCAATACGTTTATCCATTGAATTTCTCCAGGGGGCTTTCTTTAACTTTTATTGCAATGCGGAAAGATTGTCCATCTGGTGTCATGAAGAATATTGGTTCAATTTCAATACGACCTGCTAGTAAAAGTTCTTCTATGTATTCTTGCAATTCATCACTATCGAGAACAGAAAACTCTCTGGTGCCAAAATGTTTTTCTATAATGTCTGCTAATGCTTTACTTTCCATTGGATCTGTCCTGATGATTTCACTGCCGAATTGGGCTTTTGATGCACGAAGAACATATCCAGGTGTAGATTCAGTTATGTAATGATAAAGATGCTCAATGTCTGTATGGCCCAGAAACCAGCGTAGTGTCTCCATCCCACCAAAAGAATTTCCCCAGAAAAATAACATTGCAAAGAAGCGACGTAATTGATGCTGTCGCATGTAATAACGTTCACCTTTATCGTTCAATCCAGTTTCAAAGTAATCACAAAACAAATCTAAATTTGAGTTGTATTTCTTAGTGTCAGCTGGTCCCGGAGCGCCTGTATGCATATTTGGATATGAAAAAAGCTCTACCTGGCGATTGCTGGCTCCTATATCCTTAAGGCGCTTGTGGAAGTATTCTAGTAAATCAATCATCTTCACTGCTACAGGAGGGATTGGTCTAGCTTCCTTTTCTCTAATTTCACCTATACCAGACTTTCCATTATCAAAAATTAGATTTCTTTTTTCTAAATCAACTGACCTTCCAGCAATTAATCCAAGTAATTCAGCTTGTCGACGAGCAACTAAAGTCCCTATACTGAATTGAATTGCCCCAAATAGAACTCTGAGAACTTCAAATAGTCCTTCATTATTTCGTAATCGTTGAAAATACTCAGCCGAAGTCAGTCGCGCGCTATGCCCATGCCTTGATTCAAATGGACTAATTAGCGTTCTGAGGTTCCAAGTGCTGACACCCATTGCCTGAATTTTGGGATCTAATAGGGGGCGTATATCATTGTTAATTGAGTATGTGAAGCAACTTACACCCTCTTTTCTTGCAGCTTCAATTACAGCAATTGCACTGTCAAATATTTGCTTACCATTGGACAGGGTAAATTCAATGGCTTGTCTTAAAGACTTAAGAACAATTTCATTTGGCACAGTTTTGAAACGACCTGCTTCTTTCAAGCTGAATTTATCATGACTGAAGGCTGGGTCGGTTGCATTGAGTGCAAGAATTGGAGCTGGTAAGCCAATTTCTTTGAGTTGACCAAGTGATCTAATAGCTGAGCGATATGCTGACCACTCCTTGACGCTCATGGTCTCTTCCAAAGTTGTAGTGACTGATGCTCTGGGGTATTCCTTCACATAACTATTAATTTGATCGAAAAGTAATTCAGGTGCTTGAGGCTTAGATGTAAATGCACGAATTGAGTTTGGATAGATTATTTCAAATAATTTTTCATAATCAGGTGAGAATCGATAACTCTCAAGGCGCTTTTTGGTTCGATAATCAGACTTGTAATAACCTTTACTCCATAGTATTGCTCTTGCATAAATAATCTCTTGCTTATCGAGTTGAAGCATACAGTCTTGCTCATCAGGTATATCAAGTGCTAGCTCAGAATTGTTTTCAATGAGTGCATTCAATTCAATAATGTTCGCTTCTGAAATTTCTCGTTTCAAAAACTCGGTGAGTTTGATTGGTAACTGATAAATGCTCGTTGATGTTTCATTTGAAGATGCTAGTTGCGCGAGTAAATTGAAGATATCATTTTCAGTTACATTCATTAGCCCGTATTGGGACAATTTGAATTGACCAGCATTTAATAAAAAATAATCGATTAACGAAAATACCCTTCTACATGAGTTATAAGCAGAGCTAATTGATATTAATTTCCCACCGGTTATGTCCGAATGACTCTGAATGCAAATCCAACATTTAAATAAATCTAGTAGCAGTCTATTCGTCTCATCTGTCAACAAACTACCGTTTTCAAGTTTTAATCTAAAATCAAGCGTACAGAATTCTGACTTACCAAAATCAAGAATCCAAACTTCAGCATCAAATGAGACAGTAAGAAATGGACAATGACGATACTCCTGAAAGCGGTCGCCATTGATAGACTCCAGAAAACTAAGCTCTTCTGGCCACAATTTATTACTTTGCATAGATTATCTTTTCCATCCAGCCTGGATTAGAGTTTTGCTTTGCATAATCAAGATATAGCTTCAAGTCTGGTCTTTGCGTGATTAAAGTTTCGATATGATTAATTAGGTAATAAGCTATTTCCGACCAATATTTAGCTTTTGCATTGACAGTACTTTTGGCTTGGTCAACTGCTTGCATTAAGCTAAATAACACTGTCAAAATTTCTGAATTGACTCCAAATACTATTTCTTTAAAGATGCTCTGCTCAGTAAAGTTGTTGCTGTTCTGGATAGCTGGGTTTGTAGGTTGTTTCAAAGCATGTGTTTTCAAGAATTCATCGACTTCATCAATTGTTTCGAAACCACTTGCTTCAAGCATAAGGTCACTATCTTTCATTGCATGAATTACTATTGCTGCCTGAAATATACGAATCCATCGTTCTTGGAAAAAATCTAGAATTGGCCTTGGAAGATACCGGCTGATGAGCCTTATGTCTAACTGGGTGTGTCCCAGAGCTTTAGACATTTCACTGAGACTTCTAGTCTCAAGATATACCAGAACACCACAACTGGCTCTTAAAGCCGGGAGGCTGAACCTAAGAGCATATTTAAGGCGCTTCTCATAGTCTAGAGAGGATGTATTTGCTAAAGATTCCGCAAATGATTCAAATCTCAGTGAAGTATCGCTTGCTAACCTTTTAATTCTTGCTGGGTAACTAAAGCCACGTTTACATGTTAATAATAGGTATCGCCAATTATCATCATTATTCTTTTTTAGGTGGTTCCGTAAGCTGGTAGTTAAGTCAATCATTTGCTGAACAATAAATGTTGTTTTTAGATTTAAATGAATGATTTGTTCAGCAAGTAAAGGCCCTTTGCGACTTTTGTAGCTAATCAAGTTATAGCCGTTATCAGACTTCACAAATCCAACCAATTTTCCATTTTTGTCAAAGAGTTGCAGCTTCTCTAAGAAGGACGGTGTTATTTGTGGGTGATTAGCAATCAAGATAATGCAAAAAGGTAAAAGTGCCCCTGTGATAGGTAAGCCTAATTCGTATGCAGTTTGAGGTAACGGGTTCGGAAGAAAAAGATGCGCGTTATTTTTTTTATCTACAATATGTCCATGATGGAAATATGTAGATGCTGCATTTTTTAAATGATCAGGATTAAAACGATCAATTAACCATGAGTTTTTATTTGTTTTATCACTCTGACCAATCTTAACTACTTTTCCTAAGGTGCTATTTTCTAATCTTAATGTGTATCTTACCCATATTTCATTTATAGCCCATTCGGCCCATGTTATGGCAATATCTAAATCAGCTTTTATATTATGAAAGAGAAGGTGCATAGCTTCTTCATCAGTTGCATGCAAAGGAATGTCAGTTAATAGCTTTTGACTGACAAGATACCCTTCATCAGCAATTTTTATATTTTTGCTCGATTTTGGACCTTTTTTAAAAGGGATTGAAGGGATCGCTCCATAAGGTTCCGCAAATAAATCTGAGCGCAATAAATATGTATTTAGGAACGGAAGAATTGAACCGTTCCAGCGAGTAATCAATGTGTTGACCTTGACTCCGCTTGCATACCCCTCCTCAAAATAAAATGTTAGAAATCTTCTTAGAAAAGGACCCATAAAATGGGGGTCTTGGAAGTTCCTCTCATTTAGAGGTTCCTTAGTCTGACGTATAAAATTAACAAAAGACTTGAGGCCATGAATTCTATCGGCTCCACTGGCGCTGTAATATAGCGTGCAAATGTCGTACAGTTTCTGTGTGAAATCTCGCCCAAATTTTTCGTAAATGCCGTACAAGGGTGCCCAGTACTCTGCACTTTCTTTATTTGAACATTTCCAAGCATTCCATAGCCAAACTTTTTCTTCATTTAATTCAAGCTTTTCAAATTTTTCAACACAACTGATTGCATCTAAGGAAGGTTTGGTCAGGTGAAATTTCAAACTAGGAAAGGGGTATGAATCGAATAGTTTTTGGGATTGCTCACAAAGCCTGGATAGAATACATAGATATGTATAAGTTGTTTGATTAGTTATTTCGAATATTTTTTTCGAGTATAAAGCCCCAGCATATAGGCAGATTATTTCCCCAAAGGCCGGGCTTTGCAGAATCGAATCATTTAATTTTCGATTAGTTATTTGCAAAAAGCATTCAAGCGTACGTAAAACTGGCTTAGCTTTTGCCTTGTAAGCAACGCCCAATTCCACATTGTGGTGGGCCTCCTCTAATTTATGCAGGACATGTAGATTGATTGCCAAAAAGGGAAAATCTATGTTTGCTCTTGCGATATTGATCATTGTCAATTACTTTCACGTTGGAGGTGTCCATATATACTATTGATGTATATAAATAAAAGTCATATTGACAATATTATAAGAAAAGCTAAACGTTAAACTCGTCCAAAAAAAGCACGCCATGATGTGCGAGGCTGATTTCACCAGGGCGAGGCACGCTGCCACCGCCAACTAATGCGACGGCGGAGGCGGTATGGTGTGGTGCGCGCGAGGGGCGTTTTTTCCAGTCTGCCACCGGAAATTGTCCGGACAGTGACAATATGGCCGCGCTTTCCAGCGCTTCCTGCGTCGTCATCTCGGGCAAGATGCTGGCGAAGCGGTGGGCCAGCATGCTCTTGCCTGTGCCGGGTGGCCCACTCATGAGCAAACTATGCTGGCCTGCTGCCGCAATTTCCAGTGCGCGCTTGGCACGTAGTTGCCCTTTGACCTCATTGTAGTCTGGCTGCTCGCGTTGCGGGTCGGTAGTGACTGTGGGATGCTGGGGTAGGGATTGCTTGCCTGACAGGTGGGCGCACACCTCGAGCAAGCTGTTCGCTGCAAAAATGGTGCAGCCTTCTACTAAGCTGGCTTCGTATGCACTCTCTTGGGGCAGAATGGCTGCTCTCGCGTTGGATTTATCCTGAAGAAGTTGATAAGTCATGGCTAATGCGCCACGAATCGGCCGCAGTTCACCTGTCAGCGCCAACTCGCCAGCAATCACATAATTGGCAAGATGTTGCCTCGGTAATTGCCCGGAAGCGGCCAGTATGCCCAGTGCAATGGGTAAATCATAGCGACCGCCTTCCTTGGGTAAGTCGGCAGGCGCCAGGTTGACAGTAATGCGGCGGGCAGGAAACTCAAATTGTGCGGTCTGTATCGCCGCACGCACACGATCCTTGCTCTCTTTGACTTCTGTTTCAGGGAGTCCGACAATCGTAAAACTAGGCAAGCCATTTGCCAGATGCACTTCTACCACCACCTCTGGCGCGTCCATGCCGCTCAATGCACGACTGTATAGCACCGCCAGGCTCATGTCGCATCCTTCAATATTAGAATGCTAACAATTGTAAATTAATTTTTACTTTTTGGCTGCGTGCGCCTGTTCCAGCTGGGTGATTTTTTCTTCAAGTGTTTTTAATTGCTGTTGAGTACGTGCCAGTAATGCGGATTGAATATCGAATTCTTCCCGCGAAACAAGTTCCATTTTGGTGAGCGCGCCCTGAAATAGTGCATGCAAATTGGTTTCTAGCTCTGAAATGGGGCTTGAATCCACTAGTTGTTTGATTTTAAAAGATAATTCTTTAATTTTTTCATTGGTGAATAGCATGATGAAGGCTCCTTTGCACAATATTTTAGCATGTATGACTGGCTTGAAAATATAATTACCTCAATATATAAACGTCATTTCCAATTAAAAACAATTTATTGCGATGTTATTTTAATATTTTAGATGTAATTTATTATTTAAATATATGATTTAATTTGTTTATATGGATTGGCACGTGCCTTGCTTTGTGGTCAATGTTGTTTCATTCTCGTTTACAACAATTCGATCAAAGATTTTCACAGAGAGAGGACTCATAAATGCGTCAATCTATTTTGCTCACAGCAGTTTTGGGTGCATTATCTTTTGCACAAAGTTCATATGCAGCTGAAGAAGCTGCGCCAGCGTCCAATTGGGATGCGACAGCAAACATCAGCTTCGTATCTGACTACTACTTCCGTGGTTTGTCACAAACATGGCACAAACCAACCGTACAAGGCGGTATGGATATTACTCACTCCAGCGGTTTCTATGCCGGTATCTGGGGTTCAGGTGTAACACCAAACACTTATCCTGATGCACAAACTGAAATTGACGTGTATGCAGGTTACAACGGTACGATCCCAGCTGTAGAAAAGTTAGGCTATACCGTTGGTGTATATTCATATATGTATCCGGGCGGTTCCTGGAAAAAGTATGATGGCTTGACTGCTGACCAAGGTAAAAAATCCGGTGGTAAATGGGATACGACCGAGTTGAACTTCGGTTTGTCTTATGACTGGATCAGCGCTAAAGTTTCTTATACATTAACAGACTGGTTTGGTGCTGAGAAAGCAACTGGCTGGGATGGTAGCACCAAAGGTTCTATGTATTTGGAGTTGAACGCGGCTTATCCATTGCCATGGTGGGATCTGACATTGGTCGCTCACGTGGGTCATATGAATGTTGCTGGTAAATTGCAGGCAAGTGGTTTCCCAACTGCCAACGGTGCGCCAGGCACATATGAAACCAACCCTGACTACACTGACTGGAAACTGGGTTTGAGCAAAAGTTTTGCAGTGGGTAAGTCTGAGGGCTGGTCTGCTGGTTTATACTGGGTTGAAGCCAGTAACGACAAATACTGGGGCGGTGGCTACGGCGGTACAAGCTTTAGCCGTTCCATCAACGGTACTACCGAAACTAAAGACCTGAATGATGGTCGCTTGGTGTTCACATTGGGCCGTACATTCTAAAAGTTAGTCAGAAGTAAGTAAGTTTAGATCTGGCGGGCATTGTGCCCGTCAGAGTTAACAACGGGAGAAGCAAATGAAATTTGTATCCGCAATAATCAAGCCATTTAAGCTTGATGAAGTGCGTGAGGCTTTGTCCAACATTGGCGTACAAGGCATCACAGTCACTGAGGTCAAAGGGTTTGGCCGTCAAAAGGGGCATACCGAGTTATATCGTGGGGCAGAATATGTCGTTGATTTCTTGCCTAAAGTGAAGCTGGAAGTCGCCATTAAGGACGACATGCTGGATCAGGTCGTTGATGCGATCGAGAAAGCGGCTGCAACTGGCAAAATCGGTGATGGCAAAGTATTTGTCTTCGATCTGGAACAAGTTTACCGTATACGTACCGGCGAAACCGGTCCGGATGCGCTATAAGAAAGGGCTTCAGCTATGAAGAAAATTCTTTCCATGTTATCGCTGGTTGCCTTGATTGGCCTGGCGGCAACCCCAGTCAGCTATGCTGAAGAGACTGTGACAGAAACCATCACAGTTCAAGAAACAGTTACTCCTGATGCAGCACCGGCGGCTGAAGCCCCTGCTGCAGAAGCCGCACCTGCTGCCGCAGAGGCTGCGCCAACCTTGGACGTGGGTAATACCGCATTCATGATTGTCGCCACTGTGTTGGTGATTTTGATGACTATCCCTGGCCTGGCTTTGTTCTACGGTGGTTTGGTGCGTCAGAAAAACATGCTTTCCGTGTTGATGCAAGTCTTCGTGGTGTTCTCTCTGGTGTCTGTGCTGTGGGCGGCTTACGGCTACAGTATGGCGTTTAGTGAAGGCAATGCCATTGTTGGTGGCTTGAGCAAGGCATTCCTGTCTGGCATTACGACAGATAGTTTGTCTGGCACGATCCCTGAGTATGTGTTCCTGACTTTCCAGATGATTTTTGCTGCGCTGACACCTGGCCTGATCGTAGGTGGTTTTGCTGAGCGTATGAAGTTCTCTGCTGTCTTGTTGTTCACAGCATTGTGGGTGACTTTTGCTTACATCCCAATCGCACACATGGTGTGGGGTGGTGGCTACCTGGCTGAGCTGGGTGCTAAAGACTTTGCCGGTGGTACGGTTGTGCATATCAACGCTGGTGTGGCTGCGCTGATTGGTGCCTTGTTGTTGGGCAAACGTATCGGTTACGGTAAAGAAGCGATGCCTCCGCATAGCTTGGTGATGACCATGATTGGTGCTTCATTGCTGTGGGTGGGTTGGTTCGGTTTCAACGTCGGTAGCGAACTGGCTGCGGATGCGACTGCCGGTATGGTATTGGTCAACACACAGTTGGCAACGGCTGCTGCGGTATTGGGCTGGATTTTTGCCGAGTGGTTGTTCAGAGGCAAGCCTAGCATGTTGGGTGCTGCATCCGGTGCGGTAGCTGGCCTGGTTGCGATTACGCCTGCTTGTGGTTTCATCGGACCGATGGGTTCCATCATCCTCGGTTTCACCGCCAGCTTTGTCAGCCTGTGGGGCGTGACCAAGTTGAAAGGTGCACTGGGTTATGATGACTCACTGGATGTATTCGGTGTGCACGGCCTGGCCGGTATCTGGGGTGCGGTGGGTACTGGTGTACTGATGTCTCCTGGCCTGGGTGGTGTGGGTTATGCCGAAGGCGTGACCATGGGTGGTCAAGTGACGACTCAAATCATCGCTGTGGTGGTAACATTGATCTGGACTGGTATCGTTAGCGTCATTCTTTACAAAGTTGTAGACGCTGTTGTAGGCTTGCGTGTAAGTGAAGAATACGAGCGCGAAGGTCTGGATACGACAGAGCATGGTGAGCGTGCTTATAGCCTGTAATCCATGATGTGAAAAAGAAAACGGCTCATTGAGCCGTTTTTTTTTTGAACTTAATAAAATACATTGTTATCCATGTAGTGGGCCTGAACTAAAATAACTCTTACCATGGCAAATCTGACTCCCTCCTTGTTGAGCCCCGTACAACGGGTATTAAAACTCGCCACCTTTGAAAAGCAGGATATCCTGCTGCTGGTTTACCTGACGCTTGCCTATGGGGTGTTGGGCATCGCGACGCCGGTGGCGGTACAGACCATGGTCAATATCGTCACCATGGGCGGCGTGTTGCAGCCCTTGTATGTGGTCGGCTTTATCCTGTTTTGTCTGCTGGCTTTGTCGGGGGGCATTTACGCGATTGAGAGTTTCCTGGTTGAGCTGATTCAGCGCCGGGTATTTGTGCGGCATAGTTTGCTCATTGCGCAAAACACACAACAGATTCATGTCTCTGTTTATGACCAGCACAATCCAGTCGAGCTGGTAAACCGCTACTTTGATATCCAGACCGTGCAAAAGTCTGTGGCGACGCTGCTGACTGTTGGTCTGACTGCCTTGCTGCAAGGCCTGATCGGCAGCGTGGTATTGCTGTTTTACAGCTTGTATTTCGGCATTCTGGTGATCCTGATGCTGATCGTGTTATGGGCGGTCGTATTTCTGCTGGGCAAACAGGCAGAAACCACCGCACTCAAGGAGTCCAAGGCCAAGTACGATATGGCCGCATGGCTGGAAAACATTGCACGTAATAAATGGTTATCCAAATTTTATGGTGCCAAGCAACGCACCACAACCAATACCGAGGTGCTGGCGCAGGACTATCTGGATGCCAGAGTACAACATTTCCGCGTATTAATGACGCAGTTGATCGGTGCGGTGGGCATGTATGCGGTCATAGGTACCGGCATGCTGATTCTCGGCGGGACGCTGGTGATCAAGGGGCAGATTAACCTGGGCCAGTTTGTGGCGGCAGAGCTGATTATTTTTGGCGTATTGTCTGCCTTTGTGCGTTTTGTGACCAAGCTGGAGTATTTCTACGACTTGCTGGCTGCGGTTGATAAATTGGGCGTGCTGGAAACGTTGCCAGTAGAGGCCGCAGGTGAGCATCAATCCAGCCTGGAGGGGTATCACCCGCTGAAAGTGGCTGGCTTGGGATTTAGCCACCATGGCCAGCCAACCTTGATGAGTCAGGTCAGTTTTGAATTGCAGCGTGGCCAGAGTCTGGCCATTCTGGGCGCATTGGGCAGTGGTAAAAGTACCCTGCTCGAGTTACTGACCGGCCTCAGGCAACCGGTGCAAGGCTATGTCAGTTATGGTGGCATAGACCTGCGCCAATTGAACCTGGATCACCTGCGTGACCATATTGGTATTGCCAACAAGGTGGAGTGGCAGCACGGCTCGATTCTGGATAATCTGCGCCTGACCCGCACTGAGATCCCTCTGGATACCATGGTTGATATATTGCAAATGCTGGGTTTGTGGGAGGATATCAGTCAGTTACCCAAGGGCATGGATACTATCTTGACTGATTATGGTGCACCCATGACCTATACCCAATTGCAACGCCTGATGCTGGCCAGGGCGATGATAGGGCGCCCGGAGTTGCTGATGATTGATGGCTTGCTGGATGGGCTCGGTCAGCAGGAGCTGGATCAGGTGCTGACCTTGCTTAAGCGCCACCAGTCAAATTGGATGTTGATTGTGACCACCCGTTTCCCCCATATTGCACAGCAATTCCAGCAGGTGATGACGCTGGATAGCACGCGCGGCCAGGCGGGAGACCAGCATGCATAATCAACTGCAGCAAACATTGATGGGCACGGTGCAAACGCCGCAGCGTTTACGCGTCTGGATTAAACGACTGGCCTGGTTGCTGGTTGGTTTACCGACGATGTTCCTGTTTTTACCCTGGCAGCAAAACGTGACAGCCTTGGGTAAAGTGACCGCCTACTCGCCTTCTGAACGTGTGCAGACCATCGATGCGCCGGTGAATGGCATGATTAATCGCTGGCATGTGCAAGAAGGCTCGCAGGTCAAAGAGGGCGATTTGCTGCTGGAGATTGCCGATACTGATCCTAATTTTAAGCAGCGTCTTGAAGCACAGCGGGATAATTTGCAAAGCAAGCTGGGTGCAAAACAGGACGAGTTGCGTAATTACGAGTTACAAAAACAGAACCTGACCGCTGCGCGCGATGCCAAGATTTCTGCGGCGCAATACAAACTGGATGTGGCTAACCAGAAAATCCGCAGTAGTCAGGAGGCGGTGAATTCGGCACAGGCAACACTGGATGCTGCCAGCCAGCAAGTACAGCGCCTGCAACGCCTGTTTGGCGATGGCCTGGTATCCAAGCGTGACCTGGAAGTCGCCGAGCGTGACCATATTATCGCCAGTCGCAGTCTCAACAGTGCGCAAGCGCAATGGCAGTCGGCTAAAGCGGAGGCCAGCTCTGCCGCGGCGGATATCCAGCAAACCCGTTCTGATACCCAGGCATACCTGGATTCGACGTCTGCGGTGATCAACAAAATCCGTGGCGAAACCGCAGACAGTGAAAATAGCCTGCACAACTCTGAGATCTCACTGGCGCGGCAAAATATGCAGCGAATTGTTGCCCCCAGGGATGGCACGATTTTCAGGCTGCCAGTGAATTCACAATCGCAAATCATCAAGCAGGGCGATCCCTTGCTGGTGATTGTGCCACATACCTCGCAGCGTGCGGTCGAGTTATGGGTCGATGGCCGCGATGCGCCGTTAATCACGTCCCGCAGCAGTGTGCGATTGGAGTTTGAAGGCTGGCCTGCGATACAGGTGCCGGGTTGGGCGCAGGTCGGCGTCGGCACTTTTGAAGGCGAAATCTCCTTTGTCGACCCGACGGACAACGGCTCTGGCCACTTCCGTATCATGGTGGTGCATAAAGCCGGTACGCCTGAGTGGCCGTCTGCCAGGTTTTTGCGTCAGGGCATCAGTGCCAAAGGCTGGGTATTGCTTGAGCGTGTGACCATAGGCTACGAGTTGTGGCGCTTGCTCAATGGCTTCCCGCCGCGCATTCCGCCAGAGCCCGTACCCTTGCAGCAGGCCGGAGGCAAAGCCGCATGACGCGCTGGCTGGTAACACTATTGGCGCTTGCTTCGCCTTGGGGCGCATTGTTGGCCGATGAGGTGACAGACACGCGTGCGCGGCAACGCCTGGAAAAAACAGAGGGGCGTGCACTGGAAACCTATAGCCCGCAACCGGGCGTGCCGCTGCATGATGCGGTCAAGCAACAGCAGCAACGCAAGTCGTCAGTGACAGTAGACCTCAAGAGTGCGTTAAAGCCGTTTGATAGCCCGGAAACTGATAGTATCGCGCCGCAGGGGCAAGGTGCCCAAGTCACCATTGCCGATATTCGCCAGCGCGCCCTGCAAAATAACTTGCAGATCAAAGTCGCCAAAATGGACCCTGAACTGGCCAGGCAATCGCTGCGCGAAGAGCAGGCCAAGTTTGACCAGGTGATTTTTGCCTATGCCAAATATGCCGAAAAAGACACGCCCGCCATGTCTGGGGATAAGGTCATTATCAAGTCAGACAATGCTTTGCTGAATGGCGAGCTGGCCAAGCTCAACCTAGATGCGCAGAAAAAGGAATTCTGGGATGTGGAGGCCGGGGTCAAAGTGCCTTTGCGTACCGGTGGCACGGTGACTTTAAGCGCACCGCTGGAAAACCGGCAAAGCCTGGGCAAGTTTGCCAGTGATCAGTATCGCAGTGCCCTGCGTTTCTCGTTTAGCCAGCCTTTGCTGCGTAATGCTGGCACGCAGGTCAATGAAGCCAGCATCCGTGTTGCCGAGTTGGACCGTGACGGCGTACAACTGAAAACGCGATTGCAGACGATACGCATTGTGGCAACCGTAGATAAGGCCTACTGGGAGCTTTACGAGGCGTGGGCGGCACTGGATGTACGCAAGAATCAGTATGAATATGCCAGCCAGAACCTGGCCATGGTCAAGCGCCGGGTGCAAGAAGGCTTGACCGCGGCGGTTGAAGTAAACCGGGCGCAAATTGGTGTCGCTGACCGTATGGAGGCGCTGATTGTGGCTGAAACCAATCTCAAGCTGGCACAACGGCAATTACAGTTTTTGCTTAATGATTTGCCTGACGATCAGGCAGGACAGTCACCCTGGGTGCCGATGACGGCACCTAACCTGGTTAGGTTTGAATTTGACCGCGCGCATTTGATCCGCGATGCGCTGGATAGCCGTATTGAGTTGCTGGATCAGGAGTTGAAGCTAAGTGCTGACCTGGTGCAGATTGATTATCTGCAAAACCAGACCTTGCCCTTATTCACGCTGGATTATCAGTATGGCGCATTGTCTGGTTCTGGTGAACGTTTTGGCGACATCGGCCAGGATTTGTTTGGTGGCCGTTATCGCGACTGGTCGGTCGGCCTGAAGTTTGAAATGCCAGTGAGTAATGAGGCGCGCAAGGCCAAGCTGGATCGTGCGGTGGCCCAGCGCATGCAACGGCTGACCACCAAAACGTTACAAACCCTGACCGTCAAACGTGAGATTCATGACGCGCTGGATAAAGTTGAGCAAAACTGGCAGCGCATTATTGCGGCACGCCAGCAGGTACTGGTCGCCGGGATTAATTACGAGGCTGAACTCAAACAGTTTAATGAAGGCTTGCGCACCATGACCGAGGTGCTGGAAACGCTAACGCGTCTGGGCGAGGCACAACTGAAAGAAATCCGCGCGATCAGTGATTATCAAGTCTCTTTGGTCGATATGGCCTATGCTACCGGCACTGTGCTTGGGCACGGCCAGATCAGCTTGCAGTAAAGCTAAAGCTTATTCACTGGCGGTTTTACCTGGGGATAGAGCTTCGGTCAGTTGCAGCAGGTTCATGCGATGTATGCCAGCCTTTTCGCCATTTTTACGCGGTGCGGTGCGGATATCATCGGTTTCAAACACACTGATGCGTTGCGTACCAAAACGCGTCTCCACCAGTAACACCGGCACCCGTTTGCGTACCAGGTCATGCTTTTGCTTGCCAGGGCGGTCAGACATGCGGAATTGCTGTTCATCCAGCCGGTAAGGCACGTTCTGGTTGAGCAGGTAAATCTCCAGTTCTTTACCACTTTCAGCAAACACATGAATGTCGGTGTCTGCGTAAGGGCCTGCCGTGCCCTCCATCACCGAACCAATCAGGTGTGGGTTAAACTTTTTGAGTAACTGCATGGTGTGCAAGGCGGCTTGCCTTAACTCCAGCAGGTGCGCTGCATCATTTTCATCAGCGTATAAGGCGTGATACTCGCGCAACGCTGAGTCAATTTCGGCATTGGTCGGCAGCGGGGCATCCTGTTGTATGCCCATGAGCTTGACCGCCTTGCGCTTGGCGCGGCCATAGTCACTAATGCCTTCCTCAAACATCAGGCGTGCGGCGGACTGTGCTATTTCTTGCCTTAGATCACTTGAAAAGTCGTCAAACATCGCATCAGGCTTTAAGTTGAATTCGTTTCTAATTAGGGCTGAGTAACTTTGCTGCCGGGTTTACCTGCAGCTTTTTGTCCTCATTGTTGCCACTGCTATGATCGCCAATCAGGCGCTCCAGAAAAGATGGTTCGTTGTCCTCTGGCGCATGCTCTGCCTCTGGGTCAAACAAGCCTGGCAGGTTTTCCGGTTGTGATTGCGGCAAATGTTCTTCGTAGAAATATTCATAAATGCCAGGGTCATCTTCACCCACTTGCGTGCCAGTGTAAGCGTCTACTTTCAGCTGTAAGACCCCATCAGGCACTTTGTACTGATAGATAGGCAAGCCGGTCAGGGTTTGCTGCATATAGTTGATCCAGATTGGTAATGCGGCACGGCCGCCAGTCTCACCACGCCCCAGGTTGTGCGGATTGTCATAACCGACCCAGGCTACGGCGACCTCTTTCGGATGGTAACCCGCAAACCAGGCATCAAACTGGTCATTGGTGGTGCCAGTTTTACCGGCAATGTCAGGGCGACGCAATGACAGCGCGGCCCTGGCCGTGCCGTCACGGACCACGTCTTGCAACATGGTGGTGATGATAAAGGCGTTACGCTGGTCGATCACACGTTGTTGCGACACATGTTTGCCAGCCTGTACTGCTTGAATGACTTTGCCGCGGCTATCAATGATCTTTTCAATCAGGTAAGGATGTACCTGGTAACCGCTGTTGGCGAAGGTGGCGTAGGCGGCTGCCATTTGCCAGACAGACGAAGAGCCTGCACCTAGCGCGGTAGACAGGTAAGCCGGATGATCTTTGGGGTCAAAGCCGAATCTGCGCAGGTAGTCTTGGGCATAGCGGGCACCAATGGCATTCATCAGGCGGATGGAAATGGTGTTTTTGGATTGCGCCAGGGCTTCGCGCAAGCGCATGGGGCCTGCGTATTTCTCATCGTAGTTACGCGGCTCCCAGCTGCTATTGCTACCGGTTTCGGTAGAGGTGAAGCTGATAGGCGCATCTTCAAATACGCTGGCCGGGCTGTAGCCTTTTTCGAGTGCCGCCGAGTAGATAAATGGCTTGAAGCTGGAGCCAGGCTGGCGGCGGCCTTGCGTCACATGGTTGTATTTGTTGCGCTGGAAGCTGAAACCGCCAATGAGGGCCTGTACCTGCCCGGTTTCCGGGTTGAGTGCCATAAACCCGCTTTCAACTTCTGGCAATTGCACCACAGACCAGCTGTCATTTTGCTGGTAAACACGGATCACCGCGCCAGGCACCAGCGACAATGGCGTGCGTTTGGCGGGTGGCATATGGTTTTTCACCAGCAAAATGGCTTTGTCCTGCAATTTGAGCACTGTGCCACGGTTAGTGACCAAAGTGAGCAGGTTGGGCTCGACCTTGGTGACCAAGGCGGGCACAAACTGGTTATAAGTGACAAAATCCCGCAATAGTTCGCTGGCACCGCTGGCGGTCAGTTTGCCGGTTGGCAGGGAAATGACCTGCTCTGCACCACGGAATCCATGGCGCAATTCAAAATTGATAATGCCCTGGATCACGGCGGTGTTCGCCGCTGCCTGGTGCTTGTTATTGATGGTGGTGTAAACGCGCAGGCCGCTGGTATACGCTTTTTCGCCATAACGTTTATACAAAGTCGCCCGCACAATTTCAGCCACGTATTCTCCACCCAGTGCTTGCACTTGTCGTCTCGACGACTGGAACTTGAGTGGCGTATTCATGGCCTGCTCAAATTCGCGGTCGCTGATCATGCCGTAGCGGTGCATGTCGCGCAGCACTTCATGCTGGCGCTTGATCGCGTAGTCGGGGTGAATATACGGGTCGTACTTGCTCGGTGCTTTCGGCAAGCCTGCCAGCAGGGCGGCCTCCGCCAGGTTGAGTTGCTTCAGGTCTTTGTCGTAATAGGTTTTGGATGCCGTGGCAAAGCCATATGCGCGCTCACCAAGGTAGATCTGGTTGAGGTAAAGCTCAAGAATTTTGTCTTTGCTGATGGCGTTTTCAATCTTGATTGCCAGCATGGCCTCTTTGATCTTGGTCCAGATATTACGCGGTGTATCCGGGCTGCTGAAGAAGTTCTTTGCCACCTGCATGGTGATGGTGCTGGCGCCTTCATGGCCGCGGCCGGTCAGGTTGTTGCGGATGGCGCGCAAGATACCGGTGGTATCAATACCGTTGTGCTGGTAAAAACGACGGTCTTCAATGGCCAGGATCGCGTCTTTCATGACCTTGGGAGTTTGCTCAATCGGCACAAAGGCGCGGCGTTCCTGGCCAAACTCGGCAATCAGGCCACCTTCGGCATCGTAAATGCGCAACGGTAATTTCGGATGGTAATCCGTGAGGGCATCCAGTGAAGGCAGTGACGGATAGAGGATGCTGATCATCAGCACCAGCAGGGCGGCGACGATCAAGCTGCCGGTAATGGAAAGAAAAAGAAGGGACTGCAACCAGTTTCTTGAGTTCATGCGTCTTGCTGCCATCGTGAGAATTACCCATGAATTGTAATCTTTTTTTGCCAATTCAATGGCAGTTAATTATGGAATCATGTAAATAATCAGCATTCTTCTGGCTACCATGAAGGCCGGGAATTTGCTTGTCGCCATGAAATGGTGTGAGTTGGCATGGTTGATGCATAAGCCAACGAGCATCCAAATATTAAAAAAGGGCAATACAGTTGAGTCTGGGCTTTTTACAACGCAAAAAAACCAGTTTTATTGGTGTAGATGTCAGCGCAACCGCCATCAAAATGGTGGAACTGAGCGCCGTGGGCAAACAACAATTCCGACTGGATGGCTACGCCAATGTGACCCTGCCTAAAGGGGTCATCAGTGATGGCAATATTAACGATTTAGCGCTGGTGGCTGACACCATGCGCTCAGCTTGGCGTTTGCTCGGGTCGCGCGCGCGACAGGTGGTGCTGGCATTGCCAACTGCTGCGGTGATTTCCAAACGTGTGATCATGCCAGCTGGCATGCGTGACGAAGACCTGGAGTTGCAGGTGGAGTCAGAAGCCAATCAGTATATTCCTTTCCCGCTTGAAGAAATGAACCTCGATTTTCAGGTGCTGGGTCCTATGGGCAAAAGCACAGATGAAGTTGAAGTGTTGATTGTGGCGGCCAAGAAAGAAAAAATTGATGACCGGGTTGCCGTGGCTGAAGAGGCCGGCTTGAAGGTCAGCATCGTTGATGTAGAAGCTTACGCCACCGAAACGGCCTATCGTCAGATTCTCAAACAGTTGCCGCAACACAGCAAAAAGACCGTCACCATGATTCTGGATATCGGTGCGCATGTGACACATGTCAATGTCATGGTCGGTACACAGTCGATTTATGCACGGGAACAGGCCTTTGGTGGCGCCATGCTGTCGCAAGAGATCCAGCGCCGATTTGGCCTGTCGCCTGAAGAGAGTGAAATCGCCAAGCGTCAGGGCGGTTTGCCTGAGTCTTATGAGGCGGAGGTATTGCAACCTTTCCTGCAAAACCTGGCGGGTGAGGCGGCGCGTGCCGTGTCCTTTTTCACCAACTCTACCCAATATAACAAGGTCGACCATGTGTTGCTGGCCGGTGGCGTTTCAGCGACCGCAGGCCTGGCGCCATTGATAGAGCAGAAAACCGGTGTGCATACGCTGGTGGCCAATGCTTTCAAGGGGATGGCGCTGGCAAACAAGATCAAGTCTTCACAGCTTGAAACAGATGCGCCAGCACTGATGATTGCCTGTGGCCTCGCCCTGCGGGGAGTGGACGCATGATTAAAGTGAACCTGTTACCTCACCGTCAGATCAAGCGTGCCGAGCGCCAGCGCGAGTTTGGGCTTATGGCGTCGCTGGTGGCCATTGCCGCTGCGGCTATCCTGTTTGTGAGTTGGAGCTATATCCACAGCAAAATCCAGACACAGCAGTCGCGCAACCAGCGGTTGCAAGATGAGATGGCGCACCTGGACAAGGAAATTGCCATTATCGGTAATCTGAAAGAGCAGATTAAACATGTGTTGGAGCGTAAGCAAATTGTCGAGGGCTTGCAGAGTGACCGTAACCAGGCAGTGTCGATTCTGGATGAGTTGGCCAGGCAGTTGCCAGAAGGTGTGTTCCTCAAAAGCGTCAAACAACTGGAGGATGAGATTGAACTCAAGGGGGTGGCTGACACCAATGCCAGGATTGCCACGCTGGTCCATAACCTGGGCAGTTCGCCGATTATGCACAACCCTAACCTGGTTGAAATCAAGGCCAACACCAATGCACTCTCTGTTAAAGAGTATGAGTTTGTGTTGCGGGTGTATTTAAAACGCGAAACTGCCAAAGAGGACCCCGCTAAACATAAGCCTGTCGGGGCCAAAGGATAAGCGAGAAATGCAACTTTCAGATTTTAATAATATTGACTTAAAAACGGCCGGTAATTTACCGCTGCCGATGAAAGCCGTGTTGCTGGCCATTTTGGCTAGTGCATTGCTGGTATTGGGCTATGTGTTTTTGCTCAGCCCTAACCTGAAGGCATTGAAAGCCGAACAAGAAAAAGAGCAGGGCCTGCGTGACGAATACCTGGCTAAAAAAGTACAGGCAGTCAAAATTAAAGCCTATGAGCAACAGGTCGTTGATATCCAGCGCACTTTTGGCACCCTGCTCAAGCAGTTGCCGGACAAGTCTGAAATGGATGGCTTGCTGACCGATATTAACCAGGCTGGCTTGAGCCAGGGCTTATCGTTTGAAGGCTTTGTGCCGATGCCAGAAATTTTTGCCGATTTTTATGCCGAGAAGCCCATCAATATCAAGGTGTTGGGGCATTACCACGAGCTGGGGGCTTTTGTGACAGAGGTGGCCAAGCTGTCACGTATCGTGACACTACACAATTTGCAGATACAGCCTGCCGGTAAAGAGGATAAGCAGCCACACAAGGATATGCTGGTGATGGAGGCCGTGGCGAAAACTTACCGTTACCTGGATGCAGAAGAGGTTGCTGCACGTAAGGCCCAGGAGAGTAAGGCAGGGAAGAAATGATGCGTAACCAGTACTTAATTGCCCTGATCCCAACGCTATTGCTGTCTGCATGCGGCTCATCACAAGATGATGATTTGACCCGCTTTATGGAAGAGGCAAGCCAGACCGTGGGGGCACCGGTAGAGCCGTTGCCACAAGTGCAAGGGTTTGCCCCCAAGCAATATAACGCGGATAGCACGCTGCATGACCCGTTTGTGCCCCGCAAAGCGGCAGTGCAGAACACTAACCAGCCTGACCTGACGCGGCGCAAGGAGCCCTTGGAGGCTTATCCGCTAGAGAACCTCAAGTTTGTCGGCGTATTAAGCAAAAAGAACAGCATGTTTGCCACTATCCAGACCCCGGATAACCTGGTGTATCAGGTCAAACCTGGCTCGCACCTGGGGGAGAAGTTTGGCGTCATTACGGCACTGACAGAAAACCGTCAGACCTTGAAGTATGAATTAAAAATCAAAGAGACGATTCAAGACCCCGGGAGCGGTGAGTGGTCTGAGCAAATGACAACGTTGGAACTGCAGGAACATCAATGATGAAAAATTTAAGCTATTTTATGGCCAGGGTGGCATTCTTGTCTGTGGCGCTAGCGCTACAGGGTGTTGGCATGGCGGCAGAGGTGTCCACGGCCAGTAACCAGTTGCAGGCGGTGGATGTCACAGCACAGCCAGGAGGACGCCTGGATGTGCAACTGCAAATGTCGCAGCCATTGGCGGCGGCACCGGTCAGTTTCATCTTGAGTAATCCGCCCAGAATCGTGTTTGATATTCCCAATACCATCAACGCTACCGGTAAAAATGTGTTGCCGGTGAATCAGGGGGTATTGAAGTCAGTACAGGTTGCACAGGCGAGTGATCGCAGTCGTGTTGTATTAAATTTATCCAAGCCGGTCCAGCATCAATTACAGTTGCAGGAGCAAACCTTGCTGGTAGGCCTGACCCAAGAAGGCGCTGAGGTGCCTGTTGCGGCTGTGGCCGCCAAGCGTTTTTCTGAGCAGGAAGTGTCCGCTGGACACAAAATCCAGAAAATTGATTTTGTGCGTGGCAAAAATGGTGAAGGCCGTATTTTGGTAGATTTGTCGGATAACCGTGTGGGCGTCAACGTGCGCAATGCGGGGAAAACAGTGGTGATTGATTTTGCCGATACTGAGTTACCAGAAGCCTTGCAGCGCCGCCTGAATGTGATCAACTTTAATACGCCTGTATTGTATGTGGATGCTTTGCGGCATCACAATCAGGCACAAATCGTGATTGAGCCGCAAGGTGATTGGGAGCAGTCTGCATACCAGACCGATAAGCGCCTGGTGGTCGATATCCGCCCATTGGCAAAAGACCCTAACAAACTCATTCAGGGCTCCAAGCAAGGCTATGCTGGTGAAAAATTGTCTCTGAACTTCCAGCGTGTAGATGTCAGGGATGTATTGAAAGTGATCGCTGACTTCACCGGTAAGAACATCGTCGTCAGCGATTCAGTCTCTGGTAGTGTAACCATCGGCCTGAAAGATGTGCCATGGGACCAGGCGCTGGATGTGATCATGAAAAGCAAGGGCTTGGACATGCGCGTCAACGGTAGTGTGATTTCGATCGCGCCAGCAGAGGAGTTTGCCGCCAAAGAGAAAGCGCAGCTCACTGCTGAGGCGGAGCGCGAGACGCTGGAAACCTTGCGTACAGAGGTGTTTTCATTGAAATACCAGAAGGCGGTGGACTTCAGGAATATGCTGCTTGGCGGCGGTGCCAGTGGTTCAGGTGGCTCGACGTCTGGCACGTCTACCGGTTCGTCAGGTGGCGCATCGGCTGGCCGTATGAATCGCATTCTGTCGCAACGTGGTAGCGTGACATTTGATGCGCGCACCAATACGATTTTTGTGCAGGATACGCCAAGAAAACTGGATGAAATCCAGACTATTATCAACAAAGTGGATGTGCCTGTGAAACAGGTCATGATCGAGTCACGCATGGTGATCGCCTCTAATACATTCTCTAAAGCATTGGGTGCGCGATTTGGCATTTCGCAAACCGGTACACCGGGCAGTAATACCAACTTGTCGATAGGTGGCTCGTTGGGCAATAAGGCGACGGCTTACACTGCACCGACAACGGCAGGCGGTACCGGGACTTATACACTGGGTACGCAAGGCGGTACTGTACAGAGTGCGACGCTGGGTAACTATACCGTTAGCTCCAATGGTCAGCCTGATTTGATGTCCAACCTGCCAGTGACCAACGCTTATGGCGGCATTGCGCTGAGTTTGCTTAAGTTGTCGGCCAATTTATTGCTGAACCTTGAATTATCCGCTTTGGAAGCAGATTCACGTGGTAAGGTGATTTCCAGTCCGCGCGTGACCACGGCCAACCAGCAGAAAGCGCGTATTGCGCAGGGGGTGGAGATTCCTTACCAAAGTGCCACCAGCAGTGGTGCAACTGCGGTCAGCTTTAAAAAAGCTGAGCTTAGTTTGGAGGTGACCCCGCAAATCACGCCAGACCAGAAAATTATTATGGATCTTGATGTACGCAAAGACAGTCGTGGTGAAACCTTGCCCGGTGGTGTGGCGATTAATACGCAAAACGTACAAACGCAGGTCCTCGTTGGCAACGGCGAGACAGTGGTACTGGGCGGGATTTACGAACAGGTTTCCCGCAAATCTACCGATAAAGTGCCTTTCTTTGGGGACTTGCCTGTGGTCGGTTATGCGTTTAAACGCAACACCAAGCAAGAAGATAAAACCGAGTTGCTGATTTTTATCACCCCTAAAGTGATGGATGAAACACTAGCTTTGAACTAATTAGCGCACGCAAACGTGCGCGATTACTGACAGCCGACAGGCTTTGCCTTAAAATGCCCAACTGAAACAGTTGGGCTTTTTTATGGGTGCGCAAATACCAAACAACATATTTTTGATCGGTTTGATGGGGGCAGGCAAGACCACAGTTGGCAAATTGATTGCCAAAAGTCTGGGCAAGACCTTCTACGACACGGATCATGTGATTGAGCAGCGCACCGGCGTCAAGATACCGACTATTTTTGAGCTGGAAGGGGAAGTCGGCTTCCGTAAGCGCGAAACCTCGACCCTGGAAGAGTTTGCGCAGCAGGATAACATTGTGCTTGCCACTGGCGGAGGGGCGATTATCGCGCCGGAAAACCGTGACATTCTCAGACGTTATGGTTATGTGATTTATCTGCGCGCCAACGTCAATGAGTTGTATCTGCGCACGCGCAACGATAAAAACCGTCCTTTACTGCAAAATGTGGATGTGAAAGCCAAGCTGGAGCAATTGTTTCACGCACGCAATCCACTTTATACCGAAACTGCACACCTGATTGTTGATACCGGACATCAACCGGTGTCGGTGATTATCCAAAAAATTGAAAACGCCCTCAATGCGTTGGAGCCATCATGCAAACCTTAACTGTCAGCCTGGCTGACCGTAGCTATCCTATTCATATCGGCAGTGGCCTGCTGGGGCAGGCAGAGCTTATTTTGCCCTACCTCAAACGCAAGCAAGTTGCCATTGTCAGTAACACCACGGTAGCGCCGTTATATATGCAAGCGATTGCGCAGCCCTTGCGCGATGCCGGTGTCAGCGTGATTGAAATTATTCTGCCGGATGGTGAGGCGCATAAAAATAACCAGACCTTGCAAATCATCTATGATCATTTGCTGCAAAATCGCTGTGAGCGGAATACCACTCTAATCGCCCTGGGCGGTGGTGTGATTGGAGATTTGACCGGCTATGCCGCGGCCACTTATTTGCGAGGCGTGCCGTTTATCCAGGTGCCGACGACCTTGTTGTCACAAGTGGATTCCAGCGTCGGTGGCAAAACCGGCATCAATCATCCACTGGGCAAAAACATGATAGGTGCGTTCTATCAGCCCAAACTGGTGTTGGCTGATATTGATACCTTGAAAACATTGCCACAACGCGAGTTGTCAGCCGGGATCGCCGAAGTGATCAAGTATGGTCTGATTCGCGATGCGGATTTTTTTGACTGGCTGGAAATCAATATGTCCGCCCTCATGGATTTGGACACTGCTGTTGCCAGCTATGCCATTTACCGCTCGTGCCAGAATAAAGCTGAGGTGGTGGTGGCTGATGAGCACGAGCAGGGCGAGCGTGCGTTGCTCAACCTGGGCCATACTTTCGGCCATGCCATTGAGAATGCCATGGGTTATGGGGTTTGGTTGCATGGTGAAGCTGTGGCGACAGGCACGGTGATGGCGGCAGATTTGTCACAGCGTATGGGCTGGCTCAATGCGGCGCAAATTGCTCGCATTAAAACCATTATGCAGGCAGCAAAGTTGCCCATAGACGCGCCAGACCTGGGGGCGGACGAGTATCTGCGCCTGATGCAGCTGGACAAAAAAGTGTCCGATGGCCGCATCCGGCTGATCTTGCAGCAGGATATTGGCAAGGCGGTGATGACGGCAGATTATGACGCTGATAAATTAAAACAGACGCTGTCACTCGCAGTGTAGTCACAGAGACTCGACATGACCTTAGCCCGCTTTGCCGCCCATCCTGAACAGACGCGAGGCCGCAAGGTCGGTGAGCAAGAGTCACCGTTGCGTAATGTGTTTCAGCGTGACCGCGACCGTATTATCCACTCCACGGCTTTCCGCCGCCTGGAGTATAAAACACAGGTGTTCGTCAATCATGAAGGCGACCTGTTCCGCACCCGGCTCACCCATAGTATCGAGGTAGCACAACTCACCCGGGGGATTGCGCGTACACTGGGGCTGCATGAGGACCTGGCCGAAGCGATTGCGCTGGCGCACGACCTCGGTCACACGCCATTTGGTCACGCCGGGCAAGATGCACTCAATCATTGCATGCGCGACTACGGTGGCTTTGAACATAACCTGCAGTCCTTGCGCGTCGTAGATGTGCTGGAAAACCGCTATGCCAGTTTTGATGGCCTGAACCTCACTTTTGAAGTGCGTGAAGGCATCCTCAAGCATTGCTCACGCAAAAATGCACAGTTGCTAGGGGATGTCGGCGAGCGTTTTTTACGAGGCGAATCACCCAGCCTGGAGGCGCAAGTCACCAATTTTGCCGATGAAATTGCTTATAACAATCATGATGTAGACGACGGTCTTCGCTCAGGCTTGATTACAATTCAACAGTTGTCCGGTATCCAGCTATTTGCCGAAAACATGGCCGAAGTGAAAAAGCTGTATGGTGACATAGAAGAAAAACGGCTAGTGCATGAAACCATACGCCGCATGATTAATGTGCTGGTGGTCGACTTATGCCAGCACAGTCAGCAGGCCATTGCCGCTTTGAGTCCAGCCAGTATTGAGGATGTACGCAAGGCGTCTGACTACCTGGTTGGGTTTAGCCAGGCGCTGGATGAAAAAAACCTGGAGCTCAAGCAGTTTTTGCGCAAGCATCTTTACCAGCACTACCGAGTCAATCGCATGAGCGCTAAGGCGCGCCGCATTATTGAAGAACTGTTTACGGCGTTTATGGATAATCCAGCCTTGATGCCGGATGAATATCAATTAGCTGCCAAGCAGAATCAGGCGCGTGCCGTCGCTGACTATGTGGCTGGCATGACTGACCGCTACGCAATTCGGGAGCACCGACGCTTGTTTGCAGTGGAAGAAAGCTGGTAGCACGGCATTAATAAAAAAGGCTGCAATACATTGCAGCCTTTTTTATGATGGATTGCTTATTGGCGTTATTTTGCGACTTGTTTTTCGCGCATTTCGTCCAGTGTTTTGCAATCAATACACAAGGTGGCCGTCGGGCGGGCTTCCAGGCGTTTGAGGCCAATTTCAATGCCACAACCTTCGCAGTAACCATAGTCGCCACTGTCGATATTGCGCAGGGTCTCGTCAATTTTCTTGATCAGTTTGCGTTCGCGGTCGCGGTTACGCAATTCCAGCGCCATGTCAGACTCCTGGCTGGCGCGGTCATTTGGGTCAGCAAAGCTGGTGACTTCGTCCTGCATGGTATGCACGGTACGGTCAATGTCGTGACTCAGTTCTGATTTCCAGTCATTCAGGATTTTACGGAAGTGATCCTGCTGCTTTTTGTTCATATATTCCTCACCGGCGGCTGGCTGGTAAGGAGTGAAGGATTTGTTAACGGTATCTGCCATGATGGTTCCAAACAACGAAACTACTGAATAGTTATTGCCAAAAAAGGCGTGGTTTACTGCATTACGTCAATCAACAATCGCGCGAGTGTACACCAGTTTAACCACCATGCAAAGTTTCTTTTATGGGCGTTAAACTGGGAGCGGCTAGACTTGCTCGCGCAGTTCCAGCGCTTTTAATGTGTTTTCCATCAATGTGGCGACGGTCATCGGGCCAACGCCGCCTGGCACCGGGGTGATATGGCTGGCGCGCTGGCTGGCAACGGCAAAATCCACGTCGCCGGTAATCTTGCCATCTGGTAAGCGGTTAATACCAATATCGACCACAATCGCGCCAGGTTTAATCCACTCCCCTTTGATCAGACCGGCTTTGCCCGCTGCGGCCACAATTAAATCTGCACGGCCAATATGCGCAGCCAGGTCTTTGGTGTGGCGGTGGCAACTGGTCACGGTGCAACCGGCCAATAGCAACTCTAGGCCCATGGGGCGGCCAACATGATTGGATACGCCCACCACCACGGCATCCAGGCCCTTGAGCGCGATGCCACTGGCTTGCAGCATCTTGATCACACCATAAGGTGTGCAGGAGCGCAGTAAAGGCTGGCGTACCGCCAGGCGGCCAATGTTATAAGGGTGAAAACCATCGACATCTTTGGCTGGATCAATCAGGGCAAGGATTTCTGTTTCATCTATATGGTGTGGCAAGGGCGATTGCACCAGAATGCCATCTGTTTCATTGTCCGTATTCAACTGCCTGATCAGCGCAAACAATTCTTCTTGTGACGTGCTGGCAGGTAAGTTGTGCGCGACTGAAACGATGCCTGTTTTTTCGCAGGCCAGGCGTTTGTTGCGCACATAAATAGCAGAAGCAGGATCGTCACCTACTAAAATCACCGCGAGGCAGGGCGCACGTTTTCCGGCCTGCACACGTTGATCGATATTGGCTTTAATATCCTCTAGCAGTTGACCGGCAATTTGCTTGCCATCAATAATATGAGCGCTCATGAACAAAATATTTGTCGTAAAAAATAGAATTTTATCACATCGACATTGACACAAATTCAGAAAATCGGTTATATTTCCGTCTTCGGCGTGTAGCGTAGTCTGGTAGCGCGCCTGCTTTGGGAGCAGGATGTCGGGAGTTCGAATCTCTCCACGCCGACCAGTTTTCTCTGGATTGCCTGATCGGCATGTAACTACTTTATCTGCTCGTAGCTCAACTGGATAGAGCACCAGCCTTCTAAGCTGGGGGTTACAGGTTCGATTCCTGTCGGGCAGGCCAAAATCTTTCCCAGTGGTGGCTATAGCTCAGTTGGTAGAGCCCCGGATTGTGATTCCGGTTGTCGTGGGTTCGAGCCCCATTAGCCACCCCATTCTTATTTTATCCCGTCTTAAATTCAAAAATAGTCACTAAAATTGGCTCTGTTTACCAATAGGTCAACGCCATGCTTTTGATAAAGTGTTCGAAAAAACAATTGTCGCGAACATGAATACACCTTTGAATTTGAAAAAATTTATGCAAAGCCTGATTGACCTCACCAAGGTCAGGGAAAGCCTTGCACTCGATCCGGCGCTGCTATCATTAATGCAGCACTGGATGTCTGTGTTTGCGGCCCAGGCACAGCCAGTCAGGATGCAGGTGTTGTCCAAGCGGCAGCTTGTCTCGGTGATGGATACTCAGGAGTCCAGTACTGACCCGACCTTTGAAGCCTGGCCGCCGGAAGTGTATACGATGCTATTGGGTTATTTGAATCAAGAGCATCGTCAGCATGTGTGTTTTGATACAGCCAGCGGCAAGCTGCATGTGTTCCCGCTCAAGCAAAGTATCTCCCACAAAAGTGCCATCTTGCTGATCCAGCACGAATCGCTCTCGGCTGAGGAGATTGATCTGGTAGAGCAATGCTTGCAGATGTTCCAGCATTACGCCGGGTTGATTATTGAAAACGAACGCGATGCCTTAACCGGCCTGCTCAATCGCAAGACATTTGATCAATGCGTTGGCAAAATCCTGCTTAATGACTATAAGCCGGAATACAGATTCCCTTTGCACCACTACCTGGTGATCTTCGATATTGATTTCTTCAAGAGAATTAACGATACCTATGGCCACTTGATTGGTGACGAGGTACTGCTGCTGTTATCGCGTCTGATGCAAGAGGCTTTTCGGGATGGTGACCTGCTGTTCCGTTTTGGCGGGGAGGAGTTTGTCGGCGTGTTCTCCTGTGCCGAAGAGCATGACATTGTCATGTTGCTAGACAGGTTTAAAGAGGCACTGGCAGCATATACGTTTCCGCAGGTGGGGAAAGTCACGATCAGTATCGGTTGCTCAAAAATGGCGCTGAATGTGTTGCCGAATACGGTGCTTGAGCACGCAGATGAAGCTTTGTATTACGCCAAAGAGCACGGTAGAGATCAAATTTGCTACTATGAAACGCTGATTGCGCAAGGCCTGCTCACAGACAGTGTGATTACCGGCGAAATCGAATTGTTCTAATTTCTCACTGCCATACTTTTAGTATGGCCACTAAAATAGTGTCTATTGACTGACAATTGATCGACACTTTCGCCAGAAGCCTGCGTTTTCTCTCATGATGATTTGACATTGCGTATTGATTTTAATTAATATGTGTTAAAAAATGTCAATATCGTAACGGGGGACGTGGATGCGCTTCGCTATCATCCTGCTGTGTTGTGTTTGGCTTGCTGCATGCGTACGGCAGCCGCTGGATGCGTCTACTCACGCTGCATTGCATTTGCCAGATATCAGCGTGTCAGAAACGCCACCTGTAGCAACTTACCCTGAAGTCGATATCTCTGAAATTGAATCCGCCCGCATTATTAAGCCGCCATTAAAGTCGGCCACCCCCACCTTACTCATTAACCTGGTCGTGCATGATGCGCCCGTTCAGGAGGTATTGCTGGCGATTGCGCGTGAAAGTGAATCGCCACTAATTTACTAGACACCTTTAAGCCGTAATAATGGCAATAAAAGAAAGGTGCAGTATGAGTGGTAAA